>CAYGYQ010000259.1:0-4270 GCA_964354035.1 uncultured Bordetella sp.
TGTCCGGCCCCAGCACCGAGGTGTGCGAGACGCCATCCACCTCCAGCCGCAGCAGGCCGCGGTGCAGTTGGTCGATGTCGAACAGGAGCCGGTAGCCCAACGTCAGCGCCTGTGAGTCGGTCGGGCACGTGCCGGTGAGTCGCAGCACCGCATAGGCGCCGTCGGTGTGGTTGTCCACCAGGTGCTCCGCCGCCTTCAGCGCGCAGTCGCCCCCGCGCTCCAGCTTCAGCCGCCCCAGCGCCCAGGCGGCGATATCGGCGTGGCGCGCCTGCACTTCACCCCAGGTGATGTCGCCGTCGCCGTTGGCGTCGAGGCCGATGGCGAAGTCGATGTCGCGCAGGGCGATGTCCCATTGGCCGGCCACTTCTCGGCCCTTCACCTGCAGCACCAGATAGCTGTCGCTCGCCTTGTGCGCCATGGCCGGCACGGCAACCCATGCGCAGAGCGAGAGCATCAGACACAGGAATCTGCGCAGCGTCATGGCGCTGACGCCAATCCCAATTGCCGCAAATGCGCGTCCTCGAATCCGCTGGACCGCAGCCAGTCGCGCGCCGGCTGCGCCGCGCCGGCATCCTTCGCCGCGATGGCCGCTTCCAGCAACACTCGGGCATCGCGGGGTTCGCGCTGCACCCGGTAGTTGGCGGCGGCCATGGCGAGCGCGGCGGCCGGATCGCCGGCCAGGTGCATGAGGTACCGAGCCTCTTCCGCCCGGTGGGTCGTGTCGCCGCGTACCTTCGCCGCGGCGAACCGGTCCGCCAGCGCCTGCACATGCGCTTTGGCGGCGGGCTGCTTGAGTGCAGTCTCGGCCAATGCGAGCCGCAGGAGCAGTCCATCGGAGGCTTCCCATCCGGCCAGCCACTTCACCACTTCGGCGGGGCGTTGCCGGTCCAGCAGGAAATCGCTCCAGGCGGCCAGCAGGTAGCCATCATCGATTCCCAACGCGAGCGCGGCGCGGTAGTGCTTTTCGGCCTGTTCCGGCTGCCCGCGCCAAGCCGCCACCTCGCCCAGGCGGGTGAGCAGCCACAACCGGTTGCCTGCGTCACGGGTCTCATCCAGAGCACGCTGCAAGGCGGCGGATCCGGCTTCCATCCGGCCACCATAGGCGAGCACCAGCCCGATGCAGCCTCCGTATAGCGTGGCGCGGTCCAGTGCCAGCAGGGCATCGCATTCGGACTTTGCCGCCGCGTAGTTCGCCTGGACCAGGTAGATAGCGCCGCGCCAGGCGTGGGCCGAGGCAAATTGCGGGTCGGCCTCGAGCGCGCCGGCGAAGTCCTGCAGCGCCCCGTCGAAGTCGTGGCGGAATTGCCGCAACTGCCCGCGAACCGCCAGCACGTCCGGGGTCCGGCTCCGGGCAAACGGCGCCAAGACCGCATCGGCATAGCCGATATAACGCGGATCGCCCCGGGCAACGGCCAGTTCGTAGTAGCGCCCGGCCAGTTGGGCGGCCGGGAATGGATCGGCCGGAGCCTCCCTGGCTGCTCGGGTTACGGCCGCCCGCAGGCCGGCCAATTCGCCTGCCGTGGCGTCTCCTGGCCGCAGCGGCAGGCGCTCCAGCACCTCGGCCGGATCGGACGGCAGACGCGGGGCGGCCAGCAGGTGAAGGGGCGCCAGACAAGCGCCCATCAAGGCGAAAACCGCCAAAGGCGGCAGCAATACCGCAATAGCCTGTGAAAACAAGGGGGTGATAGGATGACTTGCGGTCATTCTTGCTCTAAACTCGCGGCCACGTTCATCAAGAACGTTCCTTTCCAACCCAAACTCGGGAGTTTATACATGAACAAGTTGATGTCGATGTTGATTGCCGCGGCCTTTGCCACCGCTTCCGTTGGCGCATTCGCCGCGTCTCACGGCGGCGCGATGAGCGATGCGGACAAGGCCAAGAAGATGGAAGCCTGCAAAAAGATGGATGCGAAGACGGCCGACGACAAGATGAAGGCCGAGTGCAAGAAGCTGATGGACGGCGAGAAGAAGCCGGACGCCCCCAAGAAGTAAGCACGCCTCGGGTGCTGACTCGTTTCAGCGCCACGTTTCAGAAATCGGGCCGCTGGCCCGATTTTTTTGGTTTCTGGAAGGCGAGCCGCGTTCCACGGGTTGACCGTCGGAAAAATGGCCGGCTCCCTGAGGGGCCGGGGTGACGGTAGCGCAACTGACACGCAAGCACGGGATCGGCGCTGCGACCTGCCATCACTGGAAGTCGAAGTACGCCGGGGCAGGGTTGTCGGTCGACCACCGTGACGTCGTTCCCTTCACGGGCAAGGAACCACGCGCCGGTCACGCCGACAATGCCGGCGCCGAGGACGATTCCAGACTACGTGGCGGCGACGTTGGAGTTGTTATCGCTCGCGACAAGCCGACGAGCCCGCCGCAATACAAGCACGATCCGCTCGCGCGCGAGCGCCGCCAGATGGGCCAACTCCTCGCGCCGAAGCGCGTGTGCGTGCGCGTCGAACGACTGATGGTGGGGGTAGGTGTCGGGATTGAAGCGGGCCATGAGCGTCTCCGATCGATTTCAGGTGAACTCCCTACCCCGGTACGCTAACTGCGTGGCGTCTTGCCGACAATCCCGTCGCGCGGAACATTTTTTGTGACAAAATGGAAACAATTGACCTGTCGACGGAGCAAGCATGGAATCCGGCTTGGCGATGCTCGCGTTCGTGCGCACCGTGCAGCGCAAAGGATTCACGCGCGCGGCACGCGACCTCGGGGTCACCCCGTCGGCCGTCTCGAAGCTCGTCACGCGGCTCGAGCGCAGGCTGGGCGTGCGTCTGCTGCAGCGATCCACGCGCCGGATGGCGCTCACCGCCGAAGGCACGCTCTACTTCGAGCGCGTGCAGCGGATCGTCGCCGAGATCGAGGACGCCGAATCGGACGTCATGCGCTTCTCCCAAGCGCCGCGTGGCCGGGTACGGATCGGCACGGGCAACGCGTTCGCCAACTTCGCGCTGGTGCCGGCGCTGCCCGAGTTCATGGCCCGCTACCCCGAGCTCTCGATCGACCTCGTCATCACCGAGTACCAGCTCGACCTGGTCGACGCCGGACTTGACCTCGCGATCCGGTTCGGCCCGCTTGGCGAGCTCAATCTCGCGGCGCGCCGCATCGGCGAGTTCGAACGCGTGATCGCCGCGGCACCCGGGTACCTCGAGCGCCACGGCACGCCGCGAACGCCGGAGGAGCTTGCGCACCACAACTGCCTGACCCTCGCCGGCGTGCCCGGGCAGATCGAGTGGCCGTTCCGCGGTCCCCGCGGAACGCGGTCGATCCCCGTGCGCGGCAATCTCGCCATCGACAATGCCGAGACGCTGTACGAGGCGGCGCTGGCGGGGCTCGGGATCATCCGTCTGGCGGACCTCGTCGTCGGCCCGGCGATCCAGGGCGGACTGCTCGTGCCGATCCTGCTGGACGCGCACCAGCCTGAGCCGCTGCCGCTGCACGCCGTCTACGCGCCAGTGCGCCGCCGACCGCCTAGGCTCGAGGCCGTGCTCCATTTTCTGGTCGAGAAATTCAGCTCTACGCCGTGGCGCCTGCCGAGCCAGATCGGACAGCCTCCCGCGCGGCCCCGAGGGGAAACCGGTGCAGCCCAGCCAGCGGAGCCACGTCCGCGGTTGCGCCCCGCGACGCCCGCCAGGTAGTGCCCGGGGGCCTACGGTGCGACCAGCCCGCTGCGCCTGCCGCTGCTGCCGTTGCGCGATCGTCTCGCGGCCCTCCTGCCATCACCGTGTAGTTGAAAGTCACCATCAAGATCGATCGACTCGCACCACTCGGAGAACGATCTGGCGGAGCCAGATCGACCTCAAGCATTCTGGCAGAGCGCTTCACCAGCGGACCGTGTTGACTGTTGACTGCGGACGCACGGGCGCAGGTCGCCGCCGGATGGTGCCCGCTGGTGTTGTCTAGCGCGGGCTTGAAGCCGCCGAGGCGGGCGTGAACAGCCGTTGCACGCGGTCCTTGAAGTCCGGCGGAAAGGTCCAGTAGCGGGCGCCGAGGGGGCCCACCTGGGGCTCCAGGCCGCGCCGCTGCGGTTCGGCGTTCAACAACAACAAGCCGAGCAGGTCGCCGCTGACCCAGGGATCCTCGAACCAGAAGGCGTGCGAGCGCGGCGGCAGCTTCGGGATGGCCGTCGGATCCACCTTGATGACATCGAAGCCGAGCTTGCGCGAGGCGTCGACGATGAAGCCAGTCTGTTCCGCATCGAGCTCGGTGGGGTTGGCGCTGCCAGCGCGTGACGCGCGGTTCACGACGGCGGAAAAACGCAGCGCCGAATCGTTCAGGT
>CAYGYQ010000260.1:0-4230 GCA_964354035.1 uncultured Bordetella sp.
CCCCAGCCCCCACCCCAGCCCCCACCCCAGCCCCAGAAGCCTGGGCCACCCACGACGACGCCGACGTTCGGGCCCCACCAGCCGCCACGCCATCCGCTGTTGGACCAGCCGCCGCCATGCCAACGGCTACCATGCCAGCCGCCGCCATGCCAGCCGCCATTGGACCAGCTGCCGCCGGACCCGCCACCACGCCAGCTGCCGCCGGACCCGCCACCATGCCAGGCACCACCGGACCCACCGCCACCGCCGCGCATGCTGCCGCCCGGTGCTCCGCCGCCACCACCACCGCGCATGCTGCCGCCCGGTGATCCGCCGCCACCACCACCTCCTCCGCCTCCACGTCCCTGGGCCACGGCAATGTCACAGGCAAACGCGACGGCACCGATCAGAGCCAGCGCAAGTGCAAGTTTCTTCATGATTTTCCCCTCGGGAACCGCACAACCTGTTCGACTCGCCGATGCGGGGCGAGTTCGGCCTATCTTTCCATGCCCTTCGATTCCAGAACGCCGTGGCCCGGCCCCCGGTTGACCGCCGGCATCCCGCCCGCAGGGCGCAAGACGACGACGGGGGCCTTGGGATCGGTCGATCCCTGGCCGGCCGATCCGAAGAGTTCCCGCATGGCGAGACGATAATCGGCATCACCCGTCCACGCGCTGTTGTTGTGCGTTCCGTTCGGGATCAGCAGCAGCCTCTTGGGCGACGGGGCCGCCGCGTAGAGCGCCTCGCTCAGACGCGGCGGCACATACCGATCGTCGGCGCCGTGCACGATCAGCACGGGCATCCGGATCTGCCGGATCTTCTCGATCGAGTCGAACTTCTGCGTCAGCAGCATGCGCGCGGGCACCCAGCCGTAGCCCATTTCCGAAACCAGCTCGGACAGCGACGTGAACGACGACTCCACGATCAGTCCCTTCGCGCCCGCGCCATCGCCGGGAAGATTCGTGGCCAGATCGATGGCGACCGCGCCGCCGAGCGAGTGGCCATAGATGTAGCGCCGTGACGCATCGGGCTCGCGCGCGGTCAACCACTGCCAGCCGGCGTGGGCGTCCTCGTACACGGAGGCCTCGCTCGGCAACTCGCCATCGCTCTTGCCGAAGCCGCGGTAGTCGATGGCGAACACCGAGAAGCCGAAGCGCCGCAGCTGGGACATGCGGTTGAGCTGGCCGGTGAGGTTCCAGCGCACGCCGTGGAGATAGTAGACGACGGGCGCCCCGGGATCGTCGGCCGGCCACCACCATGCGTGAATTCGCTCGCTGCCATCCCGCGCGCCGACAGGGAGGTAGATTTCCTGCACCCCGTCGGGCATGCCGCTGTACCAGCCCGCCGCTTCGCGCGTGGGACGAAAGAGGAGCTCGCGCTCTTTCAGTTCGAGCGCCGCACACCCGCCGAACGACCCCGCGATCAAAATCAGCGCGACGCCGGCGCGAAACCGGGTGGATCCTCGTGGCGCGGCAAGTCGCATCAGCAAATGGCAACGTGAGTAATTCGGACGCCCGCAGATTACCTCATAATCGCAACCTCACGCCGGACCCGGCGTCTTTCTCCGTGAATCGCGCAATGCCGATGACATCCACGTCGCCAGCAGCACCGCTGTCGCAGCAGGAGCTCGACACCCTGGAGGCGCACCTCGGCTCCGATGTGTTTCACGACGACGCGATGCCGCTCGATGCGCTGCAGGGCCTGTTCTTCGCGCTCGCAGCCGCGCCTGATCCCGTGTTGCCGTCGCGCTGGATACCGGTCGCGCTGGGCGAGGATCCGCGCTACGAGAGCGCCGCTCAGGCGCAGCAGGTGCTGGAGCTCCTGATGCGCTATTACAACCAGTGCCTGCACGCCGCCGCGACCGACGATTTCGCGCTCCTGCTATATCGCCGCGAAGACGGCGGGGAAGATCTCGCCACGTGGTGCGCCGGATACCTCGAAGGCGTCGACGCTGCCGCGCCGGGTTGGCACGAAGCGGGCGATCCGGACGAAGTGGACGAGCTGCTGTTTCCGTTCGTCGTGCTCGCGGGCGAGCTGCCGGAGAAGGAGAAGCGCCAGTTCCGGCCCGCGGAGTGGCGCGATCTCGTCAAGTCCTGCGAAGACACGATCGGCGACGCCATCGTTGAGGTGCGCGACTACTGGAACGCGCTGCGCAATCCCCCGCAGACGGTGCGTCGCGAGTCCCCGAAGATCGGGCGCAACGATCCCTGTCCCTGCGGCAGCGGGAAGAAGTTCAAGCAGTGCTGCGGCGCGCCGGAGAGGCTGCACTGAAGTTCGCTCCCGAGCCGTGGCGTGCGAGATACGGCGACTGCCGGCGCGCGTTGACCGCCGAACGATGCCTGCGTTCCCTCCTACAAGCTGGCGCGGGAGGGGAATCCTTGGCGCAACTCCCGTAAAATCACGGTTTTCGAACCCTTGCGAAGGAATTCCCCATGGCCATCGACCCAGGCGCCCGCACGGGGCAGCCGACAATGGACGCGACCTCGCTCTACCGCGAGGAGATCTACACGGACCGCGCGGTCGGCATGTTGCGTGTGCTGCACCCGGTCACGAACGCGGGCGCGCCCGATGCGGCGCGTTCCACGGTCTATACCGGCGAAGCGCAGCTGATGACCAACGTGGGCCCGCTGCCCATCAGCTTCGAGATTCCCGGGAAGACGCTCGCCGAGGCAGTGGCGAATTACGCGGAGGCGGCCAAAGAGGGGGTGGCCCACGCCATGCGCGAAATCGCCGAGATGCGCCGGCAGGCGTCGTCGTCGCTGGTGATCCCGCAGGGTGGTGCGTTGCCCCCCGGCGGGCCCTACGGTGGCGGCAAGATCCAGATGCCCTGAGCGACCTTTGGCTCCAGGCGCCCACTTCACGTGTGCGCCAGGGAACCGGCCGAGGCCACCCGCGTCCGATCGTCGCGCGCCGCTATGCGCAGCGACGCTGACCACGGTCAAGCCGGTTTGCCCGCCAGGGGTCCAAAATGGATCCGGCAGGCGGCGATCGTCGCCCGGAGAGGATGACCATGGACAGGCAACGCACCGACATGCCCACTGCGGAGACGAGGTCTGGGGCCAAAACTGTCGTTGCCCGCGGATCCGGGCGCCAGCGGGAAAAGGCGACCGTGATGACACTCGTGCCGCGCGCCGCGGGGAAGGGGAGGCCCGACATCACGGTCGCCACACCGCCCGAAGCTTCGTTCGTCCGCGATTCGTACGCATCGACGGCATTCGCCGAGATCATCGACCGCTCGGTGCACGCAGCCGCGGCGCGCTTCACCGCCGGGCTGTCGCCGATGGCGATGATCGGCGCCTACATGGACTGGGCCGCGCACGTCGCCTTTTCGCCCGGCAAGCAGGTGCGGCTGGCAGAGAAGGCGATGAAGAAGGCGGTGCGGCTCGCCAACTATGCCGGTCGCCGCGCGCTGCGTCGCGACGGCGCGGAGCCTTGCATCGTTCCGCTGCCGCAGGACCACCGCTTCAACGGGCCGGCATGGCAGAAGCCGCCCTACGACGTCATCTATCAGTCGTTCCTGCTGACGCAGCAGTGGTGGCACAACGCGATGACCGGCGTGCGCGGCGTCACCCGGCAGAACGAAAACGTGGTCGCGTTCGCGACGCGGCAGTTCCTCGATGTGCTGGCGCCGTCGAATTTTCCGCTCACCAACCCCGAGGTGCTCGCGCGCACGTTGCGCGATGGGGGGATGAACTTCGTTCGCGGTGCGCAGAATTTCGCCGAAGACTGGGATCGCGCCGTCAGCGGGCGCCCGCCCGTCGGCGCGGAAGCCTTCGCGGTCGGCCGCAACCTCGCCGTCACGCCGGGCAAGGTCGTCTACCGCAACCGGCTGATCGAATTGATCCAGTATGCGCCCGCGACCGGCACCGTGCGGCCCGAGCCGGTGCTGATCGTGCCGGCATGGATCATGAAGTACTACATCCTCGACCTCTCGCCGCACAACTCGCTGGTCCGGTTTCTGACGGGGCGTGGCTACACCGTCTTCATGATCTCGTGGAAGAACCCCGGGCCCGAGGATCGCGAGCTGTCGCTGGAGGACTACCGGACTGTGGGCCTGATGACGGCGCTCGACGCGGTGTCGGCAATCGTGCCGAAGCAGAAAGTCCACGGCGTCGGCTATTGCCTGGGCGGCACGCTGCTGGCGATCGCCGCAGCGGCGATGGCGCGCGACGGCGACGAGCGGTTTGCCTCGCTGGCCTTCTTCGCGGCGCAGGCCGATTTCACCGAAGCCGGCGAGCTGACGCTGTTCAT
>CAYGYQ010000261.1:0-4162 GCA_964354035.1 uncultured Bordetella sp.
GTCGGCGCGCGACGTCCGCGCGTCAGTGGAGCTCGTTCAGATAGTGATAGGCGTGGGTCACGCACAGCCCGCGTCGCACTTCGACCGGACGGTCGCCGTACGTGAGCGTCACGCGGTCGACCGAGAGCAGAGGTGTACCGGGGGCCGTGCCGAGGATCTCGGCGGTCGCCGCGTCGGCCGCAACTGCGCGGAGCTTTTCCTGCGCCTTCAGCATGCGCACGCCGAACTGGGTCTCGAAGAGGCTGTACATCGAGCCCTGGTACGCCTCGGCGCGCGATCGGGTCAGCCCCTTGAAGAGCCCCCCCGGCAACGTGATCTCGTCGAGCACGACCGGTTCGCCCGAGTATTCCAGCACGCGGCGAAGCAGGATGACCGGAGCGCCCGGTCCGAGGCCAAGCAGCCGGGCAGCTTTCGCCGACGCCCTGCCGCGGCGGACGTCGAGGAGGCGGCTGTCCGGAGACTCGTCGTGCTCATCGTTGCGGCGGATGCGGAGGAACCGGAACAGCGACGACTTTTCCTCGGTGTGGGTCGCCACGAACGTGCCCTTGCCCTGCCGGCGGACGACCAGGTTGTCCGCTGCCAGCGCGGCAATGGCCTTGCGCACGGTCCCCTGGGAGACACCGAACCGCGCCGCCAGGACGTTCTCGCTCGGGATGGCCGCCCCGGGCGACCATTCACGGGCATCGAGTCCCCGCTCGAGGAGCGCCTTGATCTGCAGATAGAGCGGCTGGAATGAGGGCGCAGGATTCGACATGACGTTCGGCCGTGGCAGTCGCGTCCGCGGACGGCACGGCGGAAGGCGGGTTCGGCCGATGCCGGGGCCGCGCCCGAGCCGCCATTATCGGCTGCCCGCGGAGGGATGTCTATCTCATGTCTTTTGTCATGTAAAAGATATAAGACTTGGTTGACACACGATCCACGGCGGGCCTAGAATCGACCCACCGGCATCGGAGGTTACGGCAAGAATGCACGTGAATGAAGCAGCCGCATTTGACGCAACGCAACATCCCGGGGGCGGACATTGCGCTACGCTCCATCGGCAATCGCCCGAAACCTAGCACTGCCTCCCAACTTTCCCTTCCACGGAGCCCCCCATGAAAAAACCCGTCCGCGTCGCAGTCACTGGTGCCGCCGGCCAGATCGGATACTCCCTGCTGTTCCGCATTGCGACGGGGGAGATGCTGGGCCCTGACCAGCCGGTCATTTTCCAGCTGCTCGAGCTGCCCATGGACAAGGCGCAGGCCGCGATGCAGGGAGTGATGATGGAGCTCGAGGATTCGGCGTTTCCGCTGCTGGCCGGAATGACCGGCTCCGGCGACCCGAAGGTTGCGTTCAAGGACGCCGACTACGCGCTCCTGGTCGGCGCCAAGCCGCGCGGGCCCGGCATGGAGCGCAAGGATCTGCTGATGGAGAACGCCAAGATCTTCATCGAGCAGGGCAAGGCGCTCGACGCGGTCGCCGCCCGGGGCATCCGTGTGCTCGTCGTCGGCAATCCGGCGAACACCAACGCCTACATCGCGATGAAGTCGGCGCCCTCGCTGCCGAAGAAGAATTTCACTGCCATGCTTCGCCTCGACCACAACCGCGCACTGACGCAGCTCGCGGCGAAGACCGGCAAGCCGGTCGACTCGATCGAGAAGCTCTGCGTGTGGGGCAATCACTCGCCGACGATGTACGCCGACTACCGTTTCGCGACCGCGGACGGCCAATCGGTGAAGGCGATGATCAACGACGAGAACTGGAACCGCACCGTCTTCCTGCCCACGGTCGGCAAGCGCGGCGCGGCGATCATCGCGGCGCGTGGCCTGTCGTCGGCGGCGTCGGCCGCCAACGCGGCGATCGGCCACATGCACGACTGGGTGCTGGGCACGCAGGGCAAATGGGCGACCATGGGCGTCCCGTCGGATGGCAGCTACGGCATCCCGCAGGATGTGATCTATGGCGTCCCCGTGACGACTGCCGGTGGCGAGTACACGCGGGTCACCGGCCTCGATATTGACGAGTTCTCCCGCGAGCGGATGAACGCCACGCTGAAGGAGCTCGAGGAAGAGCGCGCCGGCGTGGCGTCGCTGCTCGGCTAGACGCGCGCCCGACCTGCCCACTCGCGCCCGCGCCCGCCATGACGGCCCGCCTGTCGCCCGATGCAGCGCTCTTCGATCGGGCCGGGTCGGTGCCGGCGTGGCCGCCGTGCGTGCACTACGCCGGGAACGCGAAGCACGTCGCGCAGGCGATGGCGTTGCAGGCCGAGCGCGGCCCGGTCTTCGACATCGCGGCCGACTGCGAGGACGGCGCGCCTGTGGGCCGCGAGCTCGAGCACGCGCGGACCCTGGCCGCCCTCATCGCCAGCGACGCCAACCGGCACGACCGCGTCGGCGCGCGCCTGCACGGCACGCGTCATCCGTCGTGGCGTGCCGAGCTCGGGATTCTCGTCGGTGATGCCGGGGACCGGCTCGCCTTCCTGACGCTGCCCAAGGCCGAATCCGCCGCGGAGGTCGAGCGTTTCCTCGACGCCCTGGCGCTGGAGGATGCCCGCCGCGGCCTCGGCCGCGAGATCGCAGTGAGCGTGCTGGTCGAGACGCACGGCGCCGTGCGCGATGCCTGGACGATCGCCGCGCTACCCGGCGTGGCGAGCCTCGACTTCGGCACGCTGGATTTCGTCAGCGCTCACCGCGGCGCGATTCCTGCCGCGGCCATGGAAAGCCCCGGCCAGTTCGACCACCCGCTCGTCCGCCGCGCGAAGTGCGAGACGGCGGCAGCGGCGCTGGCGCACCATCGCATTCCCGCGCACGGCATCACCCGCGCGATCGGCGATCCGCAGGCGGTGTACGACGACGCGCGCCGGGCGCGCGCGGAATTCGGATTCCTGCGCATGTGGAGCATTCACCCCGCGCAGATCGATCCGATTCTCCGCGCGATGCAACCCGACGCCGCCGAGATCGAGGAGGCAGCCGGCATTCTCGCCGCGGCGCAGGCCGCGGATTGGGCGCCGCTGGCCGTTGGTGGCAAGATGCACGACCTCGCGTCGTACCGTTACCACTGGAGCGTGCTCGAGCGCGCAAAGGCGGCGGGGGCCTCCCTGCCGGCCATCCACCCCGATGACAACGTCGCGTCGGACCCACGGACCGATCGGCCGCGCGCAAGGACATTCTGACCACCCCACCCCGCACCCGAACCTCGAGAGACCCCATGCCGCACAATCTGCACGACACCCTGCAGCCGCTCAAGCTCGCCTCCGGCGCGACCGGTCGTTTTCATTCGCTGCCGGCGCTCGAAAAGGCCGGCATCGGCCATGTCTCGCGCCTGCCCGTTTCGATCCGCATCGTGCTCGAGAGCGTGCTGCGCAACTGCGACGGCAAGAAGGTCACCGCGGAGCACGTGCGGGAGCTCGCCAACTGGGCTCCCACCGGCGCGCGCACGGCCGAAATACCGTTCGTCGTCGCGCGCGTCGTGCTGCAGGACTTCACCGGCGTGCCGCTGCTCGCCGATCTCGCGGCGATGCGCAACGTCGCCGCGGACATGGGCAGGAATCCGAAGGCGATCGAGCCGCTGGTCCCGGTTGATCTCGTCGTCGACCATTCGGTGATGATCGACTACTACCGCCGGCCGGACGCCCTCGACCTCAACATGAAGCTCGAGTTCCAGCGCAATGCCGAACGCTACCAGTTCATGAAATGGGGGATGCAGGCCTTCGCCACGTTCAAGGTCGTGCCGCCCGGAATCGGCATCGTCCACCAGGTGAACCTCGAGTATCTCGCCCGGGGCGTGCACGAAAAGGACGGCGTCTATTATCCCGACACGCTGGTTGGCACCGACAGCCACACGACGATGATCAACGGCATCGGCGTCGTCGGCTGGGGCGTGGGCGGCATCGAGGCCGAAGCCGGGATGCTCGGCCAGCCCGTCTATTTCCTGACGCCTGACGTCGTCGGTGTCGAGCTGAAGGGCCGGCTGAACGAAGGCATCACCGCGACCGATCTGGTGCTGACGGTCACCGAAATGCTCCGCCGGGAGAAGGTGGTCGGCAAGTTCGTCGAGTTCTTCGGCGAAGGCACGGCGTCGCTCGCCGTGCCCGACCGCGCGACGATCGCCAACATGGCGCCCGAATATGGCGCGACGATGGGCTTCTTCCCCGTCGATGACGCGACGGTCGACTACCTGAAGG
>CAYGYQ010000262.1:0-4154 GCA_964354035.1 uncultured Bordetella sp.
TCATCCACGTCGTGACGATGGTGCCCACGATGGTGGCGATCGTCAGCGACGCTGCGCCGACGAGAAACGCCGTCGGGAAGGATTCGAACTGCATGAACGCCGCCATCGCGGTGGCCGCCGCAGTGACGCCGGGGCCGAGATAAGGGATGACGTGCAGCAGTCCGGACGCGACCGCCCAGGCGCCCGCATTTTCGAGGCCGATCCAGCGGAACACAAGCCAGGCGAGCACGGCGACCAGCACATTCGTCAGGAGCAGCATGAACAGGTATTTCTGGATGGAATCGTTGATGTCGTCGAGAATCTGCACGGTGATCTTCTTGCTCGACAGCGACGGACCCGTCAGCCGCACCAGCTTGCGCTTGAACGTGTCGCCGCCCAGCAGCAGAAAGAACGTCAGGAACAGCACCATGATCGTCTGACCCAGGAAGCCGACGGCTCCCACGGAGCCCGACAGCAGGAAGTTGGCGAGCTTGAAACCGGGTGCATCAACGACGACATGCGTTGCCGCCGGTTTGGGAGGCGTGGCGCCACCGGCTGCTTGCGTCGCCGCCTTTTCGACTTCGGCTGCGGCGCTCTGCATCCGCTGCATGTTTCCCGCGGGATCGGTGTGCAGCCGTGCCAGGGCCGTCGAGAACGTCTTCGCCGCTTCGGGCAACTGCTCGATGATCGTCTGCACCTGCCCGCGCAGCGCATAGCCGCCCAGTCCGACCGCAGCCAGCACGCCCAGCATGACGACGATCGCGCCCGCCATGCGGGGGATCCGGATTCGCTCGAGATACACGACGAGCGGATTCAGCATGTAGGCAAGCAGGATTCCGAGCAGGAGCGAGACGAAGAACGTCTGCGCCAGATTGAGCGCGCAAACGACGGCAATCAACGCCAGCAGCGTGAGCGCAACCCCCTGCGCATCCACGCGCATGCGGACCGAGGGGACGATCGGTACGGTCGCTGGCGATGCGAGCTGCGCAGCGTCGGCTACCGAAACGAGCTCAGGCTGCGTGGGCATGGGCGCGTGGGTTGGTGCCATGTTCGACTTTGCGCACGGTGACCAGGACCGTTCTGCGGTCCGTAACCGGGTTCACGAATACGCTTGATGAAAAGATTCCCCGCGAACGCCTCGACGTCGATCTGCGCCGACTTCAGCGTTGGCTTCCCGCTTGCCGCTTTCGAGCCGGACTTCAGCGGTCCTTCTGGACGGTGAGTTTGCTGTTGACCGATTTGACGCCCTCGGTGCCGCGCGCAATGGCCACTGCCTGGTCCACTTCACCCTGGGTATTGGCCGTGCCGGTCATCCAGACAACGCCATTCATGTCGGTGTCGACGCTGACGTGCTTCAGGCTGCCGGGGTGCTCGGCCGCGAGCTTCGTCTTGATCTTGGTCGTGATGACCGAGTCCTTGACGAAGACCATCGGTTTGGAGCGGTCCGTGTCCGAATCCGCTGCATACGCCGCAATCGGGGCCAGTGCCGAGCCAATCACGAAGCAGGTTGTCGCAAGCTTGAATTTCATTTTTGATTCCTCAATGGGTTTCCGCCGTCGCAGCGCGGGATTGCAGGCGCACCGTCAGGGACGGGGCGATCATCCGTATCCCCACAACCCCGACGAACGCGCCGTGATGCGGGTGTGGGACGACAATAGGTGACCGCGGAAGAACAGTCTGTGCGCTGGCTAACAAAGCGGCGCGGATCGCGCTGCCGGCAGATCAATAGCGACGGGCGCGTCCGTTTTCGATCCGGACGCTGTCGCCCACGCGCAGATTGCCGATGCTGGCCTGGGTCACCGTCTGGTAGTTCCCGTTGTCGAACCGGATGCGGAGGCGGTAGGCGTCCGGGCCGGCATTGCTCTCGCCGATCTCGTGCCCGACCGCGGCGCCGCCGACCGCTCCTGCGACGGTGGCTACGGTATTGCCCGTGCCGCCGCCGATCTGGTGCCCGATCACACCGCCAATGACGCCGCCGATGATCGTTCCGGCGATGGCGTTGTCGCTGCTTCTGCCGCGCGTCGATTCGATCGAGTCGACGACGCCGTAGTAGCCTTCGTTCGATCGTGCCCCGCTGTAAGGAGGGGGGGTGCCATTGTCGTAGCGGCCGTAGGGCGCATCCGCGCTGGCGCAGCCGCCGACGAGGGCCGTGCCGGCGAAAAGCAGAGTGACAAGTGTATTGGGTTTCATGAGTTTGCTCCGGTGAGTGGGCATAGCCTGGCGTGATCCAGTGCGGGCGTCGGTACGTTGACGCACACATGGCGGCTGCCCTCCGACAACTGGCCGCCCGCCTGCGCAACGATGCCTGCGCGGCGCTCCGGCCCACCGGGTCCGGACGGTGCGCTACCGAACAGACGGCCAGGGAAGCGCGCCATAGGCTGCCAATATCGTTTGTAACGAGATGTGACCAATGGTATCGACGCGGACCACGCACGACTCCCGGCACCGCATGCGGCTTCATCGCCCGTGCTGCGAGCGGGGACATTTCCGTCGGACTGTCATCGCAAAGGGAGTGCGGCGCGTTATTGGCGCACGTCGATGCAATGCCACGGTTCTCGCGGCGGGTGAGGCAACGGTGCCCCCTGGCTTTGCCGGCCGGCCCCGCTTCGAGAACCGACGCCGCGCACTATCGCCGGTTTGGAGCTGGTCCGCAGTTTCGCGGCCAAATCTGAACTAGCGCGTCAAACAGCGAACTTTTGCACAAGGAAACATCATGCCGATGCAATCCCTCCGTCTTCGGATTATTGCCTTCGCGGCCGGCATCGCCATCGCGGCCTGCAGCGGCTGGGCAGCCGCCGACCCGCCATCGCGCGTCGCGCGTCTTGGCTACACGACCGGCGCGGTCAGCTTCTCGCCTGCCGGAGAGAACGACTGGGTCCTGGCCACGATCAATCGACCGCTGACCACCGGCGACCGCCTCTGGGCGGATGCGGGCGCGAGGGCCGAGATTCAGGTCGGCGGCGCAATGATTCGCATGAACGCCGGGACGGCCGTATCCGTTCTCAATCTCGACGATCGGATCGCCCAGCTGCAGTTGACGCAGGGCACGTTGAACGTCCGCGTTTGGCGGCTCGAGCCCAACCAGGTGTTCGAGGTCGACACACCGAATCTCGCCTTCACGCTGCGGCAACCGGGCGAATACCGGATCACGGTGGACCCCGACGGCAATGCGACCGACATCATCGTGCGCAGAGGACAGGGCGAGGTGTACGGAGAAGGCGCGGCCTATGTGATCGACTCCCGGCAGCCGTATCGATTCACCGGCACGGGCTTGCGCGAGTACGAGTATCTCGACGTGCCGCGCCTCGATGAATTCGATACCTGGGCGATTGATCGCGACCGCAGGTACGACAACTCGGTTTCCGCCCGCTATGTGTCGCCGGACGTGGTCGGCTTTCAGGACCTCGATGCGAACGGCACCTGGCGTGCGGACGCCGCCTACGGCAACGTCTGGATCCCGAACCGCGTCGCTGCCGGCTGGGCACCCTACCGCGACGGACATTGGGCATGGGTCGACCCGTGGGGCTGGACGTGGGTGGATGACGCTCCCTGGGGCTTCGCGGTCTCCCATTATGGCCGCTGGGCCAACCTGAGTGGCACGTGGGGCTGGGTGCCAGGTCCCGTGCGCAGCCGGGCCTATTACGCCCCGGCGTTGGTCGCCTTCGTGGGCGGCAGCAACTTCCGCCTCTCGATTTCCAGCGGCATGGTAGGCGGCATTGCGTGGTTCCCGCTGGGGCCGCGCGAGGTCTATCGGCCGGCCTACGCGGTGAGCCGTGGCTATTTCGAGCGCGTCAACACCAGCAACACGATCGTCAACAACACGGTCATCAACAACTACTACAACAACTCGAACGTGACCAATGTCGTGTACGCCAACCGGCAGGTGCCGGGTGCCGTCGTTGCCGTGCCGACGACCGCGTTCGTGCAGTCGCAGCCGGTGGGGAGAGCGGCGGTCCGGGTGACGCGAGAACAGGTCGCCAGCGCGCCGGTAGCGGCTGTCGCCGCTGTCGCGCCGACGGAACGAAGCGTGCGCGGTGCCGCCACTGCGGGCGACAAGCCGCCTCCGCGTTCGTTCGAGCGGCCGGTGGTCGCTCGTACCGCGCCGCCCGCGGCACCGGTCGGTTTCGTCGCGCAGCAGCAGCAGTTGGCCGCCGAGCCGGGCAAACCGCTCGACG
>CAYGYQ010000263.1:0-4126 GCA_964354035.1 uncultured Bordetella sp.
CGCCACGACACCGGCCGCCGGCGCGACGATCGTGTGCTCCATCTTCATCGCCGCAAGGATCATCAACGACGCACCCTTTTCGACCCGATCGCCGGCCTTGACTATCACAGCGACGACCGTGCCGGACATGGGCGCCATCAGATGCCCGCCATGGGCCTCCTCCTCGCCGGCGTGAGCCAGCGGGTCGACGCGCAGCAGCTTCCGCCGTCCGCCGCGACAGAAGACATGGCGCTCTTCGCCGAGGGGCACCACGGTCGCTACGAATTCCGCCCCCGGCGTCGCAATCATGAGGCGGCCGTCGCGCTCGGTCACCCGCGCCACCGTTTCGCCGGCGGGCAACCGGACGCTCCAGCCGTCGCCGGCGCGGCGCACCGCGATGTCGTGCCGCGCTTCATCCGCGCAAAACGTGTACACGATCGTGTGGCGCGCGCTGTTCACCCACCACGGATCGACCGCGTGCCACGGGGAATGCGGATCGCCGGACGCGCTCGCCGCCGCGGCGCGCTCCTCGACGAGCGCACGCGTTTCGGCGAGCGCGGCGGCGAGCAGCGTGTCGTCGTCCACGGGCGCCGCCGCCGGAAACAAAGCGTCCTGGTGGCGCGCGATGAGCCCGGTGTCGACGTTGCCGGAGGCGAACGCGTCGTGCGCGATGACGCGCTGCAGGAAAGCGACGTTGGTCGCGACCCCGACGATTTCGTACTCGGCGAGCGCCTCGGCGAGCCGCCGCAGCGCGGCCGGCCGGTCCTCGCCGTAAACGATCAGCTTGGCGATCAGCGGATCGTAATACGGCGATATCCCGTCGCCGGCGCGCACACCGGTGTCCACGCGCACCGACGGGCCCGTGGCCGGCGCCCGCAGGTGGACCAGCGTTCCGATCGACGGCAGAAAGCCGCGGTCCGGGTCCTCGGCATAGATGCGCGCCTCGATCGCGTGGCCGCCAAGCGCGAGCTCGTCCTGCCGTTTGGGCAGAGGCTCGCCCGCCGCCACCCGCAGCTGCCATTCGACGAGGTCCTCGCCCGTCACCATCTCGGTGACCGGGTGCTCGACCTGCAGCCGCGTGTTCATCTCCATGAAATAGAACGCGCCGTCGCGCGCGAACGAATCCGCCGCGATGAACTCGACGGTGCCCGCGCCGACGTAGCCGATGGCCTTCGCGCAGGCGACCGCGGCTTCGCCCATCGTGCGCCGATGCTCCGGCCTCATCCCGGGCGCGGGCGCTTCCTCGAGCACCTTCTGGTGTCGCCGCTGCACCGAGCAGTCGCGCTCGAACAGGTAGACAGCGTTGCCCTGCGTGTCGGCGAACACCTGGATCTCGATGTGGCGCGGCGCCGCGAGGTACTTCTCGACCAGCACGCGGTCGTCGCCGAAGCCGGCCTTCGCCTCGCGCCGTGCTGCGGCCAGCGCCGCAGCGAAGTCGGCCGCCCGCTCGACCACTTTCATCCCCTTGCCGCCGCCACCGGCGGTCGCCTTGATCAGCACCGGGAAGCCGATCTTGGCTGCCTCGCGCGCGAGATGCTTCGGGTTCTGGTCGTCGCCGTGGTAGCCGGGCACGAGCGGGACTCCGGCCTTGCCCATGAGGTTCTTCGCCGCCGACTTCGAGCCCATCGCCGCGATCGCCGCAGGGGGCGGGCCGATGAAAACCAGACCCGCGCGCGCGCAATCCGCCGCGAAGCCTTCATTCTCGGAGAGGAAGCCGTAACCCGGGTGGATCGCCTGCGCGCCCGTTCTCTTGGCGACGGCGATGATCGCCTTGCCGTCGAGATAACTTTCGCGCGGCGGTGGCGGGCCGAGCCGCCAGGCTTCATCGCAGGCGGCGACGTGCAGCGCCTCGGCGTCAGCATCCGAATAGACGGCGACCGTGCGCATGCCCATCCGCCGCGCGGTGCGGGCGACGCGGCAGGCGATCTCGCCGCGATTGGCGATGAGGATCTTGTCAAACATCGGCGCCGCGGCGCGACGGGTTCCCGGGGCGCGCAGGCGTCCCCGTGACTTTCCGGATCAGCGTCCGGATGAAACGCCAGACCTTCGGGATCAGCCAGATCATCAGCAGGACCAGCAAGCCAATGACGATCAGCGCCGCGATCGGATGCGCGAACGCGAGCCACAGTACCGTGCCCACGGCCAGTTCCTCGCCGAACGACGCCGCCCAGTTGGAAAACGGTTCCGGCGACGTGTTGATCACGGCGCGGCTGCCCGCCTTCGCGAAGTGGCTGCCCGCCGCGAGCGAGCCGCCGAGGATCGCCGCCGCCAGCCCGGCCGCCGCGGACGAATCGCCGAACACGCTGGCCGCGAGCGCGGCGCCCGCGGGAATGCGGATGAATGTGTGCACCGTGTCCCAGAGCGTGTCCATGCCCGGGATCTTGTCGGCGAAGAACTCGACGCCGAACATGAACCCCGAGGCGAAGAGCACCCAGGGGTGAGCGAGCGCCGCAAGGCCGCCGGGCAGCTGCACGACATCGAGGTACCCCAGTCCGCCGACGATGAACAGCACCGCGTAGAGGCGGATGCCGCTCGCCCAGCCGACCGCCGCCGCGAGCGCGACGAGCTGCCAGGTGTCGAACACGGCAAGGGCGGGAACGGCGCTCATGGGTGTGCCCCCACGCTTGCGGCTGTCGCCGCTGCGCTGCCCCCCGAGGGGGCGCGATTCGCGCCTTGGGACGGCCCGGCGCCGCTCATGGCTCGCGCAGCGCCATGGGAACCCACGCCGCCGGGCGCTTCTCGAGAAAAGCCGCGACGCCCTCCTTGCCTTCCGGCGACCCGCGCACCCGCGCAATGCGCGCTGCCGTGTCCGCGATCACCGCGTCATCGATCGGCCGTGCCGCCACCGCGCGGATCAGCGCCTTGGCCTCGGCCTGCGCGCCCGGGCCGGCGGCGAGCAGCGCGCCGAGCAGCTCGTTGATCCTGCCGTCGAGCTCGTCGATGGGACAGATGTCGTGCACGAGACCGATGCGAAACGCCTCGGCCGCCGTGAAGCGCTCGGCCGACAGGAAATAGCGCCGCGCGTGCCGCGCGCCCATCGCCTCGACCACATAGGGACCGATCGTCGCGGGGATCAGGCCGAGCTTGGTCTCCGACAGCGAAAAGGTCGCGTCATGCGCGGCGAACGCGATGTCGCAGCAGGCGACAAGGCCCACACCGCCGCCGAAAACCGAACCGTGCACCCGCGCGATCGTCGGCTTCGACAGCCGGTGGAGCGCCTTCAGCATCGCGGCCAGCGCGGTCGCGTCGGCGAGATTCTCCGCGCGGCCGAACCCCGCCATCCGCTTCATCCAGTTGAGGTCGGCACCGGCGCAGAAGCTCCGGCCGTGACCCAGCAGGACGACGGCGCGCACCAAGGCGTCGCGGTCGAGCGCCTCCAGCACCCGGGTCAGCTCGGCGACCAGCGTGTCGTCGAACGCGTTGTGCACCTCGGGCCGCGCGAGCGCAACGAGCGCTACCGCTTCCCGCACGTCGACTGTGAGCGTCGCGTAGCGGGCGGGGCGGCGGGATCGCGGCGCCGCTTTCCGGTTCGATACCCTTGCGCCCTGCTTTGCCGGCGGTTTCACTTTGGCCATGGCGGTCACATCCTGAACACGCCGAATTTCGTCGGCTCGAGCGGGCGGTTGAGCGACGCCGAGAGCGCGAGCCCCAGTACCTGCCGCGTGTCCGCCGGGTCGATGATGCCGTCGTCCCAGAGGCGCGCGCTGGCGAAGTAGGGATGGCCTTCCTTCTCGTACTGCGCGCGGATCGGCGCTCGGAAGGCCTCTTCGTCCTCGGCGCTCCACTTTTCCCCTTTGGCCTCGATCGCGTCGCGGCGGACCGTCGCCAGCACCGTGGCCGCCTGCTCGCCGCCCATCACCGAGATCCGCGCGTTCGGCCACATCCACAGGAAACGCGGGCCGAAGGCGCGCCCGCACATGCCGTAGTTGCCGGCGCCGTAGCTGCCGCCGATGATGACGGTGAGCTTCGGCACCTGCGCGCACGACACGGCGGTGACCATCTTCGCGCCGTCGCGCGCGATGCCGCCCGCCTCGTACTTCTGCCCGACCATGAAGCCGGTGACGTTCTGCAGGAACACCAGCGGGATCTTCCGCTGCGCGCACAGCTCGATGAAATGTGCGCCCTTCAACGCCGACTCCGAGAACAG
>CAYGYQ010000264.1:0-4023 GCA_964354035.1 uncultured Bordetella sp.
AGTTGGCGGCGATCGACAGCTTCTTGTGGTAGCAGAAGTGCGGCACGTAGATGCCGAGCGCGCTGGCCGCGTCCATCACCGTGCTGCCGGGCGCGACTTCCACCTTCCTGCCGTCGATTTCTAAGTTCAGCATTAGTCCGTCGTCAGACGTAGGTCGGCACGAGGCACCGCTTGTGGTCGATGTGGTGCTGAAACTCGTCCCGGAAGTGCCCGACGAAACTCTTCACCGGCAGCGCCGCGGCGTCGCCCAGCGCGCAGATCGTGCGCCCGGCGATGTTGTCGGACACCGACAGCAGCAGGTCGAGATCCTCGTTCTTGCCATGTCCATGCTCGATCCGGTCGACCACGCGCCACAGCCAGCCGGTGCCTTCGCGGCACGGCGTGCACTGCCCGCAGGACTCCTCGTAGTAAAAGTACGACAGGCGCAGCAGCGACTTCACCATGCAGCGCGTGTCGTTCATCACGATCACCGCGCCCGAGCCCAGCATCGAGCCGGCCTTGGCGATCGAATCGTAATCCATGTCGGTCGCCATCATAATGGCGCCGGGCAGCACCGGCATCGACGAACCGCCCGGAATGCAGGCCTTCAGCGGCCGGCCGTCGCGCATGCCGCCGGCCATCTCCAGCAGCTTCGCGAACGGCGTGCCCAGCCGCACTTCGTAGTTGCCGGGACGCTCGACGTCGCCCGACACCGAAAATATCTTCGTGCCGCCGTTGTTCGGGCGGCCGAGGTTGAGGAATGCCTCGCCGCCATGGCGGATGATCCAGGGCACCGCCGCGAACGTCTCGGTGTTGTTGATCGTCGTCGGCTTGCCGTAGAGCCCGAAACTCGCGGGGAAAGGCGGCTTGAACCGCGGCTGGCCCTTCTTGCCTTCGAGCGATTCGAGCAGCGCCGTCTCCTCGCCGCAGATGTAGGCGCCGTAGCCGTGATGATTGAAGAGATGGAAGCTCCAGCCGGAGTCGAGGATGTTCTCGCCGAGCAAACCGGCGTCGTAGGCCTCCGCCAGCGCCTCTTCGCAGCGCTCGTAGGTCTCCCAGATCTCGCCGTGGATGTAGTTGTAGGCGCGCGCGCAGCCCATGGCGTAGGCGGCGATCGCCATGCCCTCGATCAGCGCATGCGGGTTGTAGCGCAGGATGTCGCGGTCCTTGAATGTTCCGGGCTCGCCCTCGTCCGAGTTGCAGACCAGGTACTTGTCCCCCTTGTACTGCTGCGGCATGAAGCTCCATTTGAGGCCCGTCGGAAAGCCCGCGCCGCCGCGTCCGCGCAGCGCCGATCGCTTGACCTCTGCGATCACCGTCGCCGGTGAGGTCTTCTCGGCGAGAATCTTCTTCAGCGCGTCATAGCCGCCGCGCGCGACGTAGTCCGCCAGCCGCCAGTTGGTGCCGGTGAGCCCCGCCATGATGATCGCGTCGGGGCCGTAGTCGAGGAAACCTTCGCGCTGGTTCATCGCGCATTCCCGCCCGCGCCGGCCGCCCGCAGTTCGGCGAGCAGCGCGTCCAGCTTGTCCTGATGCATCCAGCTGCACATCCGCTTGTTGTTGACCGTGAGCACCGGCGCGTCGCCGCAGGCGCCCATGCATTCGCCCTCCTGCAGCGTCACCAGGCCATCCGGCGTCGTCTCGCCAAAGCCGATGCCGAGCTTCGCCTGCAGATACTCGGCCGACTTGACGGCGTCCTGCAGCGCGCAGGGCAGGTTCGTGCAGATGGTGATCTTGTACCTGCCGACCGGCCGCCGGTTGTACATCGCGTAGAACGTCGCCACCTCGTACACAGCCACCGCCGGCATGCCCAGGTAATGCGCGACGAAATCCATGGTCTCCGGCGGCAGCCAGCCCTTTTCGTCCTGCGCGATGGCGAGCGCCGACATCACCGCCGACTGCTTCTGGTCGGGCGGATACTTGGCGACCTCGCGGTCGATCCGGGAGAGCGCCGCTGCGCTCAGCACGCCTGCCTCCCGCCCCTTGTATGATCCCCCCCGATCGGCGCCAAGCGTCGTTCCACCCAAGGGTGGCGAGCGACTCGGGACGGCCCGGCGGCGCAGCGGTCGCTCATCTGTCTATTTCCCCGAACACGATGTCCAGCGTGCCGATGATGGCGACCGCGTCGGCGATCATGTGGCCGCGCGACATCTCGTGCAGCGCCGACAGGTGGGCGAAGCCCGGCGCGCGGATCTTCACGCGGTAGGGCTTGTTCGCGCCGTCGGAAACGATGTAGATGGCGAATTCGCCCTTCGGGTGCTCGATCGCGGCGTATGCCTCGCCCGGCGGCACGTGCATGCCCTCGGTGAAGAGCTTGAAGTGATGGATGAGCTCTTCCATGTTCGCCTTCATGCCCCCGCGGGAGGGCGCGGCCACCTTGTGGTCGTCGATGATCACGGGGCCCGGGTTCGCCCGCAGCCACTCCACGCACTGGCTGATGATCCGGTTCGACTGCCGCATCTCCTCGACACGAACGAGGTAGCGGTCGTAGCAGTCGCCGTTGGTGCCGACCGGAATGTCGAACACCATCCGGTCGTAGACCTCGTACGGCTGTTTCCGGCGCAGGTCCCACGGCACCCCCGAGCCGCGCAGCATGGGCCCGGTGAAGCCCAGCGCGATCGCCCGCTCCGGCGCCACGACGCCAATCCCCACCGTGCGCTGCTTCCAGATGCGGTTCTCGGTCAGCAGCGTCTCGTAGTCGTCGACGTAACCGGGAAAGCGCCGCGTGAAATCGGCGATGAAATCGAGCAGCGTCCCCTGCCGGTTCGCATTCATCTCCCCCATCACCCGCGCGCTGCGGGTGTGCTGCGCCGCGTACTGGGGCATCCGGTCGGGCAGGTCGCGATAGACGCCGCCGGGGCGATAGTAGGCGGCGTGCATTCGCGCGCCGGACACGGCCTCGTAGACGTCGAACAGGTCCTCGCGCTCGCGGAAAGCGTACAGGAAGGTCGTCATGCCGCCGACGTCGAGCGAATGCGAGCCGATCCAGAGCAGATGGTTGAGGATGCGCGTGATCTCGTCGAACATCACCCGGATGTATTGCGCGCGCAGCGGCACTTCGATCCCGAGCAAGCGCTCGATGGCCATGCAGTATGCGTGCTCGTTGCACATCATGGACACGTAATCGAGCCGGTCCATGTAGGGCAGCGCCTGCAGGTAGGTCCTGTGCTCGGCGAGCTTCTCCGTGGCGCGATGCAGCAGGCCGATGTGCGGATCGGCGCGCTCGATGACTTCGCCGTCGAGTTCCAGCACCAGCCGCAGCACGCCGTGCGCGGCCGGGTGCTGGGGCCCAAAATTCATCGTGTAGTTGCGGATCTCGGCCATGGGTCGTTCGCGCGCGCCTGGGTGTTCCGGCTCACCGGCCCGTCGCGTAACTGTCCTCGCGGATGATCCGCGGAGTGATCTCGCGCGGCTCGATCGTCACCGGCTGGTAGATCACACGGCCCTGCTCGGGGTCGTAGCGCATCTCGACGTGCCCGGAAAGCGGGAAGTCCTTGCGGAACGGGTGCCCGACGAATCCGTAGTCGGTCAGCAGGCGCCGCAGGTCCGGGTGGCCGTCGAACACGATGCCGTAGAGGTCGAAGGCCTCGCGCTCGAACCAGTTGATCGCCGGCCACAGCTCGACGAGGCTGGGCACAACCGGGAAGTCGTCGTCCGCGGCGAACGTGCGCACGCGCACGCGGTGGTTGTTCGCCACCGACAGCAGGTGGTAGACGACGGCGAAGCGCTGTCCCTCCCACGCGCGGTTCCCCCACGTCGAGTAGTCGACGCCGCACGCGTCGACCAGCATGTCGAAGCGCAGCGCGGGAGCGTCGCGCAGCACGCGCATCGCCGGGACCAGGTCCGCAGGCTCGATGACTATCGTGCACTCGCCGAGCGCCACGTCGACGCTCCGCGCACGCTCGCCCAGCGCCGCACGCACTGCGGCCT
The DNA here is from genome assembly GCA_964354035.1 of uncultured Bordetella sp. Classification (GTDB taxonomy): domain Bacteria; phylum Pseudomonadota; class Gammaproteobacteria; order Burkholderiales; family Casimicrobiaceae; genus CAIWHR01. The sequence continues at coordinate 3,909 of CAYGYQ010000264.1, forward strand.
CCAGAGTTTCGACGCGGCTCATCGTTCAGCGAGCAATCGTGTTCGTGCGCCAGATCTTGTTCTGGAGCTGCAGGATGCCGTAGAGCAGCGCTTCGGCCGCCGGCGGGCAGCCCGG
>CAYGYQ010000265.1:0-3974 GCA_964354035.1 uncultured Bordetella sp.
TTGGCGCGCCCGGCAGGAATCGAACCCACGACCCCCTGGTTCGTAGCCAGGTACTCTATCCAGCTGAGCTACGGGCGCGCGAGCGGCGATTATATCAAGCTAGGCCCCACCGCCGCCACCTTCGTTCGGGGGCGGGGCCGGGGGAGACGCCTCAACGGCCTGTCGGCCATGACGGCGCAGCGCGTGCGCCTTGCCGAGCCACGCCAGGCCAATCCAGGCTGCCAGCACGGCGAGCGGCCATGCGATCACCTGCGGCCATAGCGCAGCGACGATCGCGAAGCCGATGGCAACCATGCTCACCTTGGCCAGCAAGCCGGCCTCGGTGGCGCCGAGCGTGCGACGGTTTGTGAGTGCCGCGCTCAACGCGCTGCCGACGCTGACGGCGCCGGCGGCGACGCGCGTCGCGCTGCCCGATCGCGCACGTCGCGCCAATGGGCCACTTCGTGGCTCGGTCGGCCCGACGCGATTGCGCCCCGTGAGCACGATTTCGGTGGCGCCGGCGAGGTCGATCTCGTATTGCGCGGCCATGATCTCACCGAACCGCCGGTTCTCTACCGCAACATCGAGCTCGTAGTTCCCCATCCAGCTCGCGATATTGAGATTGGTCGAGCCGATCCGCGCCCAGAATCCGTCGGCGACGGCGGTCTTGGCGTGCAGCATCGTGCCGTTCCACTCGAAGACGCGCACTCCCGCTTCGAGCAACCCTCGGTAGCCGACGCGCGAAAGCGGCGACAGCATCGGAATGTCACTCGCGCCCGGCACCAGCAGGCGAACGTCGACACCGTCGCGCGCGGCGGCCGCCAGCGCCTGAACGTAGGCGGTCGTCCCGACGAAGTACGCGTCGCAGATCCACAGGCGGTGGCGGGCAAGCGATGCGATCACGAGATCGAGGCGATACGTGCCGGTCGCATTGGGCGCTCCGGCAACCACGCGCAGGCGCACGTCACCGGCCGGCGCGCAGACGTCCGTCGCGTCGACGCGATAAGCCTGTGGCGGCTCACCGCCACAGGCGTGCCAGACCGTCTCGAACGCGCGCGTCAGTTCGGCCACGGCCGGGCCGCGAATCTCGATGCCCGTGTCGCGCCAGGGCTCCATCCGTCGCGCCGCGTCGCCCAGCCATTTCGCGCTGACACACAGCCCCGAGACGTAGCCGATGCCACCGTCAATGACGATGGTCTTGCGGTGATCGCGTGACAGCCAGCCGAGCGGGCTGTCGAGACGCGGTCGATTGAACACGAGAACGCGCGCGCCGGCATTGGTCAATTGCGTCCACAGCGTTCCGGCTCCACGGGAGCCCAGCCAGTCGCAGACGATCCGAACGTCGACCCCGGCGCGAGCTTTCGCCGCCAGCGCGTCGGCGAACTCGCGCCCGACTGTGTCGTCCTCGACAATGTAATTCTCGAACAGAATCGAATATTCGGCGGCGCGAATCGCGGCGAGCCACGCCGGATAGTTCTCCCCGGCATCCTGCAACAGTCGCACCGCATTGCCGTCGATCGGGGGAGAGCCGGCTGCACGGGCGAACGCGCGGTCGGCGAGCGCGAGGTCGGGCCGCCCTTCCGCCTCCGGACGCGCGTTCAGGATCTGCTCGGGCGCCGCCACCGGACCACGCGGGACGAAATGCGGATGACATCGGCTTCCATCGAACCGTAGTCTACCGAGTCCGCGGCGTCAGGGACAACGCAGCTGCAATCGCCGTCGGCCTCGTCGCAGCCGCCGCGGGACGAAAATCGCCTCGTCCGTTGCGGACTAGCTCGGCGCCCTCGCTCTGCGTGCGACCAGCAGCAGCGAGATCAGCAGCATGCCCGAGTAGCCGCCAATGACAAACGCCCAAAGAAGCCACCAGATAGAGACCATGATTGCCCAAGACCTTGACGAAAATGCACGCTTATTGCCCGGCGTGCCAAATGCAAGACTCATGCCGCAGGGAACTGCAATTGCAACCCATTGTTTCGTATGCGCAAACCCGGCTACTTCCGAAATCCTTTGCCACAGGGATCTCCGGGATGTAAGCGAATCCGACATGGAATTCGGAAGCGCGGAATCCCGGCCTCAAACGCGTCTTACGCTATCGCCGTCACCGGGTTGACGTTCCTCGTATCCTTCTTGCTCGCCTGGTTCACCTGGTCCGCCTTCTTCGTCCTCCCATGAATAGCGAATGCGCGGCGGATTATCTCGGTGCCGCAACATGATCGCCATCGATACGCCAATCAGCGCGGCCGCCAGATGGGTTTCCCACGAGACTCCGACCCTGATCGGCAACACACCCCAGATCAAGGTGCCGTACATGAACGCGACGAGCATTGACGCAGCGATGGCGCGCCGATCGCGTCGAATCAGGCCGGCCACGAAGATATAGCTGACCAGGCCGTAGACCAGGCCGCTGGCGCCGACGTGGACACCATCGTTGGCGAACAGCCACACGGCGATTCCCGGACCCAGGTAGACCACGGGCAATACCCGAAAGGCCGCGGTCGGGTAGAGCACCAACATCGCGGTGCCGAGTACCGCCACGGGCAGCGAATTGGCGATCAGGTGCATGAAGCCGGCATGCAGCATCGGCGCCACCAGAATCCCGGGCAGACCGATCCATTGCCGGGGACGCACGCCAAAACGCTCCAGCTCGAGCCCCCAACCCAGCGTCGGGATGAGCCAGAGCACGGCGACGAAGCCCAGCGAGAGTTTTACCGCCAGCCGGAAGTTGTCGCGCGCGCGCCCGGAATCGGTGAAGGCTGGGTCGGGCGAATGTATCTGCATGCCGACACAGAATACCAGCCGATGCCGTTTGCAAGTCGGCCACCCGATCGCGCGGGTCAATCCAATCATTCAGGTGGCGGAGACGCAGGGATTCGAACCCGTCCCGCCCAAGGGCTCCAAAGGCAAGCGCAGAGGGAAATGATCCCCTGAAGGCCCCTCGAATCCCGCGATTTGGCCACGGATTTGGCCACGCTATGCGACGTTGAGCAGGTCGCGATCTGAGCAAGGATCGATCTCGACGACGATTTTCTTGACGGCGACGCTCGGGGCCTTGCGGCGGCCCACCGCCTTCATCGTGATGAAACCGGCGGACTCCATTTTTGCCAGCGTGCGCGTGAGGTTGGGCTGCGCCCGCCCGCTCATCGCCACGAGCTCCGCAACCGATTGTGGCCTGCGATCCCGAATGATGGCGAGAAGCTGCCGGTTTTCGGGAGTCAGCAGGCGCACCACGGCATCGACTGAATTGAAGCTCGGCTTGCCCGCGTCTACCGGCGGGGGCCGCTCGCCGCGCGCCACCGCCTTCATCTCCTCGCGTAACGAGCGCAGATTTTGAACCTTGTACTTGGTCATTTCGGCCTCCGCGTTTCTTCGACTGCGACGACGGTCGTCCCGACTCCCCGCTCATCCAGCACCCGTTCCACCTCGTCGAAAAAGTCGTCGATCAGGGTCTCTGCACTCTTGAACTGATACGGCCGCCCTGGATCGGTCTCCGTCCGGTGCCAATGATCTGTCGCTGACGGCTTGCGTTTGAACCGGCCGCCCGCGGCCGAAACGGCATGGGCGTTGTCGAAGCCGACCAACCGCGTGCCATCCGGCGCGTGCAGCGTGAACGAGTAGGCCAAACCGTGCGGGCGCTCCTTGGCCGCCTTGACCCGCTCGATCTCGAACTTGATCCAGTATCCCTCTTCGAGATGATGGATGCGACCATCGAAAGCCAGCAGGAACTCAAGTCCGTATTCGGGTCGGCGGCTCTGCATATCATATCATGCCATGACAATATGTCGTTTCACCGACGCTGTCAATGGACAGATGTTCCATGCACGGGGCCTGCAACTCGATCAGGGAAACGACGCATTCGGGTGCGCTGAAGTGCCGATCTACTGATTGACATGCTGTCGCAGTCTGGAAGTGATGTCCAGTCGGGACGATCGTATTCGCGGCCGCGCCAGCACCTCCCGCGCGCGGCCCATTCGGTTCAACCGGCGAATGGGCGCGAA
>CAYGYQ010000266.1:0-2688 GCA_964354035.1 uncultured Bordetella sp.
CCCGCCGCGGACCAAACGGATCGGAGTCGGCCCGACGACGTTCCGTCGCGGACCGGCCGGACCGCCGGGGTCTCCGCCTGCTTTGGGGGGAAGGCTCGTGCGCAGCCGCGCCGCTTGATTCCACGACAGGGAGCAGTAGTGCAATAATTATCAGTTGTTCCGGCACGTCCGCCCGCATCTCCTGGAAGCCCGAGAAATCATGACCGTCGCCCGCCGCTCCGTCCCGTTCGCGCTCGCCCTTGCCGCGCTGCTCTGCGCCTCCGCTACTGTGACCGCGCAACCTGTGCCCGCCGCGGCCGCAGCCCCCGCGGCCCTGGCCGTAAATCCGGCAGCGCAGCTCCCCGCCGACCCCTGGCCCCGTATCGTCGACCTCACCAACGCGCAGGTGCTCGTCTATCAGCCGCAGGTCAACAAGTGGGACGGCAACCAGATCGATTTCCGCGCCGCGCTCGCCATCAAGGTCACCGGCGCGAACGAGGAGACGTTCGGCGTGATCTTCGCGACGGCGCGCACCCAGGTCGACAAGGTCGCCCGCACGGTGGTCTTCGAGAACATGCAGATAACCAAGATCGACTTCCCCACGCTGCCGAATCGCGGCGCCGCGTACGCGCCCGAACTGCAAAAGGAGTTCGCCAGCAAGATCCGCACGATCGCGCTCGACCGGCTCCAGTCATCGCTCGCCGTCGCCGGCATCAAGCCGCCCACGGTGGCCGTGCAGAACAACCCGCCGCAGGTGCTGGTCAGCTACAGTCCGGCCATCCTGGTGCCGATCGACGGCGCGCCGGTGATCAAGCCCGTCCCCAGCGATTCGCGCTTCAATCGGGTGATCAACACGCGCGCGCTGATCCTGCAGCACGGGCTCATCCCGAGGTTCTTCATCCACGTGTACGACGGCTGGCTGACGTCGTCCTCGATCACCGGACCCTGGGAGCAGCCGTTCCTGACGCCCCCGGGCATCGACGATGTCGCGCAGAAGCTCGCCAAGGCCGGCCTCGTCGATCTCCTCGACGGCGGGCCGAAGGCCAATCCCAAGCCGTCGCTCGCCAACGGCGTGCCGACGATCTACACGAGCCAGGCGCCCACGGAGCTTATCGTCTTCAAGGGCCAGCCTGATTTCGTGCCCATTGTCGGCACGCAATTGCTGTGGGCGTCGAACACGACGAGCGACATCCTGATCAACACCGCCAACAACAACTACTACGCGCTGCTCGCCGGCCGGTGGTTCACGTCGAGCGGCCTCAATGGGCCGTGGACATTCGTCGCCAACAACGCGCTGCCGCCCGACTTCGCGCGCATCCCGCCACATTCGCTCGCCGGTGCCGTGCTGCCGACCGTCGCCGGCACACCGCAGGCGGAGGAGGCGATCATCGAGAACTCCATCCCGCAAACGGCGACCGTGCCGCTCAAGAACGGGCCGAAGTTCACGCCCGAATTCGACGGCCCGCCGCAGTTCGCGCCCATCGCCGGCACGCCGCTCACCTACGTGACGAACTCGCACTCGCCGGTGATCCAGGTGGCCCCGAACAGCTTCTACGCGGTGACCGCGGGCGTCTGGTTCACCGCGCCGCAATTGACCGGTCCGTGGACTATCGCCACCAGCGTGCCGCCGGTGATCTACACGATCCCCGCGTCCTCGCCGATCCATTACGTGACCTACGTGCGGATCTACGAGGCAACGCCGCAGGTCGTCTACGTCGGCTACACGCCGGGGTATCTCGGCACGGTGGTCGCGCCGTACGGCACCGTCGTCTATGGCACCGGTTACTACTACACGCCGTGGATCGGCACCTACTGGTACGCGCCACCGTACACGTACGGCGTCGCCGCGGTGCCGATCTACAACCCCTACGTGGGATACACGTGGGGGTTTGCGATGGGCCTCGCCACGGCCGCATGGATGGAGCCCTGGTGGGGCGGCGCCTACTACTATCCCGGCTACTGGGGCGGCTACGGCTGCTGCGCCACCGCGAGCGCCAACGTCTACGGCCACTGGGGCGCCACCACGTACTCGGGTACGCGCTCGTGGTACGCGGGCGGCGGTGTCGCGGGGACGACCTTCAGCGGTTCCTACGCCAATGCGCGCACCGGCACCACCGGCGACATCAATGCAGGCAGGCAGTACAACGCGTGGACGGGCAACGCGACGCGCGGCTATGACCGCACGATGAACGGCGCCGCCGGCGGCTCCGGCAACGTCGCGCGCGCCAGCAACTACAACGTCTATTCCGGGCAGCGTTCCACGGCGTCGAGCGTGTCGGGTACCGGTGCGGGCGGAAGCACTTATGACCGCGCTGGCGCGACGACCGCCGGGCCCGAGGGCAACGCCCATGTCGGCGGCGGCCAGACGTACAACGCCAAGACCGGCCAGACTAACACCTGGGCCACCGCCAGCGCCGGCAACAACCATGTCGCCGACGTCAACGGCAATGTCTATACGAACACAGGCAGCGGCTGGCAGCAGCATTCGTCGAACGGCTGGAGTGGCGCGTCGGGGGATACGTCCTGGGCCGACAAGGAGTCGCAGGCGCGATCGAACGGCGGCGACAGGGCCGGCAGCTTCAGCGAGGCGAGTCCGATGGCGCGGTCCGGTGGCGGCGGTGGCTGGGGGGGCGGTGGCGGCGGCGGTGGTGGCGGCAGCGATCGCTTCGGCGGCGGCGGCTTCGGTGGCGGCGGCGGCTTCGGTGGCGG
>CAYGYQ010000266.1:2788-3953 GCA_964354035.1 uncultured Bordetella sp.
GCTTCGGTGGCGGTGATCGCTTCGGCGGCGGCGGCTTCGGCGGGCGTTTCGGCGGCGGCGGCTTCCGCGGCGGTGGCCGTCGCTAGTTCGCTGCGGCAGAGGTCTGTGTAGTTCGTAGGCGCGGCCTTGGCCGCGCTTCGCCCAGCGAGGCGATGCGAACCTCCCGAGCGCGGGCAAGCCCGCGCCCACGAGCCCTCGAACCTCCCGAACCTCCCGAGCGCGGGCAAGCCCGCGCCCACGAGCCCACAGGCAGCGTCCGGCGGTGGCGCACGACCCTGTCATTGGACGATCGCACCGCTTTGGCGTAACGTTGTGCCTCAGACGCTAGGGGTCCTTCCCGCTTTGCGGGAGGGTGAGATCAGACCCTTGGTACCTGTGCGGGTAATGCCGGCGCAGGGAAGCGTAGCCTGCCTCTCCGCTCCCCGCGCCGTTTCGATGCCGAGGAGCCCCCATGAACGCCAACGACAAGTTCTACGCGCGCGACGCGCTGGTGGACGGCGCCGCCGTCGCGCCGCTGCCCAATTCGCGCAAGATCCACGTCGCGGGCTCGCGCCCCGACATCCGCGTGCCGATGCGCGAGATCGCGCAATCCGACACGCCAGCCTCGATGGGCGCCGAGGTGAATCCGCCGATCGTCGTCTACGACACCTCGGGGCCCTACACGGATCCCACTGCTGCGATCGACATCCGCCGCGGCCTGCCGGCGCTGCGCGCACCGTGGATCGACGAGCGCGGCGACACGGTTCCGCTGGACGGCCTCACTTCGGCGTACGGCCGCGCGCGGCTTGCCGATCCCGAGCTCGCCGGCCTGCGCTTCGAGCTGCACCGGAAGCCGCGGCGCGCCGCTGTTGTCAACGGTACCGGCGCCAACGTCACCCAGATGCACTACGCCCGCCGCGGCCTCGTGACGCCGGAGATGGAGTTCATCGCCATCCGCGAGAATCTCCAGCGCGAGGAAATGCTGCGGACGCTGCCCGAGATCGTCACCCGCCAGCACCCCGGCCAGAGCTTCGGCGCGGCGATCCCCGCGGTGATCACGCCGGAGTTCGTGCGCGACGAGGTGGCGCGCGGCCGCGCGATCATCCCCTCCAACATCAACCATCCGGAATCCGAGCCGATGATCATCGGCCGCAATTTCCTGGTGAAGATCAACGCCAACATCGGC
>CAYGYQ010000267.1:0-3886 GCA_964354035.1 uncultured Bordetella sp.
GGGCGGGCACCTTTTCATCATCGACGGCGACCTCACGAAGATCGCCTGCGACGCGATCCAGACCGCCTCGCAGCCGCACCATTTCCTCGGCGTGCACAAGAGCGGTCAGATTGCCATGATCCGCACGCGCGGCAACAAGGACTGCCACATCATCCTGCGCGGCGGCGGCGCGCCGAATTACGACGAAGCCAGCGTGACGGCAGCCTGCGCCGCGCTGGGCAGGGCCGGCCTTCCCGCCACCCTGATGATCGACTGCTCGCACGCGAACTGCGGCAAGCGGCACGAGCGCCAGCTGGAGGTCGTGCACGAGATCGCGCGCCAGGTCGGCGCCGGCAGCCGCCGCGTATTCGGCGCGATGATCGAGAGTCACCTCCATCCCGGCGCGCAGAAGTTCACCCCGGGCCGCGACGATCCCGCCCGGCTCGCGTACGGCACCAGCATCACCGATCCCTGCCTCGGCTGGGAGCAGACGGTCGACGCCTTGCGCAGCCTGAGCAAAGCGGTGCGCCGCCGCCGCAAGGCCTGACCTCCTGCGGCGCCCGTCAACCCATGGCGGCGGCGCGCTGTTGCGAGCCACCTACCTTTGACCTACCCGACGGGCTGGAGCCCCAGGAATGCCTGGTCGATCTCGTGCCGCAATTCGTCGTAGTTCCACGTCACGGGAAACTGCGGGAACTCGCGCACGACGTTCTCGGGCGGATGGAAGAGGATGCCGCGATGGGCCTCGGCGAGCATCGCCGTGTCGTTGTAGCTGTCGCCGGCAGCGACGACCTCGAAATTGAGTTCCCGGAAGCGCTGCACCGCCTCGCGCTTCTGGTCCGGCATGCGCAGCCGATAGTCGATCAGCATCCCTTCGCGATCGGCCTCCAGCGAGTGGCAGAAGAGCGTCGGCCGGCCCAGCTGCCGCATCAGCGGCCAGGCGAACTCGTAGAAGGTGTCGGAAAGGATCACCACCTGGTAGGCATCGCGCAGCGCATCGAGAAAGGCGGGCGCGCCTGCCATCGGCCCCATCGCCGCGATCACCTGCTGGATGTCGGCAAGGCCCAATCCATGCTGGCGAAGAATGCCCAGGCGCCCCGCCATCAGCTTGTCGTAGTCGGGCTCATCCCGCGTGGTGCGGGAGAGCTCCGGAATTCCCGTGCGCCTGGCGAATTCGATCCAGATTTCCGGAACGAGGACACCTTCGAGGTCGAGACAGACGATCTGCATGCCAGAATTCTAGTCGAATAGCGTCCGGGCCGCGGACATCGCAATCTTCACCCGGGAAAACCGCCGGAAAATCAGGAATCCCCGGATTTTGACGTCGCGCAAGGTACGCGAATCGCCCGGGTGGTACCTTGACTTCGACCATGTTGCGCCGCAACATCCTGTGCTGTCGGGGCGATAGCCCGCCGGCGTAGGAATCTCTCGCAGGAAGCATGACGACATGACCGACCAGCCGGAAAACCTGCAATTAGCGTGGTGGACGAAGAAGTTCGACGATGTCGACCGTGAACTCGCGCAGCTCGCGATCATCTGCCAGGTCCGGCTGCTCGATCCCGGCGTGATCGAGCGCGTGCTGAAGAACGACCCCACCGACTGCGGCGCGCCGAACCCGCCCGTCTTCAGCAAGCTGCGCTCGCTGCTGATCATGCACTATGCGATACGCGACAAGGCGGTCGCCGCGCTCGGGGCAACCGAGGCGCAGGCCTTGATCAACACCGTCGTCGCGCGACTGCGCGAGAGAATGGGCACGAAGCTCGGCGGCTAGGCAACGAAACAACCAAAGGAGAGACCCCATGGATCAGAGCAAGCGCAGGACATTGGCCACCGGAGTCGCTGCAGTGCTGGCGCTCGTGTTCGCACCCGTTGCGTCGGCGCAGCAATGGAAGCCGACCAAGCCGATCACCATCATCGTGCCGTGGGCGGCCGGCGGGTCGACCGACCAGGTGACTCGCGTCACGGCGGCGGAAATCGAGAAGGCGCTCGGGCAGAAGGTGCTCGTCGTCAATCAGCCAGGCGCGTCCGGCTCGATCGGCACCAAGAATGCACTCGAAGCGCCAAAAGACGGCTACACCTGGACGGCCGGCGCGGCGCAGGACCTCGGCACCTATGCGGTCCTCGGCATGCTCGACACCAAGATCGGCGATTGGGCGCTCTTCCTCAACGTCGCCAACGTCTCGACGCTGTCGGTGAACCCGAATACGCCGTACAAGACGCCAACCGAGCTGATCGAGGCGATGAAGGCTAAACCCGGCGCCATCAGCGTCGCGACGGCCGGTGTCAACTCCAGCGGCCACAGCGCAATGGAAGCCATCGCCAAGGCGACCGGCGTCAAGTACAAGCACGTCACCTACGACGGCGGCAATCCGGCCGTCGTCGCGACGGTCGCGGGCGAGACCGACTCGACGACACAGCTTACCGCCGAGCAAGCCGAGATGATTCGCGGCAAGAAGCTGCGTCCGCTCGCGGTGGTCGGCGACAAGCCCGTCGAGATCGATGGTTACGGGATTGTCGAACCGCTGACGAAATCGGTGCCCGGCTTCAAGGCGCCCGCGAACTATTTCGGCATCTTCATCCCGAAGGGCGTCCCGCCGGAAGTGATCGCGACGGTCGAGAAGGTCTGGGCCGAGCAGATCGTCAACTCCGCCGCGCTGAAGCAGTACGCGACGAGCCGCGGCGCGCAGTTCGCCCCCTATGCCGGCGCCGAAGCGCAGAGGGCGGTGTTCCCGGCGGTGCAGGCCAACGCGTGGTCCGCCGCCGACACCGGCAAGGCGAAGGTCGCTCCGGACACGCTGGGCATCCCGCGCCCGTAAGCGCAGCGACGCCCTGGGCCGGCGCCTTCGCGGACGCCGGCCTTTCGCTGCATGAACCCTCCCTTGGCCACCGAGATCTATCGGTCGTCGCCGCGCCGTGACCTCACGGGCGGCGTCGCCTGGACAGCGCTCGGGTGCCTCATCGCGGTGCTGTCTTGGCAGATGGACCGGATGACGCAGCAAGGCGCGACGCTGCACACGGCGCCGGGGTTGTGGCCCGGCATCGTGGGCACGCTGCTCGCCGCACTGGGTGGCGTGCTGATGCTGCGGTCGTGGCAGCGCGCGCAGCGGATCGGCTGGGATGCTGCCGCGAAGGACGACACCGACTACGTGCCGCGGTCAAGCTTCGTGCTCGCAACGGGCATGTTCTTCGTCTACGCGCTGCTGCTCGTCGGCCGCGGTCTGCCGTTCTGGTTTTCCACCGCTCTGTTCGTCACAACTTTCGTGTTTCTCTTCCAGTACACGCTGCGCCGAGCCGCCGGCAAGGTGACCCGCGGTTTCGCGGTGGCACTCGCCTGCGGTGTGCTCACCTCCCTCATCGTCACGCTCCTCTTCGAGCAGCTCTTCTACGTGCGGCTGCCTTAGCGCTGCCGGTCCGGAACAGCCCATCCCATGTTCGACGGCCTCGTTGCCTTCGGTCACTCGATCTGGAGTTTCTGCGACCCGCTGTCGCTCGGGCTGATTCTGCTGTCGTCGCTGGTCGGCGTCATCATCGGCGCGCTGCCGGGCCTCACCGCCACGATGGGGGTCGCGCTGATGACGACGCTCACCATCAAGATGCCGTCGAACCAGGCGCTGCTGGTGCTGATCTGCACCTATGTCGGCGCGATCTACGGCGGCTCGCGCTCGGCGATCCTGCTCAACATTCCGGGAACACCGGCCTCGGCGGCGGCGTGCCTCGACGGGCACGCGCTCGCCAAGCAGGGACATGCCGGCCGCGCGATGGGCATTGCCACCTCCGGCTCGGTGCTGGGCACGTTGATCGGCATGTTCTTCCTCGCATTGTTCACGCCGATCCTCGGCAACCTCGCACTCAAGTTCGGCTCCTACGAGTTCTTCTGGCTGGCACTCTTCGGCGTGATCATCGCCGG
>CAYGYQ010000268.1:0-3853 GCA_964354035.1 uncultured Bordetella sp.
TCGCATCGCATCCTGACCCGCAGCATGCTCGAGCTCAACGTGAATTCGCTTTCCGACTGGCCGATCTCCTACCGGCGGCTGTCCTTCTCCTGGGACGAAGCGGCCAAGCGCCTGAAAGTGTCCGCCGATATCCTGCCCAATCTCGGCTCGCCGCCGCGCGATGACGAGGATCTGCTCCGTGCCTGGAAGGAGGAAGCCTGCGCGCTGTCCGGCCTGACGGCGTCCGAGATCGAGTCCCAGGAACTGGCGGTGGTCAGGCAGCAGCGGGAGACGCGCGGGACGTTGATGGACTGGCTCTACCAGGGGCTCGGGGAATCCTGCCCGTCCTGCCTGCAGGGCCTGTACGAAAGCGGTGGCCGCTACCAGGATGCGTTGCTCGAGACGATCCACGAACTCTATCAGGACGTCGGGAGTCAGATCCCAGCGCTCCACGCCGTGCGTCGGCCGGCCCGGTGCGAAGGCCGCTCGGTGCCGGCCTGCATGGCAATGCTGCGCGCGACGCACCCCACGGACCTGGACGCGACGATCGCGCTCGTTCGTGCGAAGGCCGCCTTCGTGGACACCGTGAACGGCGAGCTCGACCTGCTGCAGGCACCTCAGCTTCGTGCCTACATGACCTGCCGCGCCGTGCTCGCCGCGAAGATCGACCACGACCTCACGTCCGTTGGGCGGCGCGCCGGCAGCGATGAAGCATCCCGACGCGCACAGGATTTCTTCAGGGTCGAGGCGACCGTTGGCATGCATTAGGCGTTCCTGCCCGCCCGGCATCGCGACGGCCTGCGCGGCACTCCTGCTCGCGGCCTGCGCGTCGGAGCCGATCGCCCCTTACGCCGACCGCGTGCCGCCGACCATACTCGCGACGATCGAAGACGCCGGTGTCCGCGATCTGCGCGGCAGTTTTCGGGCCGCGACCTGCAGCCGGCTGCCGGCGAACGCGCCCGCCTGCGACGACGTCCTGCTGCGCCTGCCCGGAGAGGAAGTCACTGCCGCGCCACGCCTCGCGCCAGATCTGCCGCAGCGCTTCCGCATCGCGTTCGTGCCGGGGTTCCTGTCGGAATGTTTCGACGCCTATGCCCGACCCTTTGCCGACGCGCAACGCGCGCTGACGGAGGAAGGCTTTACCGTGGACTACTTCCGGGTGCCCGGACGGGGCACGACAGCCGACAGCGCGAAGCGACTGGCCGAGCATTTTGCGGCGCTCGACGGCGACCCGCGGCCGATCATCCTCTTCGCGTACTCGAAGGGATTGCCCGATACGCTGGAGTTCGTCGTGCGCTACCCCGCCGCGGCGCAGCGCATCGCGGCGATCGTGAGCGTGGCCGGCGCGGTGAACGGGAGCCCGCTCGCCGACGATCTTGCCTCGGCCTACGGCGGCCTCGCGATGGGGTTTCCGCTGCCGGGCTGCGCTCCTGGAACCGGCGCGGAGCTCCGCGATTTGCAGCGCGACGTCCGCCTCGAGTGGTGGCGCCGGAACCGTCATGCCGTGAGCGTGCCCGTGTTCGCGCTGGTTGCCGCGCCGCGGCCGGATCGCGTGTCGCCGGCCACGCGCCTCTCCTATGACCGGCTCGCGCGCCAGGACCCGCGCAACGACGGCAAGCTCCTCGCGCAGGACCAGATCGTGCCGAACGGATACCTCCTCGGTTATGCGAACGCCGACCACTGGGCCGTCGCCATCCCGCTCGCAGAAGCGCTGCCGTCCTGGTCGATGCTGTACCGAGACAATGTGCCGCGTCCCGCCCTCGTGCGCGGCGCGATCGACGTGGTGGCCGAGACGTTGCGGACGCAACCGAGGAAGTAGCGGCGCCGGAGCCCGCGCCGCGACCTGGCGGCACTCAATAGAGATCGCGCGGGAAGGCCATGAAGATCACGTCCTCGATCCGCTGCCAGAAATTGCGCGCCGGCTGGGCCGTGAGGACCTGGTCGCCGGCGGTCCAGCGGACCTGACCGCTCGCGTCGAGCGTCACCCGCCAGGCGTTGTCCTTCGACATGTCGCGTTCCATCGCGCGGGCGAGCTGCTCGGCGAGGCCGGGACTATCCACGATCACCCCCATTTCGCTGTTGATCTGGATCGAGCGCGGGTCGAGATTCATCGAGCCGATGAAGACGCGCTCGCGGTCGATCACCATTGCCTTGACGTGCAGTCCCATGAACTTCGCCTTCGTCGGCGGCGTGTCGGCGAGCAGCGGCTGCACGGCGGCATCCGAACGCATTTCGTAGAGGTCGACGCCCGCTTGGAGCAGCGGCTTGCGCCACTGCTTGTAGTGACTGTTCACGGCCGGCACGTCATGCGAGGCGAGCGAATTGGTGAGCATCCGGAACTTCACGCCGCGCGCGGTATGCGCCTGGATCTGCCGGACGGATGCTTCGTCCGGAATGATGTAGGCATTGGTGACGAGCACCTCCCGCTGCGCGCCGCCGACGAGCTCGCGAATCGCGCGCGGCAGGTGATGGTTCAGCGCGTCCCCGTCCGGGGTGTCCGTGTGCACGAGGCTCGTGCCGGCGTGCATCTCCCCGGGCAGCTTCGCCAGTGCGGCGGACCAGTCCCGGCGATCGAGCACGAAGCGCGCGAGTGACGGCGCTGCCGCCAGTTTCTCGCGCCCCGGGGCGTACGCTCGGCGCAGGTCTTCGCGGGTCGAGGCGATGCCGAGCGCCTTGACCGGAACCACCCACTCGCTGTTCCAGAAGCGGTCGAAGACACCCGAGGACTGCCGCGCAACCGGACCGACGCCCAGCACGTCGAGGTCGCGGAAATTGAACTCCGCGGAGAGCCCGAAGTATTCGTTGCCGATGTTGCGGCCGCCCAGAATCGCGGCACGATTGTCGACCACCAGCAGCTTGTTGTGCATCCGGTGGTTGATCCGCTCCATGCGGTTGAGCGTCTCGACGGCGCGGCCGGCGAGTTCCCGCGAGCGCCAGGCGTTGAACAGCCTGATCTCGATGTTCGGATGCGCGTCGACCAGGGCCTCGGCGGCGTCGCGCAGCTTCGGATGCGTCTCGTCCTCGAGGATGGTCGTCAGGTCGTCGAGGATGAGGCGCACCTTCACGCCGCGGTCGGCCGCCTCGATCACGCGTTTCATTAGCAGATTGCCGCTCTCGTCGTCCCACCAGACGTAGTACTGGAGGGCGATGGAATGCTGGGCCGAGTCGATGAGCGCCAGCCGCCACCGGAGGCCATCCTCGTTCGAGTCGAGCAGGACGAACCCGGAACGCGTCGGGCCGATCCGCTCGTGCAGGGCGGCTTCGACGACGGCGAGCGGGCCGCCAGGCTGGGGCGCGAGCGCGTAGCCCGGCGCACCCCGCGGCAGGTTCTCCGGAAGGCTGGCGCAGCCCGAAAGGCAGACGACAAGCACGCAGACGACGAGTCGACGGATCGGGGTCACGGGATGTTCAAGGGCGCATCACGGTGAACGGAAGCGGTGAAACCGAGCGCAAGAGTACACGAACACTGGCGACCGACAACCCGGATCGGATCCTAACCACCCCGGATGAGCGCGTCCGGCAGCTCGTAGCGCTCGTCGGCGCCGAACTTCACCATGGTGCGATCGCCGTCGCGCGAATGCGCCATGGCCTCCGTTGAGTCCGATGCCACGGGCGCTCCCCCGACGAACAGAATGCGGCGCAGCATCGAATTCGGCCCGCGGACCTCGACGGTGGCGGTCCCGTCGAAGCCGCGCCGGATGACGAAGGCCTCGCACTGCTGCGGCTTCGGATCGAACGGCGGGGTGCAGGCCACCTGGGCCGACGCATGAAATTTGGTGCCGGGGATCAGCGCGTCCTTCGACGCAGCCAGCGGCGGAAGCGCCTTGCCGGTGACGCCGACCGTGAGCGTGTAGTTGCTGGTCTCGTTGCGTCG
>CAYGYQ010000269.1:0-3830 GCA_964354035.1 uncultured Bordetella sp.
TCTGCAGCATCGCGACCATCTTGTACCAGGTCTCGAACATCTCGCGCCCGTAGATTCCCTTGATCTCGAGTCCCTTGAAGATCACCTGGTTCCAGTCGATCGCCATGTCCAGTGGCGGAATGCCGAGGAGCGCGATCTTGCCGCCATGATTCATGTGCGTCAGCATGCTGTGGAAAGCTTCGGGCACGCCGGACATCTCCATCCCGACGTCGAAACCCTCGGTCATGCCCAGGTCTTCCATCACATCGTGCAGACTCTCGCGCACGACGTTCACTGCGCGCGTCGCCCCCATGCGCTGCGCCAGGCCCAGCCGGTAGTCGTTGAGGTCGGTGATGACGACGTGCCGCGCGCCGACGTGGCGGGCGATCGCCGCGGCCATGATGCCGATCGGACCCGCGCCCGTGATCAGCACGTCCTCGCCGACCAGGTTGAATGACAGCGCCGTGTGCGTCGCGTTGCCGAATGGATCGAAGATCGACGCCAGGTCGTCGGAGATGTCGTCGGGAATGCGGAACGCGTTGAACGCGGGGATCACCAGGAACTCGGCGAAAGCGCCCTCGCGGTTGACGCCCACGCCGACCGTGTTGCGGCAGAGGTGCCGGCGGCCGGCGCGGCAATTGCGGCAGAACCCGCAGGTGATGTGTCCCTCGCCCGAGACGCGGTCGCCGAGCGCGAAGCCGCGCACTTCCTGCCCTATCTCGACGATCTCACCCACATATTCGTGGCCCACGTGCATCGGCACGGGAATCGTCTTCTGCGCCCAGTCGTCCCACTTCCAGATGTGGATGTCGGTGCCGCAGATCGCGGTCTTCCGGATCCGGATCATGACGTCGTTGTGCCCCACTTCGGGCTTCTTGACGCGGGTCAGCGTCAGCCCGGGGCTGCGCTCGAGTTTGGCCAGTGCTTTCATCGTGTCGTCCGTCTCGATTTCACCTCAGCGCCCGCCCGGCCGCCCGAAGGGCGCTGACTGCCCCCGCGGGGGGAGCGAACGCAGTGAGCGTGGGGGCCCATCATCTCAGTGTATCGCGCCCAGCGCCCTGCCTACCCGTGAGAACGCGGCCACCGCCTGGTCGATCTGCGCATCCGTGTGCGCCGCACTCATCTGCGTGCGGATGCGCGCCTTCCCCTTGGGCACCACCGGGTACGAGAAGCCGATCACGTAGATGCCCTCGGCGAGCAGCGCATCGGCCATTCGTGTCGCGAGCGCCGCGTCGCCCAGCAGCACGGGAATGATCGGGTGCCGTCCGGGTACGAGGTCGAAACCCAAGGCCGTCATCTCGCGCCGGAAACGATCGCCGTTCGCATGCACGCGCCGGCGCAGCGCCGCTCCCTCGTCGCCGCGCAGCAGTTCCAGCACCTCGAGCGAGGCGGCCGCGATGCAGGGGGCGAGCGAATTCGAGAACAGGTAGGGGCGCGAGCGCTGGCGCAGCAGCTCGATGATTTCCTTTCGCCCCGCCGCATAGCCGCCGGATGCGCCACCCAGCGCCTTGCCCAGCGTTCCGGTGAGGATGTCGATCCGGCCGCCGACGCCGCAGAACTACGGCGTGCCGCGCCCGTGCGCGCCAACAAACCCGATGGCGTGCGAATCGTCGACCATGGTCAACGCGCCATGGCGCTCGGCGAGGGCGCAGACCGACGGCAGGTCGGCGATGATCCCGTCCATCGAGAACACGCCGTCGGTCGCGATCAGCTTGAACCGCGCCCCGGCCGCGTGGGCTTCCTCGAGCTTCGCGGCGAGGTCTGCCATGTCGTTGTTGCGATAGCGGTAGCGCTTCGCCTTGCACAGCCTGATGCCGTCGACGATGCTCGCGTGGTTGAGCTCGTCGCTGATCACGGCATCCTCTTCGGTGAGCAATGTCTCGAACAATCCGCCGTTGGCGTCGAAACAGCTCGAATACAGGATGCTGTCCTCGGTTTCGAGAAACGCGGCAAGGGCCGCTTCGAGCTCCTTGTGCACGCTCTGCGTGCCGCAGATGAAGCGCACCGATGCCATGCCGAAGCCGTACCGGGCAAGGCCTTCGCGTGCCGCTGCCACCAGCCGAGGGTCGTCGGCCAGTCCCAGATAATTGTTGGCGCAGAAGTTCACGACCTCCGCGCCGTCCGCGAGTTCCAGCGCCGGCGACTGCGGCGTGCGGATCACGCGCTCGCCCTTGTGGAAGCCGTCGGCGCGGATCCGGTCGAGGGTGGCGCGCAGTTGCGCGAGGTAGCGGTCGGGCATCACGGGGGCCTCCTGCCAACGGATACTGCGGGCGCGTGCAGCCGCATCTTAACGGGCGGAGTGCGCGGCGTCTTGCAGCACGGCGCTCATGCCCGGCCCCGTGGCGACGTGCGCCGCCTTGAGCGCGTAGTCATCAAGCGCGAGCCGGTCCGTGACGATTGCCCCGGTGATCGCCGCAGGATTGCGGCGGGCGAAGCCTTGTGCGATGCAGCATCGGCGGTCGACAGTCATGGCAAAGCATCGGCCGAAGCGGTGGCTCAATCGTCGTGCGGGTGCGCGCGCACAAAGACACCACGCCTCCCGTCGGCTCTTGATCATCATCGCCAAAAAGACATTAACCTGTTAATCCATATGGGTTAATGAAGTCGACTTGCACGTTGCCCGAGAATCGCATGGCGAGTGCGTTCCCCGCTCGGACCGAGTATGATACAGCCCAAGGCTTCTTCCAAGACTTGATGCTGCGATGCAGCACACCATGCCGGCCCCGGTGATCATAAGCCGAGGCTGGAACGCCATTGGATCTCAATCAGTTGCGCTCTTTCGTAACCGTCGCACAGTTCGGCCACCTGACGCGTGCGGCCGAGACGCTGCATTTGAGCCAACCCGCGCTCTCCGGCCACATCAAGGCGCTGGAGGAGCAGTTCGGCGTGACGCTGTTCGAGCGGTCCTCGACCGGGATGACGCTTACGCCTTCCGGCCGCCGGCTGCTTGGCGAGGCAACTCAGATCATCGATGCCGTGGTGCACCTCCAGCATTCGGCGCAGGAGCTGCGCGGCGAGCCGACCGGGAATCTCAAGCTCGGAACGGTCCTCGAGCCCTCGGTGCTGCGCGTGGGCGACTTGCTGCTGCGGGCCCGCGATCGCTATCCGCAGATCGAGATCGAACTCAATCAGGTCATGTCGAGCGAAGGCCTGGCGCGGCTTCGCGGCGGCACGCTGGACGCGAGTTTCTACTTTGGAGACCCGCCGGAATCCGATCTCGCCGGTATCCCGCTGCGCGACATCGTGTACCGCGTGGCGATGCCTGCCGCCTGGGCCGGCGAACTCCTCGACGCGCCCTGGGAAACCATCGCCCTGCGCCCGTGGATCGTCGCGCCGGAACCGAGCACGCATCGGCGGCTGGTGATGGCGCTCTTCCACAAGCCCGAGCCGCAGCCTGAGCGGATCATCGAAGCCGACAACGAATCCGTCATCAACAATCTCGTCGAATCAGGCGTCGGCATCAGTCTCGTTCGCGACGAAATCGTCAGCCACTCTGTGGGCACCGACCACAGCGTGATCTGGCCTGGCTCGCAAGTCACCACGAAGCTGTGGCTCGTCTACGCGACGGACCGCGAGACCGACCCGCTGGTCGCGGCGCTGGTCGATGTCCTGCGGGAGGTCTGGCACGCTGAGGGCGCCTGAGCCTCTACAGGGAGGCATGCGCCATGACCGGAAGTCGCGCCCCGTGCTCGGCGCGACGCCTCAGGCACCGGCCAGCGCGTGATCGCGGTCCGTAGATGGCGCAACGGATGGCAGTTGGTCAGCACTGTCGAGATTGGCCCAGGCGCGCCGCCAGCTCAGCATCGCCAGAACGCCTCCGCCGACCGCCAATGCCAGCGCCAAAATCGGCT
>CAYGYQ010000270.1:0-3805 GCA_964354035.1 uncultured Bordetella sp.
CCGCCCATGATCCGCGCGTGCTCGATCTTGACGCAGCGGTCCATCACGACGTCGAGCCCGGCGTCGTTGGCGATCCTGGCCGCCTCGTCGCTGCGAATGCCGAGCTGCATCCAGAGCACCTTCGCGCCCTTGGCGACGGCCTCGCGCGCCAGCGCGGGCATCTCCTCCACCTTGCGGAAGCAGTCGACGATGTCGATCTGCCCGGCAATGGCGGCGAGCGACGGGTAGCAGGTCGCGCCCAGCACTTCGGCGCAATGCGGATTGACCGGAACGACCCGGTACCCGTGTTCCTGCATGTATTTCGCCGCAAAGTAGCTGGGACGGTACCAGTTCGCCGACAACCCGACCACGGCGATGACGCGGGACTGTCGCAGGATCCGGGCGAGCCCGGCGATGTCGTCGACGATGGCCATCAGCGCCCGCTCGGCCGCCCGAAGGGCGCTGCGCGCCCCCGCGGGGGGCAGCGAACGCAGTGAGCGTGGGGGCCGTACGTCCGCCCGCTCGGCCGCCCGAAGGGCGCTGCGCGCCCCCGCGGGGGGCAGCGAACCCAGTGAGCACGGGGGCCGTTCCCTTGATTGTGGTCCACAGGTTCATTCTAGCCGATGCCCGGACGCCCTGACGCAAGTGCCATTCGCCGTACGTTTTTGACGAAGCGTGGTGTTCGGGCCGCCGCGGTCGTCCGTTGGCGCCGACGGACAGCGGGACCCGCCGGACCGGCGAAATCATTTGTTTTCGCTGGTAACGCCGGCAGGGACGGCCTCTCGGGAGGGGGGGCGACTGGGCGTCCGTGACCCGCGCCGGGCCCCGGAGCCGCCGCCCAACGGTTCGGGCCTGGTCCTTGCTTAACCGTTCCCGGATGAGAGGAATTCCAGAGATGAACCACGCCCACGCTCCCTTCGCCAGGCGCGATTTCCCGGAAATAGGCACCGCATGGCGCTGACCCAGCCCCTTTCCCGGTTCGGGCTCGGCAGGGTCGAGCACACTGCCGGCAGCCGGCCGGGTCAGGCCAACCTGGCTTCGCTGTCGCAGCGGAAGCTGAACGCGATCGGCCTGCCGTTGGCCTATGTGGACGGCGACCGGCGCTACCGCTTCGTCAACAAGGCTTTCCTCGAGTGGACCGGCAAGATCTTCGTCGATGTGATCGGGCAGGAGGTCCAGGACGTTGACGGGCGGGAAGCGTTTCCGCTGTACGAAGCCTATGTCGACGCGGCGCTCGCCGGCGAGCGCACCGGGTTCGAGCGGCAGCTGACGGTGGCGGGGGGGCCCGCGATCTGGATCCACGTCGACTATTACCCGGACCACAGTGCGGACGGCGATGTCCGTGGATTTCTCGTCTGCTACGCCAACGTCGATCAGCTGAAACGGCTGGAGCTCGAGGCGGGCGGGCGCGAGCACCGGCTGCGCCTGGTCACCGACAGCGTCGGCTCGCCCATCATCCATTTCGACCGCAACCTGAAGGTGCGGTTCGCGAACAAGCCGTTCGGCGACTGGGTCGGCGTGGCCCCCGACGATCTGCTCGGACGTCGCGTGCATGAGCTGATCGCCGGCGGTACCTTCGCCGACATGGACGAGCACATCGACCGGGCCTTCGCCGGGGCGAAAGTCTCGTTCGAGCGCCGCGAGCGCAAGGCGACGGGCGAGTTGCGCTGGGTCCGCGTCACGCTGTTCCCCGATCGGGCGGTGGCCGGGCGGGTCGACGGCATCTTCGCGGTGATGACGGACATCGACGACGACATCGCGATCCGCGATGCGCTGCGGGCGCAGGAAGTGCAGCTGCGGCTGTTCGCCGACAACATTCCGGGTCCGATCGCCTACCTCGACCGCCTGTCCACCTACACCTTCGTCAACCAGGCGTTCGCGAACTGGGTGCGCCTGCCACAGGACCAGATCTACGGCCGCACGCCGTTCGAGGTCCTGGCGCCCGAAGTCGCGTCGTTTCTGCGGCCGGTCCTCGAGCGTGCGAACGGGGGCGAGCATGTCGAATACGAGCGGCTCGACAGCCAGCCCGGCGGCGGGCAACGCTGGGTGCACGGCCGGATCGCGCCGGACTTCGACGCCGACGGCAGACTGCGCGGTCTCTACTGCACCGAATACGACATCGACGACCTCAAGCGCACCGAGCAGGCGCTTGCGGCGCGCGAGGAGCAGCTCCGGCTGTTCACCGATAACATTCCGGACCCGGTCGTCTACCTCAACGCCGAGCGCCGCTACGTTTTCGTCAACGACGCCTTCCTGCAGTTGAACGGCCTCGACCGCGCCACGGTCATCGGCAAGACCGCGGCGGACGTGATCGGTCTCGAGGCGACCGAGGGGCTCACGCCCTACCAGGATCGGGCATTCACCGGCGAAACCGTCATCTACGAGCGGGCGCTCGTCGACGCGACGGGACGCTCGCGCTGGATCCGCGGCCGGATGGTGCCGGATCACCGGATCGACGGCGCGATCCAGGGCATCTACGTCGTACTGCACGACATCACCGACCTCAAGAGCGCGCAGGACACGCTGGCGGCGCGCGAGAGCCAGCTGCGGGCGGTGATGGATGGCGTGCCGGCGCCGGTCGCCTATATCGATCGCAACGAGCGTTGCCAGTACGTCAACCGGGCGCTGCTGCAGTACTTCGGGTTCGCGGCGGAAGAGGTGGCGACGCTGCGGCTTGCCGACGTCATCGGTCCGCGCGTCTACGAAGGCGCGCAGGCGAAGATCGCCCGGGCGCTCGACGGCGAGTCGGCGGAGTTCGACCGACTGATCCCGGGGGCTAACGGCGTCTCCCGCTGGATGACGATCCGCGTCGTTCCCGACGCGGCGCCTTCCGGCGACGTGGCCGGCGCGTTCGTCCTGATGAACGACATCCACGGTCTGAAGCAGGCACAGGAAGCGCTGCGGGCGTCGGAATCCGAGCTGCGCCTCATCATGGACAACGTGCCCGCGCGCGTGGCGTACATCGATCGCGCCTACCGCTACCGGTTCCTGAATCGGCACAACGAGGAGTGGCTCGGCCTCAGGCGCGACGAGCTCACCGGCCGCGCGGTCGCCGATGTGGTCGGCGAGGAGCGCTTCGCGCAGATGCGGCCGCTGCTCGAGCGCGTGCTGCTGGGCGAGACCGTCTCGGTCGAGCAGCTGCTGGCGCAACCTGCCGGGGACGAGCGCTGGGAGTCCGTGCATTACGCGCCGAATCGCGATGCCGAAGGCGTGGTCATCGGCATTTACGCGGTGCACACGGACGTGCATGACCAGAAGCGCAACGAAGACGCACTGACCCGCGCCAACTGGATGTTGTCGTCGCACATCAACAATACGCCGCTGGCGGTGCTCGAGTGGGACCGCGATTTCCGGCTCGTGCGCTGGTCGCCGCAGGCCGAGGCCCTCTTCGGCTGGCGCGCCGAGGAGGTGCTGGGAATGCCGATCGACGGCAACCCCCTGCTGCACGACGCCGACCGCGGCGCCGTGGCCGAACTCCTCGCGCGACTGGTGAACGGCGAAGAGCCGCGGACCACGGGCATGACACGCAACACTCGCAAAGGGGGCCAGACGATCTGGTGCGAGTGGTACCACTCGTGCCTCGTCGACGATCGCGGCAACATCGTCTCTATCCTGTCGTTCGTGCAGGACATTTCGCTGCGCATCGAGGCCGAGGAGCGCCTGCAGCACATGGCAACGCGCGACGCGCTCACCGGGCTGCCGAACCGGCTGCTGCTGCACGAGCGCCTGGCGCAGGCGATCGCGCAGGCGAAGCGCAGCGCCCGTCGCGTCGGCGTGCTGTTCATCGACCTCGACCGGTTCAAGAACGTCAACGACACGCTCGGCC
>CAYGYQ010000271.1:0-3798 GCA_964354035.1 uncultured Bordetella sp.
GAATTCGGAGTAGAGCTGCGCGGCGAGGGTCTTGTTCGGCGCGAGCACCAGCGCCGGCCGCCCGGTCTGCGCGATCACGTTGGCCATCGTGAACGTCTTGCCCGACCCCGTCACGCCCAGCAGCGTCTGGAACGCGAGGCCGTCGGCCAGGCCCTCGACCAGCTTGGCGATCGCTTCCGGCTGGTCGCCGGCGGGCTCGAACGGCTTGAAGAGCTGGTAGGGGCTGTTCGGGAAGGTGACGAGCATGGCGTGGGGATCCGGGGCGCGCAGGGCAACCGTGTATTTTACTGCGATTCGCCCGGCCCGCTCCACCCCTCACCCGCGAACTGCAGCGCGGCCAGCCGCGCATAGAGCGGACTGTCGGCCAGCAACTCGTCGTGCGTACCCACGGCCACGATGCGGCCGCGTTCCATCACGGCGATCCGGTCCGCATGCCGGACGGTGGCAAGCCGATGCGCGATGATCAGCACCGTGCGCCCGGCCATCAGCCGCTCGAGGGCGAGCTGGACCACGCGCTCGCTCTCGGCGTCCAGCGCGCTCGTGGCCTCGTCCAGCAGCAGGATCGGACGGTTCGCCAGGATCGCCCGCGCGATCGCGAGCCGTTGCCGCTGCCCGCCGGACAGGCGCACGCCGCGCTCGCCGAGATCGCTGGCGTACCCCTGCGGCAGCTGCGCGATGAATTCGGCGGCGAAGGCGGCCTCGCAGGCGGCATGCACCTCGGCTTCCCCGGCGTCCAGCCGCCCGTAGCGGACATTTTCGAGGACACTCGTCGCGAAGATGACGGGATCCTGCGGCACGACCGCGAGACGGGCGCGCACGGCGCGCGGATCCGCGTCACGCACGTCGACGCCGTCGATGCGCACCGCGCCCGCCTGCGGATCGTAGAAGCGCAACAGCAGCTGGAACACCGTCGTCTTGCCCGCGCCCGACGGGCCGACCAGCGCCACGTTCTCGCCGGCCGCCACCTTTAGCGTGAAGTCGTCGAGCGCCGCGGCGTCGGGCCGCGAGGGATAGCGGAATCCCACGCGGTCGAAGGCGAGCGTCCCCTGCGCAGGCACGGGCAACGCGACCGGATGCTCCGGCGCACGGATCGCGGGAGCGACGGCCAGCAGCTCGAACAGTCGCTCGGTGGCCCCCGCCGCGCGTTGCAGGTCGCCAATCACCTCGCTGATCGTGCCGACCGCGCCGGCGACGATCGCCGCGTAGAACACGAACGCGGCGAGCTGGCCCGCGCTGAGCTTGCCGGCGACGACGTCATGCCCGCCGATCCAGAGGATGACGCCGACCGCGCCGAAGACGAGCAGGATCACCGACGCCACCAGCAACGCGCGCTGCCGGACCCGCGCCACCCCGGCGGCGAACGCGGCTTCCACGTGCACGCCGAACCGCCGCCGGTCCTCCGGCTCGTGGCCATAGGCCTGGACGGTGCGCACCTCGTGCAGCGCCTCGTCCACATACGCGCCGACATCCCCTACGCGGTCCTGGCTCGCTCGCGCCAGCCGGCGCACGCGACGCCCGAAAAGGATGATGGGAACGACCACCACCGGCACCCCCGCGAGCACGAGCAGCGTCAGCTTCGCGCTGGTGATCGCCAGCATCGTGAGTCCGCCGGCCAGCAGCAGCAGGTTGCGGATCGCCATCGACGCGCTGGAGCCGATGACGGTCTCCAGCATCGCTGTGTCGTTGATCAGCCGCGAGATCACGTCGCCGGTGCGCATCGCCTCGTAGAATCCGGGAGGCAGCCCGAGCAGATGGTCGAACACCGCGCGGCGCAGATCGGCGGTGACGCGCTCGCCGATCCAGGAGACGAAGTAGAACCGGGTATACGTCGCGCCGGCCATCACGACGACGATGCCGAGCATCAGCGCCAGCGTGCGGTTGAGCTCGCCCGCGTCGCCGGTGCCAAAACCGCGGTCGACGACACCCTTCAGGCCCTGCCCGACCGCAAGCACGGCGGCCGCCGCGACGACGAGCGCGACTGCTGCATAGATCACCTGCCGCCGGTACGGCCGGATGAACACGGCGACGCGGGCGAGCGTCTTCAGCGCGGTGACGGGTGGAATCGGCGGCGCGGCTTCCGGGGACATGGCAGGGTTCGGATCGATGCGCGCGGCGCGGGGCCGCGCGCGGTTGGAGGCCGCACGTTAGCCCTCGTGGCGGGCCTTGTCGATAGCGCCGGCGCGCGCCCGCGCAAGGTACAATGTCCGCCACTCCCGCCGCCGACTGCCAACCATGAACGTTCCCGTCCCCGCTTCGCTGCTGTCCACGGTCGAGCTTGCGCCCCGTGACCCCATCCTCGGCATCACCGAGGCGTACAACGCCGACCCGAACCCGCGCAAGGTCAACCTCGGCGTGGGCGTCTACTGCGACGAATCGGGCAAGGTGCCGCTGCTCGAGTGCGTGAAGCGCGCCGAGCGCGAGTTGACGGACCTCGCCGCGCCCCGCTCGTACCTGCCGATCGACGGCATTCCGGCGTACGACCGCGAGGCGCGCGCGCTAATCTTCGGCGCCGGCGCCGCGGCGGTTGCCGAGGGCCGCGTGGTGACCGTGCAGACGCTGGGCGGCACGGGCGCGCTCAAGGTCGGCGCCGATTTCCTGCGCCGCTTCGCGCCCGGCGCGCAGGTGTGGATCAGCGACCCCAGCTGGGAAAACCACCGCGCGCTGTTCGAAGGCGCAGGGTTTGCGGTCAACACGTACTGCTATTACGACGCGAGTACCCGCGGCCTCGACTTCGCCGGCATGATCGGCGCGCTGGAGAGCCTCGCGCCGGGATCCATCGTCGTGCTGCACGCGTGCTGCCACAATCCGACGGGTGTCGATCCGACCCCCGCCCAGTGGACGCGCATCATCGATGTGGTCCGCGCACGCGGGCTCGTGCCCATCCTGGATCTCGCCTACCAGGGCTTCGGCGAAGGCATCGACGCCGACGCCGCCGTCGTGCGCAACTTCACGGCGACGCCCGGCCCGCTGCTCGTGACGAGCTCGTTCTCCAAGTCCTTCTCCCTTTACGGCGAGCGCGTCGGCGCGCTGTCCGTGGTCACGGCCGACAAGGACGAGGCCGCGCGCGTGCTGTCGCAGCTGAAGCGGCTCATCCGCGCCAATTACTCGAACCCGCCCACGCACGGGGGTCAGATCGTCAGCACCGTGCTCTGCTCGCCGGAGCTCCGCGCACTGTGGGAGGCGGAGCTCGCCACGATGCGCAACCGCATCAAGCTGATGCGCGCGATGCTCGTCGAACGGCTGCACGAGCGCATTCCCGGCGCCGACTTCCGCTTCATCCTGGCGCAGCGCGGCATGTTCTCCTATTCCAACCTGACCAAAGCACAGGTGCAGACGCTGCGCGAGGAGTTCTCCATCTACGCGATCGACACCGGGCGCGTCTGCGTCGCGGCGCTCAATTCGCGCAACGTGGACGACATCGCGGCGGCGGTGGCGAACGTGATCCGCTGAGGATCTGCGGCGCCGCGGACACAGTGGATGCGCCCGGCACGTCGCTCCTTCAGTGGAGACCGGTTGCCACGGTGCGCGTTTTGACAGCAGGGGACTTTCCGCTATAATTCTCGTTTACCCAGCGCGGGAATAGCTCAGTTGGTAGAGCGCAACCTTGCCAAGGTTGAGGTCGGGAGTTCG
Source organism: uncultured Bordetella sp. (assembly GCA_964354035.1). Taxonomy (GTDB): domain Bacteria; phylum Pseudomonadota; class Gammaproteobacteria; order Burkholderiales; family Casimicrobiaceae; genus CAIWHR01. The sequence goes on from CAYGYQ010000271.1 coordinate 3,631, forward strand.
AGACTCCTTTCCCGCTCCAGTTTGCCGAGGGAGAGCGCCAGGCTCTCCCTTTTCGTTTGCCCGACCCTGCGCGCAGGCGCGGGTCGCTCCCCCGGGCGGGGTGGCAGAGTGGTCATGCAGCGGCCTGCAAAGCCGTCTACGCCGGTTCGATTCCGACCCCCGCCTCCA
>CAYGYQ010000272.1:0-3735 GCA_964354035.1 uncultured Bordetella sp.
GGCGCCGACAGGGCGGGTCAAGCGTCGATTTGCGGCCGCAACGGTCTGCTCGGCTCGGCGTCGCCGCCGCCCACAGGGGTGGGCCGCAGGCGGGCGGCTCTACGGCCTATAGCTGACCTTCGCGCCTGGATACGAGCTTCATGGCCCGAAGGGAGTCACCGCCAAGCTCGAAGAAGGGGTCATGAACGCCTACCTCATCGAGGCACAAGACCTCGGCCCAGAGCCGCGCCATCTTTACCCCTCTGCCTTTTCTGGCGTAGCCAATACGTAACTGGCACTTTCCGTTTGCGGACCTTCGGTCGCAAATCGGTACAATCTCATTTTCCGCGGGGCGTCCGCCAGGCGGATCGCCCCCCGCAACCCGAATCGTTCCCACCAAGGAGCCCCCATGCCCGGCCTGCTTCCGAACATCGATCCCGACGGCCTGCTCGAATTCTCCGTGGTCTACACCGACCGCGCGCTCAACCACATGTCCCGGAAGTTCCAGGGCGTGATGCGCGACGTCTCCACCGTGCTCAAGGAAGCTTATGCGGCGCGCTCGGCCATCGTGGTTCCCGGCAGCGGCACGTTCGGCATGGAAGCGGTGGCCCGCCAATTCGCCACCGATCGCCACTGCCTCGTCGTGCGCAGCGGCTGGTTCAGCTACCGCTGGACCCAGATCTTCGAGATGGGACGCATCCCGTCGTCCTGCACGGTGCTGAAGGCGGGCCGCGCGCGCTCCGGCGCGCGCGAGCCGTTTGCGCCGCCCCCCATCGCGCAGGTGGTGGCCACGATCCGGGCCGAGAAGCCCGCGGTCGTGTTCGCGCCGCATGTCGAAACGGCCGCCGGCATCATCCTGCCCGACGACTATCTGCGCGAGTTGTCCGCCGCCGTGCACGAAGTGGGCGGCCTGTTCGTGCTCGACTGCATCGCCTCGGGCGCCATGTGGGTCGACATGAAGGCGACCGGGGTGGACGTCCTGGTGAGCGCCCCGCAGAAAGGCTGGAGCGGCTCGCCCTGCTGCGCCTTCGTGCTGCTTTCCGACCTCGCCCGCCAGCGCATCGAGGGCACCACGAGCACGAGTTACGCTGCCGACCTCAAGAAGTGGCTGCAGGTGATGGAGGCCTACGAAGGCGGCGCGCACCTTTACCACACGACGATGCCCACGGACGCGCTCGCGCGCACGCGGGACGCGATGCTGGAGACCCGCGCCCGCGGCTTTGCGACGCTGCGCGCCGAGCAGGAGCAACTCGGCGCGGCCGTGCGGGCACTGCTGGAGGGATACGGCTACGCGAGCGTCGCCGCAGCGGGCTTCAAGGCCCCGTGCGTCATCGTGAGCTATACGGACGATCCGGGCTTGCAGAGCAGCAAGACCTTCCTCGAGCTCGGGCTGCAGACGGCGGCGGGCGTGCCCCTGCAGTGCGACGAGGGCGCCGACTTCAAGACCTTCCGCATCGGCCTGTTCGGTCTCGAAAAGCTCGGGCAGGTCGAGCGCACGGTGGGTTGCCTCGACGAGGCACTGCGGACGATCGCGCGGCTGGGCGAGCAGCGTCCGGCCGCCGACTGACCTGGCCGGCGCGACCACGCTGCACCTTATCGAGCTGATTCCCGGCGTCGTGCCTCGCGCCCACCGGGAATGGCGGTGTTCCAATCAAAGTTTCAAACCTGAAGGAGATTGCGATGATCGGCTACGTCACTCTGGGCACCAACGACCTGCCTCGCGCCAAGGCGTTCTACGACACGCTGCTCGCCGAGATCGGCGTCAAGCGCTTGATGGAGTTCGACGGCCGCGGCTACGCGTGGGCCGCTTCGATGGACAAGCCGATGCTCTGCATCATGAAGCCCTACGACGGCCGGCCGGCCACGGTGGGCAACGGCGTGATGGCCGGCATCACCGTCGATTCGCGCGCGAAGGTCGATAGCGTCTACAAGAAGGCGCTGGAACTCGGCGGCACTGACGAAGGCCCCCCGGGCCTGCGCGCCGAGGGCGGCGATGGCTTCTACGTCGCCTACTTCCGCGACCTCGACGGCAACAAGCTCGACGTGTTCTGCTACGGCTGAGCCGTTGCGTGGGCGGCCGCGACTCCGTTGCGCGGCCGTCGCTGCACGTCGGTGGAGGATGTGCGCACTGAAGGTTTGCCGCGAGTAAGCCGGTCCACGAGATGTCCTCACTGCTGGATTCCCTTCCCCGGGGCGCGCGCGTCGACGTGATCCGTTTGCGCTCGTTGGGCGACTGCGTGCTTACCACGCCGGCGCTGGCGCTCTTGAAGGCGCACCGGCCGGATCTGCGGATCAATATCCTGGTCGAGCAGCGCTTTGTCGGTGTCTTCGAAGGCAATACCGACGTCGATGAAATCTCCATCGACCTGCGACCGCTGACCCGAAGGGGGGCGTTGCTCGTGCTGAATCTGCACGGCGGACCGCGCAGCATGCTGATGGTCCTGTTGAGCGGGGCGAAGTACCGCGCGGGGTTCGCCCACCATCGCTACAGCCATTTCTATTCCCACAGGATTCCGCGGGCGCAGGAGATCCTCGGTGTCGAACGACGGATACACACGGCCGAGCACCTGGCCTCCGCGATGTTCTGGATGGGAGTGCCGCAGCAGGAGATCCCGCGGGCGAAGCTGGAGGCGGACCCCGCGCCGAATTTCCTCGGGTCGTACGTGGTGATTCATCCGTTCGCGTCGGAGCCGGCGAAAACGTGGCCGTTGGGCCGCTTCGTGGAAGTGGCGCGGCATCTGCGCGAGGCCTGCGGGCTGGAGCCCGTGTTTCTGGCGGGCCCGGCGAGCGACCCCGCGCCGTTCTCGGAGTTTCGCGTGTGGCGCAATGTGCCGCTCGCGTACCTGAAGAGCCTGCTGTCGGGGGCGTCGCTGTTCATCGGCAACGACAGCGGGCCGGCGCACGTCGCAGCGGCGTTCGGCGTCCCGGTGGTGGTGCTGTTCGGCCCCTCCGATCCGGTGGCGTGGGCGCCATGGCGGACTCAGTCCAGGGTCGTGACGTCACGCGAGGACATCACGCGCATCCAGGTATCCGAGGTGATCGCCGCGGCGGAAAGCTTGAGGGCGAAGGCGTAAAGGGATCAGTCGGCCTTCGCCTTCTCCGTCATCGCCGCCTGCAGCCTCTTGATGTCCGCGGGCGACAGCTGCGGGCGGTCGATCTTGACCGTCAGCTTGTTTAGCCTGGCGGTGAGCGCGAACGGCGGCTTGTAGTCGGCGTCGTTCACGCCGGTCAACGTGTCCGAGCCGATGTCGAAGCTCTCGTCCCACTGCAGGATCATGGGCAGCGTCTTTTCCATCCGCTTGGTCGCGACCACCTTGCCGTCCACCGACAGCGTGCCGTTGCCGGGCCGGCCGAGGCCGCTGAAATTGTTGAATGCGAGCGTGCCGGCGCCGATCCCCTCGTACTTGAAGTCGAACTCCACCGTGTGCCGGCCGGGCGCCAGCGCATCGGGCCCTTCCCACTTCAGGCGCTCGAGATCGACCATGTTCCACAGGAACACCGGCTTGCCCTTCAGCAGGTAGAAGCCGTAGCCGGCGAAGCGCCCGCCCGAGGTCAGGATCATGCCCTCGGCGCCGCCTTGCGGCACCTCGATGTCGGCGGTGATCGTGTACGAGGCGTTGAGCAGCATCGGCGAATCGCCCTGCGGCAACCCGACCATCGGCCGCGTGTAGACGAACTCCGTGCGCCCGGCGGTGATGTTGGGCCGCGGCGCGACGATCCGTGCCGCCACCGACGCGTCCATCGGGAAGACCTGGT
>CAYGYQ010000273.1:0-3719 GCA_964354035.1 uncultured Bordetella sp.
CGAGTCCTACGACAAGCTGGTGCTGTCGCCCGGCGCGCCGTCGATACGCCCGCCGCTGCCCGGTATCGACCTGCCCGGCATCTTCGAGGTCAGGACCGTGCCCGATGCGCGGGCGATCCGCGAGTGGATCGAACGCGGCTCCGCTTTCCTCGCCGGAATGCACCGGTACTCGGGCTTCCAGACGGTGCGACCGAAGACACGCGCGGTGGTGATCGGCGGCGGCTTCATCGGCCTCGAAACGGCGGAGAACCTCATCCACCGCGGTTTTGACGTGACCCTGGTCGAGATGGGCGATCAGATCCTGGCGCCGCTGGACAAGGAGATGGCGCGCATCGCCGAAGGCTACCTGGAGCGGCACGGTCTGCGCCTGGCGCTCAACGACGGCGTGGCCGGATTCGAGCCGGGCGGCAACGGCTCGCTGGAGGTGCTGACCCAATCCGGGAAGATGTATCCCGCGGACATCGTGATCCTTGCCATCGGCGTCCGGCCGGATACGGCGCTGGCGAAGACCGCCGGCCTCGAGATCGGCGAACGCGGCGGCATTCGCGTCGACGAGCACATGCGCACGAGCAACCCGGACATCTTCGCCGTGGGTGACGCGATCGAGGTCAGGGACTTCGTGACCGGCGAATGGAGTCTCGTCGCGCTCGCCGGTCCGGCGAACCGGCAGGGCCGCATCGCGGCCGACGTGATCGCCGGGCGCAACTCGCGCTTCCGCGGCACCCAGGGCACCGCGATCATCGGGTTCTTCGGCGGCGTGGCGGCGTGGACCGGCGTCACCGAAAAGACGCTCGATCGCATCGGCGACAAGGATTTCGAGAAGATCTACCTGTACCCGAATTCACACGCGGGGTACTTTCCCGGCGCCAAGCCGATCGCGATGAAGATCATCTTCCGCAAGTCCGACGGGCGTCTCCTGGGCGCGCAGGCGCTTGGCGAGGATCTGGTGGACAAGCGGATCAGCGCACTGGCCATGGCGATCCAGATGCGCGCGACGATCTACGACCTCGAGGAAGCGGAGCTCTGCTACGCGCCCCAGTTCGGAAGCGCGAAGGATCCGGTCAACTTCGCGGGAATGGTGGCCGCCGATGTGCTGCATGGCGACATGCCGCTCACTCACTGGGATGCTGCCGGGAAGGGCTTCCTGCTCGACGTGCGCGAGCCGGCCGAGCTCGCCGTCGAGGGCGCGCCGGGCGCGGTCAATATCCCGATGGGTCAACTGCGGGCGCGCCTAGACGAGCTGCCTCGCGACCGCGAGATCCTCGTCGTCTGCCGCTCCGGACAGCGCGCATACTATGTTACGCGCATGCTGTTGCAGAAAGGGTTCCAGGCCAGAACCCTCGCCGGCGGCATGCTGGCGCGAACCCACGCCGCGAACTTCTGGGGCAATTGAGCCGGACGCCAGGATGGACAATGTTTAATCAGAACTTGGAGCCTGCATGATGAACAGATTTCGTACGCTCGCAGCCGCGGATAGCCGCGGTGTGGCACGCTGGCTTGAATTGCTGGCGGGCATCGTCCTGCTCGTCTTCGCGCTGAATGCGCTCGCGCAGGCGCCGGCTGCTCCGGCGGGGGCAGCGCCCCCGCAGGCCGCCGGGGAACTCGACGCGCTCGTCGGCCGGATTGCGCTCTACCCGGACGATCTGGTCGGGATCATCCTGCCGGCCTCGACCAATCCGCTGCAGCTGGTGCAGGCGGATCGTTATCTGGACAAGCGAAAGGCGGATCCCAAGCTTCCCGTCGACGACAAGTGGGACGATGCGGTCAAGTCGCTGCTGAACTACCCCGACGTGGTAAAGATGATGAGCGCCGATCTCGACTGGACGAGCGCGCTGGGCGAGGCGGTCGTCGCCGACCAGGGGGATGTGCTGGAGGCGATCCAGAGCTTTCGCCGCAGAGCGCAGGCCGCAGGCAACCTGAAGTCCGACGGCAAGCAGGTGGTGCAGGTCGAGAAGGAGATCATCAACATCGTCCCTGCCGATCCGCAGGTGATCTACGTGCCGCAGTACAACCCGTCGACCGTCGTCGTCTATGGTGCGCCCGCCTGGGGCTATTACCCGACGCCGTACCCGTCGTACTACTACCCGTACGCGCCCGGTGCCGCGCTCGCCGCCGGCGTCATCTGGGGTGCCGCGATCGGCGCGGCCTGGGGCGGCAACCACTACGGCTGCTGCGGGGACGCCAACATCAACGTCAATCGCAACACCAATATCAACACCGGCAACATCAACCGTGGCGGCGGCGCGAGCCAGCTGCCGGCCGGCGGCGGTTCGGCGTGGAAATCCAATAAGCAGCCGGGCCAGGTCAGCAGTTCCGTCGGCAAGACCGCTTCAACCGCTCGCGCGGGCGATGCACGTGCCGGCGCAGGCGCAGCCGGCGGCGGCGCGGGACGCGCGTCGGCGCAGCCCGGTGGCGGAATGGCCGGCGGCGCGGGTTCGGCCAGTCGGACGAGCGCGGTCAGCACAGGGGCACGCGAAAGCTCCGGCGGCGGCGCCGGTCGGGGCGGTGCGTCAGGCGGGGATGCCCTGGGCGGCTATGGCTCGGGGCGACAGACGCAGATGGACAGCTCGCGCGGTGCATCGAGCCGCGGCTCGATGGCCAGTGCAAGCCCGACTTCGCGTTCGTCGTACGGTGGTGGTGCCTCTGCTTCGCGCTCGATGCCGAGTGGCGGAGGTGCGCGAGCCGGTGGTGGTGGCGGCGGCGGTGCGCGTGGCGGCGGTGGCGGCGGGCGCGGTGGTGGCGGCCGTCGTTGAAGGCAGGAGAACGCTCATGCGCACATTCCCATTAAACGAAAGCAAGGTTTCATTCATGAACATTACCCGCCTCTGGTCATGGTTGCCCCGGCTTGCGCTGGCGCTGATGTTGGGCGTACCGCTTGCCGCAGTCGCCGCCCCGCAGGAAACCTTCGCCACGCCGGAGGCGGCTGTCGATGCGCTGATGGCCGCGCTCAAGGCCGACACCGATTCGGCGATGCTCGCGATCTTCGGCGAAGAGCACAAGGACCTGATCGTGAGTTCCGATCGCGCGGCAACCAGCGCGACCCGGGCGAAGATCCTCGCGGCGATGCAGACGCTGCGCGTTCTGAAGGAGCCGAACCCGGACCGCCGCGTGCTGGTGATCGGCGACCAGGCTTGGCCGGTGCCTATTCCCATCGTGCGCGCGGGGGATCGCTGGCGCTTCGCCACCGAGGACGGCGCGGACGAGATCGTCAACCGCCGCATCGGGGGCAACGAACGCAACGCCATCTACGTGCTCAACGCATACCTTGACGCGCAGCGGGCATTCGCCGCGCGCGACCGTGACGGCGACGGTGTGCTCCAGTACGCGCAGAAGCTCGCCAGCGCGCCGGGCAAGCACGACGGACTGTATTGGCCCGCCGACGAAGCGAAGGGCGAAGAGGCGAGCCCGTTCGGGCCGCTGCTCGCCGAAGCCGACGCCTACGCCAAGGGCCGCGTGGCGGGCGATCCCTACCGAGGCTACTACTTCAGGATCCTGACGCGCCAGGGCAAGAGCGCCCCGGGCGGCGCCTACAGCTACGTGATCAACGGCCGCATGATCGCCGGCTTCGCGATGGTCGCGTACCCGGCCGAATACGGCAACAGCGGCGTGATGACGTTCGTGGTCAGCCACAACGGCAAGGTCTATGAAAAGGATCTCGGCAAGGACTCGACCGCCATCGGCGCGAAGATGACGACGTTCGATCCGGGCGCGGGCTGGAA
>CAYGYQ010000274.1:0-3708 GCA_964354035.1 uncultured Bordetella sp.
GTGCGCCGGCGGGCCAGATTCAGCAGATTCAGGAGTTCAGCTCGGGTGGCCTGGCCGGCGTCTGGGCCCCGCAGAACACGCGCGAGGCGATCTGGGATGCGATGCAGCGCAAGGAGACGTTCGCCACCTCGGGCACGATGATCAAGGTGCGCTTCTTCGGCAGCTTCGACTATGCCGCCGACGACGTGAAGAAGCCCGACTTCGTCAAGCTCGCCTATGCCAAGGGCGTACCGATGGGCGGCGACCTGAAGCCCGGCGGCGGCAAGGCGCCGACCTTCCTGGTCATGGCGTTGAAGGACCCCAAGAGCGGCAACCTCGACCGGATCCAGATCGTCAAGGGATGGCTCGACGCGAATGGCAAGCAGCACGAGAAGATCTACGACGTGGCCTGGTCGGGCGATCGCAAGATCGGCGCCAACGGCAAGCTGCCCGCGGTCGGCACCAGTGTCGATCTGAAGACCGCGACCACCACCGACGCCATCGGCGCCCCGCAACTCGCCACCGGCTGGACCGATCCCGATTTCAAGCCGGGCGAGCGCGCGTTCTACTACGCCCGCGTGCTCGAGATACCGACTCCGCGCTGGAACACCTACGACGCGGTCCGGTTGAAGATGGCGCCGCTGACCAAGGTGCCGGCGACCATCCAGGAGCGCGCGTGGAGTTCGCCCATCTGGTATACGCCCGGTTGATTTTCTGCGGATCATTGCTGTGTGACTTGGCGGCAGAGCCCATGGCCCTGCCCCATTTCTTTGTGTGGAGCCGGGGTTGAACATCAGGTCCGTATTGAAGGAACCCGTCCTGCACTTCCTGCTGATCGGCATCGCGATCTTCGTGGCCTATGGCCTCGTCGCGCCGCGTGGCAAGGAAGGCGCTCGCATTGTGGTCACCCAAGGCGTCGTCGACGCGCTGGCCCGCGAGTACCAGGCGCGCTGGCAGCGGCCGCCCGCCGAGCAGGAGCTTGCTGGTTTAGTCGAAGCGTACATCCGTGACGAGATCATGTATCGCGAAGGCACGGCGCTGGGCCTCGATCGCGACGACCCGGTGATCAAGCGCCGCGTGCGCCAGAAACTCGACGTGATTGCCGAGGAGCAACTGGCACGCGACGCACCGACCGACGCCGACATCGCCGCCTACCTCGCGCAGCACGCCGACCGCTTCACGCGCCCGGGCACGGTCAGCTTCGAGCAGGTCTACTTTCCCGCGGCCGCGACAGCCGCGGAGTTGGAGTCGGCGCGGGCGTCCGCGGTGCGCGGCGCCGACCCAGCGCGGCTTGGGCCGGCGTCGATGCTGCCGCCGCGCGTGGAGAGCGTGCCGCTCGACCTGGCCGCCCGCGACTTCGGGTTGGAGTTCGCGGCCGAGATCGCGAAGCTGCCGCTGAACGAATGGACGGGGCCTGTGCGTTCGGGCTTCGGCCAGCACCTCGTGCGTGTCACTGCCCGCACGCCCGCCGCGGTGCCGCCGCTCGCCGAGGTGCGTCCCGCGGTCGCGCGCGAGTGGGAGAACGAGCGCCGCGTCGCGTCGTTGTCCGAGATCTACGGGAAGCTGCGCAGCCAGTACGAGGTCGTGATCGAGGCGAAGAGCGTGCCGCCGGTCGCCGCGCGATGATTGCGTTGCTGAAGCGTCTGGCGACATTCGGCCTGCCGGCCGTGCTGTTCACGCTCGGCGCCGCGCTGCCGGCCGCCGCCGACGAGTTCCGCCCCGCGTACCTGCAATTGCGCCAGGTCGACGCCGCCACGTACGACGTGCTGTGGAAACTGCCGGCACTCGACGAGTCGACCACGCTCAAGTTGCGGCCGGTGTTTCCGGCCGGCACCGAGGCGATAACGCCCGTGCGCAGCAGCTACGCGGCGGGAACCGCGGTGCAGCGCTGGCGCATGCGGGCCGACGGCGGACTCGCGGGCAAGGCAATCGAATTCCCGAATCTGGCGGCGAGCCGCATCGACGTGCTGGTGCGCGTCGAGCGTGGCGACGGCACGACCCAGGTCGGTCGCGTGCTGCCGGTCGAGCCGCGCTTTGTCGTCACCGCCAGCCCGGGCGCATTCGAGGTCGCGCAGACGTATACGGTGCTGGGCATCGAGCATATCCTGACCGGCTTCGATCACCTGCTGTTCGTGCTCGCGCTGGTGATTCTGGTGAAGGGCACGCGCCGCCTGATCGCGACGATCACCGCGTTCACGCTGGCGCACAGCCTGACGCTGTTCGCGGCGACGCTCGGCTGGATCCACGCCCCCGGCCCGCCGGTCGAGGCGGTCATCGCGCTGTCGATCGTCTTCGTGGCCGGGGAGATCGTGCACGCGCGCCAGGGCCGGCCCGGCCTGACGCAGCGCTACCCGTGGATCGTCGCGTTCACGTTCGGCCTGCTGCACGGCCTCGGCTTTGCCGGCGCGCTGGCCGAGGTGGGGTTGCCGCCGCTGTCGATTCCGATGGCCTTGCTGTTCTTCAACGTCGGCGTCGAGATCGGCCAGCTGATCTTCATTGCCGTGGTGCTCGGTGCCATCGCCGCTGTCCGCCGCATTGCCCGCCGCCTGAAGATCGACGCACCTTCGTGGTGGTGGCGTGTGCCACCCTATGCCATTGGCGGGATCGCCAGCTTCTGGGTGGTGCAGCGCGTGGCGGCGTTCTGAGCGGCATGCAGACATCGATCGGAACGTCCGCGATGTTCAAGAGGATCGATGCGCCCGCCTCGGACGGTGGCTACTGGCTATCTTAAGGGCACCAAAGAACTTTGCTCGAACATGAACAGGGTGCAGCATCCACGTTTTTGCCCTGCCTTCGACTTGGTCCTCGCCATTCAAGGACCGCTTTGTGGCACCGGATCGCGCGACTTGTAGGACCGCAGTGGGTCGACTGCGGGCGAAGGCAACTCGCGACCATGACCGGTCATCGCAGCGATTCGTCGTGCCGGGACCATTGTCAGCTGCGCACCGACATTCTTGCCAGACGAGCACCAGCGTCGGCGGCAGTGAAGGCAGCCGGAATCCGCCGGGCGCAGGGGCAGCCTGCCCCGTGGTTCGCGGTTTCGGACGTGCCAGCAAAATTGCTATCTCCCACCGCGATCGAACACCCGCGCAATGGCGCCTAATCCGGTCCAGGCTCACCCGCACGGCGGATAGGCATGCGTTCCGGTGCGAGTTAGCAATTTTGCTAACTGCCCAGGAAAGAGAACACGACAATGAACGAGCAGGATCGCGTAATTGCGAGGACCATCGAGCAACTCATGTCGAGAGGTGGGCGGGGGGCAAGGCGCGGGTGAGCGCTTGCAGCGGATCGCAGATCGGCATGTCGTTGGTCGTCTTGATGGTCGGGCACGCCAGGTTCGCCCCCGCGCTCCAGCCCGCGTACGGCATGCCGGCCGCGACGCGCACACCGAGGTCGCCGAACACCGGCCGGATCTGCTCGACGAACTGGTCGTAGGTCTTCGTCACTGCGGCGTACGGCACGAAAAGGATCTCGTCGACATCGCCACCCAAAAACTCCCGGAGATACCCGGCGGCTTGCTCGAAATAAACCATGCCTTCATGCTTGCCATTGCTGAGCAGCAACATCCGCACGGTGCTTTCCTCACGCCATGATGTTGACGCCGCCGTCGACGTAGAGCGTCTCGCCGGACAGCCGCCGCGCGTAGGGCGTGGCGAGATACGCGCAGGTGAAGCCGACGTCCATGATGTCGACCAGCTCGCCGATCGGCGCGCGCTGCTCGACTTCGGT
>CAYGYQ010000275.1:0-3677 GCA_964354035.1 uncultured Bordetella sp.
TCAAGGTCACGCGGACGGAGGAGCGCCCCGGCGGGGCGGCCAACGTCGCGCGCAACGCGGCCGCCCTCGGCGCGCAGACGACGCTCCTCTCGGTGATCGGCACCGACGAGCCCGGCGCCGCGCTGGAGCGCCTGCTCGCGACAGAGCGCGTGCAGACGTCCTTTCACCGCGACCCGGCGCTGGCCACCACCGTCAAGATGCGGGTCATCGGCCGCCAGCAGCAGCTGCTGCGCATCGACTTCGAGACCGCGCCCTCGCACGAACTGCTCGCGACCAAGCTGGCCGATTTCGACCGGTTGCTCGCGGATACCGATCTCGTCATCCTTTCCGATTATGGGAAAGGGGGTCTTGCGCACATCGCCACGATGATCGAGCGGGCCCGCGCCGCCGGAAAACCGGTGTTGGTCGATCCGAAGGGCGACGACTGGGACAAGTACCGTGGCGCCACCGTGATCACGCCGAATCGCGGCGAATTCCGCCAGGTGGTCGGTCGCTGGCAGGATGCCGCCGGGATGGCGGCCAAGGCGCTCGCATTGCGCGCGCGGCTCGACGTCGCGGCGCTGCTCGTCACGCGCTCGGAAGAAGGAATGAGCCTCTACACGGCGGACGGCGCCGAAGACGTCCCGGCCGTGGCGCGCGAGGTCTACGATGTTTCCGGCGCCGGCGACACGGTCATCGCCGCGCTGGGCGTGCTGCTGGGCGCCGGCGCAGACCTGCGGTCGGCCGTGCGGATTGCCAACGAGGCGGCGGGGGTCGTCGTCGGCAAGCTGGGGACCGCCGTGGCCACGCCCGACGAGCTGGCGTAACGCGCCCGACGGCACGCCGTGGCCAAGGCCAGGACCGTCTACAGCTGCACCGAGTGCGGCGGCCAGAGCCCGAAATGGCAGGGCCAATGCCCGCATTGCGCCGCGTGGAACACGCTCGTCGAAACCGTGGCGGCACCGCCGCCGACGCGCTTCCAGACGGTCGCCGGGAAGGGCAGCGCGGTGCGGCCGCTCGGCAGCGTCGACGCGAGAAAAAGTCCCAGGTTTCCGACCGGACTCGAGGAATTCGACCGTGTGCTGGGCGGCGGGATGGTGCCCGGCGGGGTCATCCTGCTGGGCGGCGATCCGGGGATCGGCAAGTCGACGCTGCTGCTGCAGGCAATGGCGGCAATCGGCGCGTCGAAGAAGGCCCTCTATGTGACCGGCGAGGAATCCGTCGAGCAGGTCGCGCTGCGTGCGCAGCGGCTGGGGCTGATCAACGCGCCGGTGTCGCTGCTGGCCGAAGTCCAGCTCGAGGCGATCGTCGCCACCATCGGCAGCGAGGCGCCCGAGGTCGTCGTCATCGACTCGATCCAGACCGCGTACACCGAGGCGCTGACGTCCGCTCCGGGCAGCGTCGCGCAGGTCCGCGAATGCGCGGCGCAGCTCACCCGCCTCGCCAAGCAACGGCACATCGTCGTGATCTTCGTCGGGCACGTCACCAAGGAAGGCGCGATCGCCGGTCCGCGCGTGCTCGAGCACATCGTCGACACCGTCCTCTATTTCGAGGGCGACACGCATTCGAGCTTCCGGCTCGTCCGCGCGATCAAGAATCGCTTCGGCGCCGCCAATGAACTGGGCGTATTCGCCATGACGGAGCGGGGCCTGCGCGGGGTCGCCAACCCCTCGGCGCTGTTCCTGTCGCAGCACGGCGAGAACGTCGCCGGCTCGGCGATCGTCGCCACCCTCGAGGGCTCGCGGCCGCTGCTGGTGGAAATCCAGGCGCTCGTCGACCCCGTCCAGGGCGGGATGCCCAAGCGGCTGTCCGTCGGTCTCGATCCGCAGCGCCTGTCGCTGTTGCTCGCGGTGCTGCACCGGCACGGCGGAGTCGAGACGGCCGGTTACGATGTGTTCGTCAATGCCGTGGGTGGCGTGCGGATCAACGAGCCGGCAGCGGACCTGGCGATCCTGCTGGCCGTGCACTCGTCGCTGACGGGCCGGCCACTGCCCGCAAAGACGCTGGTTTTCGGTGAAGTAGGGCTCGCCGGCGAGATCCGGCCGGTTCAGCGCGGCCAGGAGAGAATCAAGGAGGCCGCCAAGCTTGGCTTCAAACAGGCATTAATTCCGAATCTCAACAAACCTAAACAAGCCATTGATGGAATGAAGGTTATGTGCGTAGATCGCGTCGATCAGGCGCTGTCGATCCTGCGCGAGTGAGACTTGGCCGAGCGGAGCCGGTGTCAGGCGTGACTCGCGCGGCGGGGCGGGGCGTCCGCTCCGCGTGATCTCATTCCCGCCCGGGGGTCCCGGCGCCTGACGGCGGTCGATGCTCTCGGACCAGCGTGCTCTTGCCGAAAAGGCTCTCGACGAGGTCGACGGCGAGCTCGGCCGTCGCGTTCCGGTGATCGAACGCGGGATTGAGTTCCGTGATGTCGAGCGAGGACAGGCGACCGGTGTCGGCAATCATCTCCATGCAGAGCTGCGCTTCGCGGTAGGTCGGGCCGCCGCGCACCGGCGTGCCGACGCCCTGCGCGATGTCCGGATCGAGGAAATCCACGTCCAGGCTGACGTGCAGATGCGTGTGCGCATCGACGCCCGCCAGCGCCTGCTCCAGCGTCGGGCGCATGCCGATCTCGTCGACGCCGCGCATGTCGAATACCTCGATGCCGACTTCCCGCAGGAAGTGCTTTTCGGCGGCGTCGACGCTGCGCACGCCGACGAGCCGGATTTCGGCCGGTTGCAGAGCCGGCGAATGGCCACCCATGCGAATCAGCTCGTAGGGGCCGTAGCCGCACAGGCATGCGACCGGCATGCCGTGAATATTGCCGCTCGGCGTCAAGGCAGCGGTATTGAAGTCGGCATGGGCATCGAGCCACAGCACGCGCAGCGTTTTCCCCGTTTCCCGGCATCGCCGCGCCACGGCGCTGATCGAGCCGATGGCGAGCGAGTGGTCCCCACCCAGCAGGATCGGCAGGCGCCCGGCCGCCAGCTCGGCGTAGACGGCGGCGTGGACCTGCCGGTTCCAGGCGATGACTTCCGGCAGGTGACGGTAGCCGTCGCGCGCCGGAAGAACGGGATTGATCGGCCCGTTCAGGTTGCCGCGGTCGCTGACGTCGGTCGCAAAGCGGCACAGGGCCTCGCCGATGCCGGCAACGCGCAGCGCGTCAGGGCCCATGTTCGCGCCGCGGACACTGGCCCCGATGTCGGTCGGGGCGCCGATGATGCTGACGGGGCACGGGTTCATGGCGCCGAGCTTACCGCAGCATGGACGACCTGCGCGCGCGGACGCCGGTTACTGCCACGAGCCTGCCGGAAACCGAACAGAGTCGTTCTCAGTAATTCGTGGGCGCTTCATGCGCAGAATAACCCTTACAAATCAAGGGATGACGGAATCTGGCCTAACAATCAGTGCTCCGCGAACGCCGATACTTGCGCTTCAGGACACTGAAAATCACTGATTTCGGCACGCGCGCGACCTAACCGACGTGTCCCGCCACTAAATGTTTGAACGTGCTGCCAGTAAACGCCCAATGACAATCGGCCGCTCACGCCTGCTCCGTCAAAAGTTTGATCAGTGCCGTTGACAACATGACCGAGCAGGATTTAGCGGTTGACCGGCGAATGTTCGCTGTCTGGCGTGCGGGCCTTAAGAACTTCCACTTCGCCCACGATTGCCGATATTCGAGTAGACGCGGAATTGCACTCTGATCGGCC
>CAYGYQ010000276.1:0-3668 GCA_964354035.1 uncultured Bordetella sp.
GGGAGCGGTGCCGATCTACAACCTGGTGGAGGATGCGGCGACCGCCGAGATCTCGCGCTCGCAGGTCTGGCAGTGGATCCGCTCGCCGAAAGGCAGGCTCGACGACGGCCGCAAGATCACCAAGGAAATGGTGGCAGCGATGATCCCCGAGGAGCAGGCGAAGATTCGCGACCTGCTGGGCCCGGCCTACGGCGCGGGCAAGTACGGCGACGCCGCAGAAATTTTCGCTGACCTCGTCAACAACGACACCTTCGTCGAATTCCTGACGCTGCCGGCGTACGAGCGGATCGACTGAGGCGCGCCGCACTCCGCCATCACACCAGGCGGTAGGGCGCCAGCTGCATCGATTCCACCATGGCGCCGGCGCACCAGGCAGGAGCGCGGCGCAGGGCCTAGGAAGCCGGTGCGCCAGCAGGCTGCGGGATGAGCTCGCGCCACGGTCGCAGCGCCAGCAGCAGCAGCACGGCCCCGGCCGCCAGAGGAACTCCGCGCATCGCGATCTCGACACCGTTCTTGAATTGCTCGGCGGGCATCAGGAACGAGAACCAGCCGGCGATTCCGTCGATGAAATAGCGGGCATACATCGCCAACAGCAGCGGCGCCAGCCACGCGCCGATCCGCGTAAGCGCAGGTGCCGCATCGCCGAGCACCGCGTGTCCCGCGAGCAGGAACAGGGCCGAGGCTATGAACACCAGGGTGAACACGGTACCGGCGATCGGCTGCGCCGCGCCGAACGCCTCATGCCAGATCCGGTAGGGCAACCAGGCAAGACACATCAGGCCCAGGACCGCGGCCACGGCGCGGGCACGCGTTGGCGCGGCGTTGTCGGCGAACGCCTCGCCGGCCTTGCGCGCCATGAATGGAATCGCCGCAATGCAGATCATGCCGAAGATGACGTCCACCAGCATGGTGCGCGGGTAGCCCCAGGCTTCCGCCGCGATGCCCTGCCATGCCGCACTGTAGGAGATCGTGAGGTTCATGAGCGCCATGTAGGCGGTGAACTGCGTTGCCGCGACGCGCGGATTGGTCACGTCCATCATGATGGCCGAGCGCGTGCCGTACATGAGACCGTTGAACAGGCTGTATACGAGCGACGCGATCCAGAGCGCGGTGACGAGCGCAGCCGGCACTTCGGGGCGGTTCGGCGCGTTGGGGCTCACGGGCATGATCCAGCCGTACTGGGTCAGCATGGACATGAGATACAGGACGGGCAGCCCGATGCAGGCGATGTAGAGGGCGAGCATCCGGCGCCGTCCGAGCCGGTCCGACAGATACCCCCCGGCCACCATGGCCGCCGCGGAGATGACCGCCGACCAGGCGTTGAGTGTGGCCACCTCGTCGTTGTCCAGGCCGAGCTCCACCGCAAGATTCGACTGCAGCGACAGCCCGAGGCACATCGCGCCCGCCGGCAACAGCGCGAACAGCAGTCCGCTGAACGCGCCACGAGTGCCGAGGAAGGAGCGGAACGAGTTGATTGCAAAATCGTGCATCTCGCGGCCGGCGGCGCGCATGCGCGAGCCGGCGACGGCGGCTCGCACCGGACCCGCCGCTTCGCGCATCGGCAGCACGATGAATGCGGTCACCAGCAGTATGGCGCCGGCGACGAAGAAGAACGTCGCCTGGAAGCCGGTGTGGCCCATGAGGAAGAGCACACCACTGCCGCCGATCAGCTGGCCGATCGCGGCACCCGCGAACATCATGCCGTTAGCCGTGCCGCGCTCGTGCTCCTGCAGCGTGTCGCAGGCAAGAGCGTCGATGGCCACGTCCTGCATTGCCCCGAACGTGTTGTGGACGAGCAGGATCACCGTGAACAGCCAGAGCTGCTCGGGAAGCTTCAGCATGACGGTGGAGAGGAGCGTCAGCGCCATCAGCACCTGCGTGCCGAGAATCCAGCCTCGCCGCCGCCCGAGCCGTTCCGAGCCGAACACGTCGATCATCGGCCCGAACGCCCACTTGAAGGCCCAGGGCAGGTAGAACGAGGCGACGAAGGCGCCGATCTCCGCCGGGCCGACGTCCTGGCGACGCAACTGCGTTGCGACCGCGATGGCGGCGAAGCCGAGAGGAATGCCCTCGGTCATGTAGAGGCAAAAGAACGCCGCGAGACGCCCTTTCGTGGTGGCCAGCAGATTGGGCAGGCGCATGGGTCGCGAGGCTCGCAGCGACGCGAGGCTTTGTCAATCGGCGCGCCGCTGCGCAGCGGTCACGCGATGGTCCGGCTAGCTTTGGCTCGGCCGCACGCGGATCGCGATCCCGTAGCACAGGAACGCAGGCTCCGTTTTCGAGGACCAGGTCCACCGACCCTGATCGAGGCAGTTGACGTTGAGCAGCCCGTCTGCACCGCGGCTCGCCGCTTCCGTCTGCAAGGCTGCGATGGCCTGTTCCTGGCTGGGAAAGGTGGGCACCCAGAAGGC
The DNA here is from genome assembly GCA_964354035.1 of uncultured Bordetella sp. Lineage (GTDB taxonomy): Bacteria > Pseudomonadota > Gammaproteobacteria > Burkholderiales > Casimicrobiaceae > CAIWHR01. Next base: position 2,412 of record CAYGYQ010000276.1, read on the forward strand.
AGAGCGCCAGGAGTCCGCCCACGGACGGCCCACGACTTCGTATCGACTCGCGCTGATCTCGCCAAGGGCGTAGATCTTGAGTTCAGAGGAGCGCTGTTCGACGACACCTTGCGCGATGCCGGTGCCGGCGCAGAGTACACAGGCCGAGCCGGCGACGAGCGCAGCAAGCCGTGAGCTGCAAAGCTTCATGTGGATGTCTCCTGGTGGCGGTGGCGCCAATTATAGATCCCGGGCGGGGGCCGCGGTCTGCTACGGGGAGGCGTCACGCCATCGCTCGACATGACGTCGGCCGGCGCACCGAAGGCGCTGCCCTTGCGGCCATGAACCCCTCGGCCCGAACTTCCGGTTCATCATTTCGCCGCAAAGCAATAGAACAGCCCATCACCACCTGTGCTGGACAATCGGAAGTTGCGCCAAGCGCAACGATTAGTTTGCGGCGGTTGTTCATTCATTCCCCCAATTGGGCCGTCATCATGCTCGCTTGCGCCAACGACGGTAGACTAGCGAGTTCTTAGCAGGGGGAACACGTGAGTGTCCGAAAATGGCCGACTGCCCGTTGACGCGATTCGACCGAGCGGCCGCTGCGTAGCGCAGAGTCGCCGTCGAGGCGCGAACGGCGGCAACAGGCTATAGAACTGCCGCCCGGCGCCTCGGTTCGGATGGGCGTGAACGACCCTTGCCGGCAGATAACATATTTGTTATCGTTTTCGTGTGGATTACACGATCACCTATTACAGCGAGGCGGTTCAGGAGCAGATTCTGGAGTTGCCGGACGGTCTCGCTGCGCGGTACATCGTGCTGACACGTCGATTGGTCGCTCTTGGCGCGAATCTCGGAGAACCCCATACGAAGGCTTTTGGCGATGGGCTCTTCGAATTGCGGCTGAAGGCAGTCGAGGGAATTGCGCGAGTTTTCTTCTGCACGCTTGTTGGAAGGCGAATCGTCATGCTGAACAGCTTCGTCAAGAAGAGCGCGCGCACGCCAGCGCGCGAACGCGAGATCGCGGTGGCGCGAATGAAGGAGATCAAACGTGCAAACGCATGACCAACTCGTCAAGAAGCTGATGCGCCGCCCCGGCGTTCGGGCCGAGGTCGAACGCATCGAACGGGAGGAAGCGACGCTGCTCGATGCGCTGCTAAAGGCGCGGCAGAAGGCGGGCCTTACGCAAGCGCAAGTCGCCGAACGAATGGGAACCCAGGCTCCTGCGGTTGCGCGCCTTGAACGGTCCTTGGCGACCGGCAAGCATTCGCCGTCGAT
>CAYGYQ010000277.1:0-3646 GCA_964354035.1 uncultured Bordetella sp.
CGCAATCCGGTGGCGTCGGCGATCGCGTTGGTGAGCGCCGGCAGGAAGCCGGACAGCGAGCCTTCGCCCGCCTCCTTCGCGCCGAACGGCCCGTGCGGGTCGCGCGCCTCGACGATGAAGGTCTCGATCGGCGGCGACTCGACGATCGTCGGCACGCGATAGTCGAGCAGGTTGGCGCGCAACGACAGGCCCTCGTGGTACTGCGATTCCTCGGACAGCGCCTGGCCCATCCCCATCCATACCGAACCCTGGACCTGGCCCTCGACCGCGAGCGGATTGATCGCGCGCCCGCAATCGTGGGCGACCCACACGCGCTCGACGGCGACCATCCCGGTTTCTTCGTCGACGCTCACCTCCACCACCTGCGCGGCGTAGGAAAATCCGGCGCTCGATCCCACCGCCGCGCCCTTGAACTTGCCACCCTGCGTTTCCGGTGGCGTCGACCAGGTGCCTTTGACCGTGAGGGTGCCGCCATCCTCGAGCGCCGCGGCGACCACGTCCTTGTAGGACAGATCGCGATCGGTGCCGGCCACACGGTAGCGCTCGCCCTCGCAGCTCACGTCGGCAGAGGCGACCTCGAGCTTGCGCGCCGCTGCGTCCACCAGCACGCGTTGCAGCTCGCGCGCCGCGCCGATCGCGGCGTTGCCGACCATGAACGACACGCGCGAGGAGTACGAGCCGTTGTCCTTGGGCGTCACGCGACTGTCGTTGGCGACGACGGTGAGGCGGTCGAGCGACAGCCCCATCACCTCGGCCACCGTCTGCGCGAGCAGCGTCGAGCTCCCCTGCCCGATGTCGGCGGCACCGGTCAGCACGGTGATCCCGCCGTCGAAGTCGAGCTTGAGGTTGACCACCGCATGCGGCTCGCCGGTCCAGTGCACGGGCTTGGCGGAACCGCTCACGTAGTGCGAGCACGCCATGCCGAGACCGCGGCCGCGCGGCAGCTTGCCGCGGCGCGCTCGCCAGCCGGACGCGCGCTCGACGAGGTCGAGGCACTCGCCCAAGCCGCAGGAATTGACCTGCAGGTCGTTGATCGTCCGGTGTGGCACCGAGAGCAGATTCGCCCGGCGCACGGCGAAGGGATCGAGGCCGAGCTCAATGGCCATCCGGTCGAGCGTCGCCTCGAACGCGTGCCGCACGTCGACCGAGCCATGGCCGCGCATCGCGCCGTTGGGCGGCGTGTTGCTGTAGACGCGCAGACCGTGGTACCTGCACGCCGGCAGCCGATACAGCGCATGCAGCAGGGCGCCCGCATAGAGGATCGTCACCAGTCCGTAACCGGCGTAACCGCCGCCACGCTGGACGACCTCGCAGTCGACCGCGGTGATTTCGCCGGAGCGCTTCAGTCCGATCTTCATCCGTATGTCGGTTTCGGGCCGGCCGCGATGCGTGAGGAACGTCTCCTCGCGCGAGAGCTCGAGCTTGACCGTGGCGCCCGCGGCGCGCGCGAGCAGCGCGGCGATGATCTCGAAGTTGAGCGTTTCCGTGCGATGGCCGAAGCCGCCGCCGACGAACGGCTTGACCACGCGGATGCGCGACTCGTCCATGCCGAGGCAGCGCGCGAGCGCCAGATGCACGTAGTAGGGCACCTGCGTCACCGAATGGAGCGTCAGTCGGTCGCGCTCGGCGTCGTACTCGGCGAGCGCCGCGTTGGGCTCCATCATTGCGTGCGAGACCTCGGCATAGTGGAAGCGCTCCTCGCGCACGAGGTCCGCGGCTTTGAGGCCGGCGTCGAAATTGCCGAACGTGTGGTCGACCTCGCGTTCGATGTTGCCGGGCTTGTTGGCGTGCAGCAGCGTCGCGTCGGCCGCGCGCGCCGCGGCGGCGTCGAAGTGCGCCGGCAGCGGCGCGATGTCGAGCTCGATGGCCGCCAGCGCCGCGCGGGCGCTGACATCGTCGTCGGCGGCGACCGCGGCGACCGGCTCGCCGCGATAGCGCACACGCTCGCGAGCGAGAGGAAATTCGTTCTGCGCGACCGGGATCACGCCATAGGCGACGGCGCAATCCTCGCCGGTGACGACGGCGCGCACGCCGGGCAGCGCGCGGGCGCGCGACGCGTCGATGCGCCGGATCTCGCCGTGCGCGACGGGACTGCGCAGGATCGCCCCGACGAGCGCACCGGCGGCCGGCAGGTCCGCCGTGTAGCGCGCCTGGCCGGTGACCTTCTCGACACCGTCGATCAGCGGCTGCCGGACACCGATGGCGCTGGCGGAGCGCGGGGCATTCGCCGCGATCGTCATCGGTCCACTTCCGTCGCGTTGGCGCCGACCGCCGCCTGCACCGACTCGATGATCTTCACGTAACCGGTGCAGCGGCACAGGTTGCCGGACAGCGCGGCGCGGATCTCGGCCTCGGTCGGCGCCGGCGTGCCGCGCAGCAGCGCCTCGGCCGCCATGATCATTCCCGGCGTGCAATAGCCGCACTGTGTGCCGAGCTTTTCGTGAAACGCCGCCTGCAGCCGGCTCATGCGGCCGTCGGTGGCGAGCGCCTCGATTGTTTCGACCTGCTTGCCTTCGCAGCGCGCGGCAAGCGTGATGCATGCGAGCTGCGGCGCGCCGTCCACCAGCACCGTGCAGGCGCCGCATTCACCGCCGTCGCAGCCGCGCTTGGTGCCGGTCAACTGCAGCGCTTCGCGCAGATAGTCGAGCAGCACCGTGTGATCGGCGACCGCATCCTCGCGGTGCCGGCCGTTCACCGTCAGGGAAAGAATTCGCTTGCCCATGCTTTCAGCGACTGTCCGCGTCTGCCGACCGGATGTGGACGGGGCCCGATGTCACTTCGCGCGCGCGCCGCGAACGGGAAGGTGCGCGAGCGTGAATCCCTGGTTGAAGCCGGCGCCGGTGATCAGCGCGAGTTTCACGCAGGCACCGGCCAGCGCGGCGGCGATCCCGGCCATCGCGGCGACCCACACGGTCGTCGCGCCCGACACTGCGCCCAGCGCAATCGCAACGACGAGTGCCAGTGGCGCCACCGTTCCGACCAGCTGCAGCACGCGCCCCGCCCGATCGAGCGCAGCGCCGGCCCCGCGCGCGGCCACTCCGGCCAGGCGACGGCGATAGGCGAGCCAGACGAGGACGCGCAGCAGTACGAGGGCAGCGAAGCCCAGCAGCAGCCCCAGCGTGCCGATGCCATGCCAGGGAGCGCTGGCGAAGAAGAGTCCGCCGCCTTCGGCGAGCCCCGTGGTCAGCAGCAGTGGCACGACCAGCGGCTCGCGCCAGGCGGGGATGCCCCTGGCCGCCTGCAGCAGGCGCGCCTGGCAATAGACAAAGGCCAACGCGAGCGCCGCGGCGACCCACGCCAGCCCGGGCACACCCCACGCGGCCGCAAGCCCGGCGGGGAAGAGCAGCGTCGAGGTCCACGCCTCGCGGCCCATCCACGATGTCCATGGATTCCGGAAGACGTTGAGCGCACGCAGCGGCCGACCCAGCTCCAGCGAAACGCAGACGAGCCCGACGCCGACCAGCGCAAGCCCCGCCAGCATCAGCGCGGCCAGCACCGATCCGCTCGCCCCCGACAATGCGCCGAAAACGATGAGCCCGGTGCCGGCGCCCCCGCCGATGAAATTCCCCGCCGCGCGCCAGTCCCAGCTACGCTGCGGCCACGGTTCCGGGCCGTAGTTCGGGTAGCCGCCGGCGGGATAGGTCAT
>CAYGYQ010000278.1:0-3631 GCA_964354035.1 uncultured Bordetella sp.
TGGGACGCGAATTTCTTTTCGGTCATCGTGATTCCCCTGCGGTGGCGGCGCGCGGCCGGCTGCGGTGCGAGGAGGAATGGTAGCCGATACCACTGCTGCGGCAAACCACGGAGTCGGCACCCGCGGGTCGGGCGGACGCTCCGCCCTGCCCTTGAGCTATAGTCTTTCAATGAAAACTGCAACTGTCCTGCCGGTTTGGACCCTGGCGGCGCCGGCCATCGCGTGGCTGCTCTTCGCAGGCACGCGATTCGGGCTTGGCGGTGCCTTTCTGGTGCTCGTTGCCGCCGGGCTCATCGGCTGCGTGCTGGCGGCCGTGCACCACGCCGAGGTGGTCGCGCACCGCGTGGGCGAGCCCCTCGGCACGCTCGTGCTGGCCGTTGCGGTCACCGTCATCGAAGTCGCGCTCATTGTTTCGCTGATGCTCGCCGGGGGGGCGGCCGCGACGGCGCTGGCGCGCGACACCGTTTTCGCCGCCGTGATGATCATCCTCAACGGCATCGTCGGAGGCTGCCTGCTGCTTGGCGGCGCGCGTCACCATGAGCAGAGTTTCGGCCTTTACGGCGTGAGCGCATCGTTCGCGACGCTCGCCGCGATCGTCGTCCTGACGCTGATCCTGCCGAACTACACGGTCAGCAACCCCGGGCCGTTCTTCACCGCGAGCCAGCTCGCGTTCATCGCCGTCGTTTCGCTGATCCTCTACGGCACGTTCGTGTTTGCGCAGATCGTCCGGCACCGCGACTATTTCCTGCCCGCGACAACCTCCGGCGACGAGGCGACTCACGCCGCGGCGCCGACGAGGGGCGCCGCATCGGTGAGTGCCGTGCTGCTGGTCGCAAGCCTGGGCGTGGTGGTGCTGCTCGCCAAGGCGCTCGCCCCGAGCATTGGCGCGGGCGTCGCCGCGCTCGGCGCGCCGAATGCGCTGGTCGGCGTCATCATCGCCGGTGTCGTGCTCTTTCCCGAGGGACTCGCCGCGCTGCGCGCCGCGCGCGCCAACCGCCTGCAGACGAGCCTCAACCTGGCGCTGGGTTCGGCGCTCGCCAGCATCGGCTTGACCATTCCGACAGTCGCCATCCTGTCCATCGCCACCGGGTTCCCACTCACGCTCGGCATCGACGTCAAGTCGACCGTGCTGTTGCTGCTGTCGCTGTTCGTGACCTCGATATCACTGGGTACCGGACGCACCACGGTGCTGCAGGGCACCGTGCTCCTCGTGATCTTCGCCACCTACCTCTTCATGACCATCGTACCCTGAGCGGCGCCCGCGGGCATCCGGGGCGGGTCGGTCCGCGCCGTCCCGGATCGCCGGCCCGGCGCCGCGAAGGCGGAAGCGCGCTACACGCGCTCGAGGATGAGCGCGATCCCCTGCCCGACGCCGATGCACATCGTCGCGAGCGCATAGCGCCCGCCGGTTCGCTCCAGCTGGCAGAGCGCCGTCGTCGCCAGCCGCGCGCCCGATGCGCCCAGTGGATGGCCGAGCGCTATCGCGCCGCCGTTGGGATTCACCTGCGCCGCGTCGTCCGGCAACCCCAGCATCCGCGTCACCGCGAGCGCCTGCGCAGCGAAGGCCTCATTCAATTCGATCACGTCGAGGTCGCCGATGTTCAGCCCGATGCGGGCGAGCAGCTTCTGCGTTGCCGGCGCGGGGCCGATGCCCATGATCCGCGGCGGCACGCCGGCGGTCGCCGCGCCGACGATCCGCGCCCTTGGCGTCAGGCCGTGCTTCGCCGCAGCCGCCTCGCTCGCGACCAGGATCGCGCATGCGCCGTCGTTGACGCCGGACGCGTTTCCAGCCGTGACGCTGCCGTCGGGCTTCACGATGCCCTTGAGCTTCGCGAGCGCTTCGAGGCTGGTCGCCCGCGGATGCTCGTCGCGGTCGACGACGATCGCGTCGCCCTTCTTCTGCGCCACCGGCACGCCGACGATCTCCTGCGCCAGCACACCGTTCGCCTGCGCGGCCAGCGCGCGCGTCTGCGAGCGCAGCGCGAACGCGTCCTGGTCGGCGCGCGCGATGCCGTACTCGGCGGCGACGTTCTCCGCGGTCTCGGGCATCGAGTCGATGCCGTACTTCGCCTTCATCAGCGGATTGACGAAGCGCCAGCCGATCGTCGTGTCCTCGATTCTTGCGGCACGCGAGAAAGCGCTGTCGGCCTTGGCCAGCACGAACGGCGCGCGGGTCATGCTCTCGACGCCGCCGGCGAGCGCGAGCCCGGCCTCCCCCGCGCGCACGGTCCGCGCAGCGAGCGCCAGCGCGTCGAGACCCGAGCCGCACAACCGGTTGACCGTCGCCGCCGGCACGGCGGGTGGCAATCCGGCGAGGAGTGCTGCCATCCGGGCGACGTTGCGATTGTCCTCGCCCGCTCCGTTGGCGCAGCCGTAGAAGACCTCGTCGACGGCGGCCCAGTCGACGCTCGGATGGCGGTCGATCAGCGCCCGGATCGGGATGGCGCCAAGATCGTCGGTGCGCACAGTGGCCAGCGCGCCGCCGTAGCGGCCGATCGGCGTGCGGATGGCGTCACAGATGAAGGCGTGGATCACGTTGGCTCCCTCGGTGGTTGTCGGTCGTGTGGACAGGCGCTCGGCGCAATCGGGGCCGGGCGTCGCAGCGGCCACTCTGGGCGCGGGCGCTATTTCGGCCGCTTGTCGACGACACGCTTTGCCTTGCCGAGCGAGCGCTCGATCATGCCCGGCGGGACGACCCGCACCTCGGCCGTCACACCGATCATCGACTTGACCATGTGCGCGAGCCTTTCGCCCGCGGCGTCGCCATCGGCACCGCCGACCGCCGGCGAACGCTCGACCAGCACCGCCATCTCGTCGAGATTCTTCGGCCGGGTGATCTCGAGCTGGTAATGCGGCACGAGCTCGGCTTCCTTCAGGATCAGCTCCTCGATCTGGGTCGGAAAGACGTTGACGCCGCGGATGATCAGCATGTCGTCCGAACGTCCCGTGATCTTCTCCATCCGGCGCATCGAGCGCGCCGTCGGCGGCAGAAGCCGCGTGAGGTCGCGCGTGCGGTAGCGGATCATCGGCAACGCTTCCTTGGTGAGCGAGGTGAAGACCAGCTCGCCCTTCTCGCCCTCGGGGAGCACCTGCCCTGTTTCCGGATCCACGATCTCCGGATAGAAGTGGTCCTCCCAGATCGTCAGCCCGTCCTTGGTCTCGATGCACTCCTGCGCAACGCCGGGACCGATGATCTCGGAGAGCCCGTAGATGTCGATCGCGTCGATGTCCACCTTGGCCTCGATGGCGGTGCGCATCGCTGGCGTCCAGGGCTCGGCGCCGAAGATGCCGATCTTGAGCGACGAGTCGCGCGGATCCATCCCCTGCCGCTCCATCTCCTCGGCGATCGCCAGCATGTACGACGGCGTCACCATGATGATGTCCGGCTTGAAATCGTGGATGAGCTGCACCTGCCGTTCCGTCATCCCCCCGGACATCGGTATCACCGTGGCGCCAAGCTTCTCCGCGCCGTAGTGCGCGCCCAGCCCGCCGGTGAAGAGGCCGTAGCCGTAGGCGACGTGGATGATGTCGCCACGCCGGCCGCCCGCCGCGCGGATCGAGCGCGCCATCACCGTCGCCCACATGTCGATGTCCTTCGCCGTGTAGCCGACCACCGTCGGCTTGCCGGTCG
>CAYGYQ010000279.1:0-3626 GCA_964354035.1 uncultured Bordetella sp.
TGTCCTTGGCCAGCTCCCAGGGCTTCTGCGCGTCGAAGTGCTCGTTGATCTTGTCGGCATAGCCCATCACGAGTCGGAGCGCACGGCCGAACTCGCGCTTCTCGTACGCTTCCGCGACCTCGTCCGCCATCTCGGCGGCGCCGATGACCGCGATGCCCGCCGCGTGAATCGCAGCGGCGGGCGGGAGGAGCTTGCCGCCGAAGTGCTTCGTGAGAAACGGCGCCGCGCGGCTGGCGATGTTGACGTACTTGCCGATGAGGTCGCTGTTGACGCGAGCGATGAAGTCATCCGGGTTGAAGTCGATGTCCTCGACCTTCGCGTTGAGCTTGGCGGCGATGTAATAGCGCAGCCACTCGGGATTCAGGCCGAGGTCGAGATAGACGTCGGGGCTCACACCGGTGCCGCGCGACTTCGACATCTTCTCGCCCGATGCCGTCAGGAAGCCATGGACGAACACGTTGTCCGGCACCCTGTACGGCGCCCCGGCGAACTTCAGCATTGCGGGCCAGAACAGCGTGTGGAAGTACACGATGTCCTTGCCGATGAAGTGGTACTGGTCGACGTCGGGGCTCTGCAGGAACGCGGCGAAATCGATGCCCTGCTTCGTCAGATGCGCCTTGAGGCTAGCGAGATAGCCGATGGGCGCGTCGAGCCAGACGTAGAAATACTTGCCCGGAGCGTCCGGAATCGGGATGCCGAAGTACGGCGCATCGCGCGAGATGTCCCAGTCGGCCAGCCCCTTGCCGCCCTCGGCCGCGCCCTCGCCCAGCCATTCCAGCGCCTTGTTCGCCACTTCGGGCTGCAGGCGCCCCGGCTGCTGGGTCCACTCCTTCAGGAACGCGACGCACGCGGGGTCGGACAGCCGGAAGAAGAAATGCTCCGACGTCTTGCGCACGGGCGTCGCGCCGGAAACCGTCGAGTAAGGGTCCCTGAGGTCGGTCGGCGCGTTGAAGGCGCCGCAGGATTCGCAGGCATCACCGTACTGGTCCTTCGCCCCGCATTTCGGGCACTCGCCCTTGATGTAGCGGTCCGGCAGGAAGATCGCCTTCACCGGGTCGTAGAATTGCTCGACCGGACTGGTGGCGACGAGTGACGGCACCCGATCGCGCAAGCGCCGGTAGATATCCTGCGACAGCTCGACGTTCTCGGGCGAGTCGGTCGAATGCCAGTGGTCGAAGCTGATGTGGAAACCGTCCAGGTGCTTCGGGCGCGTCGCCGCGACCTTCGCGACCAGCGCCTGCGGCGTGATCCCCTCGGCGTCGGCTTTGAGCATGATCGCCGCGCCGTGCGAATCGTCGGCACAGACGAAGTGGACCTCGTGGCCGCGCATCCGCTGGAACCGCACCCAGATGTCGGCCTGGATGTACTCCATGATGTGGCCGATGTGGAACGGCGCGTTCGTGTAGGGCAGCGCCGTCGTGACGAAGAGCCGGCGGCGGCCGGACGAGACGGCGGAGATCGCGGACATCGGGGAAAACCTTGCGCGGGGCAGGGGAAACGAAGATTCTAGCAAAGGACCCCCGCCACGAATATCGAAAGCGGCCGTTTTTCGCTAATATCGGATACTTTTCACCGCTGCTCACCCATTTTCCAACGGAGCACCCGATGGCCATCACCGAGGCCGACGTCCAGACCCGCCTCCACGCGTTGATCGATCCCAACACCGGGAAGGATTTCGTCACCGGCAAGGCGGTCAAGAAGATCCGGATCGGCGCTGGCGACATCGTCGTCGACATCCAGCTCGCCTATCCCGCGAAGACCCAGCACGGGATGCTCAGGAAACTGATCGCGGAGGACATCGCGAGGTTGCCGGGCGCCCCGCGCGTCACCGTCAACATGACGCAGAAGATCACGTCGCACTCCGTCCAGCGGGGCGTGAAGCTGATCCCGGGGGTGAAGAACATCATCGCCGTCGCGTCGGGCAAGGGCGGCGTCGGCAAGTCGACCACGGCCGTCAACCTCGCGCTGGCACTCGCCGCCGAGGGCGCCAACGTCGGCGTGCTCGACGCGGACATCTACGGCCCCTCGCAGCCGATGATGCTGGGGCTCGCCGGCCGGCCGGAGTCGAAGGACGGCAAGACGCTCGAGCCGCTCGAGGCGTACGGGCTGCAGGCGATGTCGATCGGCTTCCTGATCGACGCCGACACCCCGATGGTATGGCGCGGGCCGATGGTGACGCAGGCGCTGGAGCAGCTGCTCAAGGACACGAACTGGCGCGACCTCGACTACATGATCGTGGACATGCCGCCCGGCACCGGCGACATCCAGCTGACGCTCGCGCAGAAGGTCCCGGTCACCGGCGCCGTCATCGTCACGACGCCGCAGGACATCGCGCTGATCGACGCGCGCAAGGGGCTCAAGATGTTCGAGAAGGTCGGCGTGCCGATCGTCGGCATCGTCGAGAACATGAGCACGCACATCTGCTCGAACTGCGGGCACGCCGAGGCGATCTTCGGCGAGGGCGGGGCGATGAAGATGTGCGCCGACTACAAGGTGCCGTTCCTGGGCGGCCTGCCGCTCGACATCAGGATTCGCGAGCAGACCGATGCCGGCCGGCCGACGGTGATCGCCGACCCCGACGGCCCGGTCGCGCATGCCTATCGCGAGATCGCGCGCAAGACCGCGGTGTTCGTCGCGCAGAAGGCCGAGGATTTTTCGGCCAAGTTCCCCAGCATCGTCATCCAGAACACCTGAGCGAGGCGGGGACAGACCACGTATGCAAACGTGGTCTGCCCCCGAATTGAATTGATCAAGTCGGACAAATGGATTCGCCGGATGGCGGCCGCGACGCGGATGATCGAGCCCTTCGAGCCCGGGCAGGTGCGCGAGGTCGACGGTCGCAAGATCGTGTCCTACGGCACGTCGAGCTACGGCTACGACATCCGCTGCTCGCGCGAATTCAAGATCTTCACCAACATCAACTCGACGATCGTCGACCCCAAGGCGTTCGACGCCGGGTCGTTCGTCGACTTCACGGGCGACGTCTGCATCATCCCGCCCAATTCCTTCGCGCTGGCGCGCACGGTGGAGTATTTCCGCATCCCGCGCAACGTGCTCTCGATCTGCCTCGGCAAGAGCACCTACGCGCGCTGCGGCATCATCGTCAACGTGACCCCGTTCGAGCCGGAGTGGGAAGGCTACGTGACGCTGGAATTCTCGAACACGACGCCGCTGCCCGCCAAGATCTACGCCAACGAGGGTGTCGCCCAGGTGATCTTCTTCGAGGCCGACGAGGTCTGCGAAACGTCGTACAAGGACCGCGGCGGCAAGTACCAGGGTCAGCAGGGCGTCACCCTGCCGAAGATCTGACGCCGGTTGTAGCGTCGCTGCAACTGGACAGGGACCTCACCCCATGAAATTCCGCTTTCCGATCGTCATCATCGACGAAGACTTCCGCTCCGAGAACACGTCCGGGCTCGGCATCCGCGCGCTCGCCGACGCGATCGAGAAGGAAGGCATGGAGGTGCTGGGCGTGACGAGCTACGGCGACCTGTCGCAGTTCGCGCAGCAGCAGAGCCGCGCCTCGGCCTTCATCCTGTCCATCGACGACGAGGAGTTCACGCCGGGTCCCGAGGTCGATCCGGCCGAGCTCAACCTGCGGAAATTCATCGAGGAGATCCGGTTCA
>CAYGYQ010000280.1:0-3585 GCA_964354035.1 uncultured Bordetella sp.
GAGACCGAAATGGCGGCACGCACCCATGGCATCCAACCCGCTGCCCACAGCATGCACCGCGCCCGCGCACGCACCGCACGCGGGTTCACCGCCCTCGGACTCGCCATCGCGCTCGGCCTTGGTGCAGTGCCGACCTGCGTCGCAAGCCAACTGGGCAGCGTCGATCTCGTCTCCCGTCCCGACGGTCAGTTGCTGTCCGTATACCCGAAGGACGGCCGGCGCTGGGTCGTCGGCACTCCCGGGCAGGAGTACGGAATCCGTGTCTGCAACACTACCGGAAATCGCGTCCTGGCCGTGATGAGCGTCGACGGCGCAAATGTGGTGTCGGGCGAGACCGCATCGCCGGCGCAGTCGGGCTACGTGCTGAGCGCGCACGAATGCGCCGACATCAACGGCTGGCGCAAGAGCAATACCTCCACCGCTGCCTTCTATTTCACGGAGCTGCCCGACGCCTACGCGACGCGCACGGGGCGCCCCGAGAACGTCGGCGTCATCGGCGTCGCGTTCTTCCGCGAGCGTCCGCAGCGCATCACGTGGAAGGATGCGCCCGGGAGAGTCGCCGCGAGTCCTGCCCCCGAGCCTGCCACTCGACAGGATGCGGCGGACGCGAGCACCGCAGCCGAGAGCCGCGCCAGCAACGGTCAGACGGCGCGCGGCGAGATGGCCGCAACCGCACCGGCCCCGGCGCCGATGGCGAAGATCGGCACCGGCCACGGGCGCCGCGAGTGGTCCCCTGTGGAGACGACGCGTTTCGAACGGGAGAGCGTGACGCCCAACGAGACCGTCGCGATCAACTACGATCGCCGCGAGAACCTCGTCGCGATGGGCATCCTGCCGTCTCCCTCGATCGCCCGCTCGCCCAATCCCTTCCCCAACTGGACCCCGCGATTCGTGCCCGACCCGCCGGCGCGTTGACCTTCGGCCAATGTTCCACCGGAGTCAGATACGCAACATCCGACGTCCCGCTCTGCGAGCGCGCGCTCGCCTCCCGAAGGTCACGTATCTGACCTCGTTGGAATCCGTTGCCTCATACTTGCGGGCGATGCCCGTGCCCGCAATCGCCACCGAGACGCGCGACGAGGACCTGATGCTCGCGTACGCCGCGGGCGACGCCGCCGCGTTCGATGCGCTTTATGCACGGCACAAGGGCGGCGTTTACCGTTACATGCTGCGCCATTGCGGCCACGCTGGTGTCGCCGACGAACTCTTCCAGGACGTGTGGATGAACGTGATCCGTGCCCGCGCGTCGTACGTCCCGAGCGCCAAGCTCACGACCTGGCTCTACCGGATCGCGCACAATCGCCTGATCGACCATTGGCGCGCGACGGGCCATGTCGAGTTCGTCACCCACGGGCCGGATGACGACGTGGACGATCCGCTCGATGCCCTTCCCGCCGCGTCGGGCGACGAACCCGAGGTCCGCGCCGGAGCGCGCGAAGCGGCGGAGCGGCTGAAGGCGGCTTTCGGCACGCTGCCGGCCGCGCAGCGGGAAGCGTTTCTGCTGCATCAGGAGGGCGGGCTCGAACTCGCCGAAATTGCCGCGCTCACCGGGACCGGTGTGGAGACCGTCAAGAGCCGGATCCGGTACGCGATCGCGAAGCTGCGCACCGAGCTCGGGGACCTGCAATGACCACTTCCGATCCGCGCTTCGATGCGGCGTGGCGCGCGTGGTCGAGCGAAGAGCCGCCGGCGTCCCTCGACGCCGCGATCACGGCGGCGGCGCGGCGCGAAGTCGGCGCCCGGCCGCAGAAGACTGGAACCCGGGAAGCGATGGCTGACCGCCGGCGCTGGTGGCCGCTCGCCGCGGCGGCAACCGTGGCCGCGATCGCCATCGGTATATTGCAGCTCACGATGCCCGACCAGGTCGGCGCGCCCACTTCGGACACGACCATCGTGAGCGATGTGCCGGCGCCTGCCTCCCGGCCGGCACCGCAGATGCCGACGACCCCGTCGCGCTCGGAAGAGCCGAAGCCCGAAGCCGGCAACGCTCTTCGGGCAGGGCAAGCGCCAACACGCGCCGATTCGCCGCGCCGCCAGACGCCAGCGCCCGAGTCGCGCGCCGGCGAGGCACGGGTGAAGGACCGGGCACCGCTTCCGGTTCCTGAATGGATCGCGCTCATCCGACGGTTGCGCGACGAGGGTAAGTCCGCCGACGCCGCGAAGGAACTCGCCGCGTTTCGTGTCGCGCACACCGATCACGAGAAGCTGCTGCCGCTCGATCTGCGGGATTGGCGACCGCCGGAAAAATAGCACCATTAGCATTGGGGACCCCGCGCGGTTGAATTGTCACCGCCCGCTTCGAGGGACTGGCGGCCGCGGGAAAATCAGCGTCGGCCCCCGATCTCGTCCGATTTCAGAGCGCCGCCAGCAACTTCCGGATCGGCGCGGGCAACGCCGCCGCGAGCGCATCGTCGCGCGTGAGCCAGAGCAGGCCCGGTGCTTCCGCGCGCAACGGCCACCGGCGCACTGCGACGCGCTGCGGATGAATCGTCAAGCTGAAGTGCGTGAAGCCGTGTTCGATCGTGGGCAACGCGTCCCCGACGTTCACGCTGGCCAGGAACCGCGCCTGGCAATGCCGCGCGATGTCGGCATCGAGATCGATCTCGGGCAGGCTCCACAGCCCGGCCCAGATTCCCGCGGCGGGACGCTTTTCGAGCAGGATCGTGCCCGCGTGCTCGAGCACCAGCACCCGCACCGCGCGCGCCGGCCGCGCTCTTGCCGGCCGCGGCGCCGGCAAATCAGCGATGCGATCTTCGAGCCGCGCCACGCAGTCCGTAGCGACGGGACATTCGCCGCAGCGCGGCGCCGATCGCGTGCAGAGCGTCGCGCCGAGATCCATCAGCGCCTGCGTGTAGGTTCCGATGCCGCGCTCCGGCAGCAGCGATTCGGCGAGCTCCCACAATCGCGCCTCGACTTTCGGCGCACCGGGAAAGCCGTCGATACCGCGATGACGGGCCAGCACGCGCTTGACGTTGCCGTCGAGGATCGCGCCCCGTTCGCCGAACGCAAATGCCGCGATCGCCGCCGCAGTCGAACGGCCGATGCCGGGCAGCGTGGCGATGGTTCGGGCATCGCGCGGAAAACGGCCGTCGTATAGCCTGACGATCGCCTCGGCCGCCGCATGCAGGTGATGCGCGCGCCGGTAATACCCAAGGCCGCTCCACAGCTCGAGCACGCGGTCGACCGGCGCGGTGGCGAGCGCACTTACGTCGGGGAACGCGGCGAGAAAGCGGGCGTAGTACGGAGCGACCGTCGCCACCTGCGTCTGCTGCAGCATGATCTCGGCGAGCCAGATCCGATATGCATCGCGCGTGCCCTGCCACGGGAGGTCGTGCCGGCCGTGCGCGCGCTGCCAGGCGGTCAGACGCGTCGCGAACGGGCGCACTGGCGCCGGGTGCTTCGGAATCGGACGGGGCGCCAAGCGAGGGGAATGCTGCGTTGCGCGGCGGGTTCAGCCGACTGCGGTGACGACCCGCGAAGGCGGCCGTTCAGTGCCCGCCCGGCCGCCCGAAGGGCACTGCGCGCCCCCACGGGGGGCAGCGAACGCAGTGAGCGTGGGGGCCGTTCATCCGCCCGCCCGGCCGC
>CAYGYQ010000281.1:0-3584 GCA_964354035.1 uncultured Bordetella sp.
CCAGCACATCTCGATGCCGGCGATCTTGGCGATCGCGTAGGGCCGGTTGGTGGGCTCGAGCGGGCCGGTCAGCAGGTGGTCCTCGCGGATCGGTTGGGGACAGTCGCGCGGGTAGATGCACGACGAGCCGAGGAACAGCAGCCGCTGCACGCCGGCGCGCCAGGCCTCGTGAATCACGTTGGACTGGATCACCAGGTTCTCGTGGATGAACTCGGCCGGAAACGTGCTGTTGGCGAGAATGCCGCCGACCTTGGCCGCGGCGAGGAACACGACGTCGGGCTTTTCGGTTGCGAAGAGCGCCGCCACCGCGCCGCGTTCGACGAGATCGACTTCCGCATGCGTGCGGGTGACGATGTTGGCGAAGCCCCGCGCCGCGAGGGCACGGAGCAGTGCGGAGCCGGCGAGGCCGCGGTGGCCCGCGACGTAGATGCGGGTGTCGGGATTCATGCGGGGCTTACAATGGAGGGCCGCGGGGGCCGGACAGAACCACCCGCCACCCGCCGCGGGCACTCCCACCTTCGAGGTCCACCCTGTCCGTCAAGCGCGCGCTCGTCGGGATTCTGCTGGCTTTCGTGCTCGCGGCCACGGCCCTTGCCTGGGCCTTGTCGCACGCGGGCTACTGGCTCGAGGCCCCGGGGCAGGCGCCCGTACGCGCCGATGCGATCGTCGTGCTGGGCGGCAACGACGGCGACCGCGCGCTGCGCGCGCTGGGTCTGTACAAGGAGGGTTACGCGCCGAAGATCGTGCTGACCGGTCTTGAGCGCGGCGGCGCCTCGCCGCCGGCGCACCTCACCTGGCGCGCCGAGTTTCTGGCGGCGCGCGGCGTGCCGAAATCGGCGTTGCGCTTCGAGGTCTACTCCGACAACAGCTTCGACGAGGCCGCCAACATCCTCGAGTTGATGAAGAAGCAGGGCTGGCGCACCGTGATCGCCGTCAGCGATCCGCCGCACATGCGCCGCCTCGCCTGGACCTGGCACCGCGTGTTCAAGGAGTCGGGCCTGAGCTATGCGCTCGTCGCATCGGACGCGCAGTGGTGGTCGCCCGGCAGCTGGTGGCACGACGAACGTACGGGTGCGTTCGTCATCACCGAATACATCAAGATCGCGTACTACGTCGCGAAGCGGTGAGCGGAGGGCAGGTTCTTCAGCCATCGTTGCGCTTGTGCACCGTGTGCCCGTGTCGCTGTACGAGAGCGTCGCGTTCGGCGATGCGCAGGTCCTCGCGCACCATCTCGGCGACCAGCTCCCGAAAGCTCACCTCCGGCGTCCAGCCGAGCATCGTCCGCGCCTTGGCCGCATCGCCCAGCAGTGTGTCCACCTCGGCCGGGCGGAAGTAGCGGCGATCGATGCGCACGATGACGCGGCCCGGCTTGAGCGCCGGGTCGCGGCCCGGCGCGACACTGGCCACGCGCCCGACCTCGTCGGCGTCCGCCCCTTCCCACGCCAGCCCGACACCCAGCTCGGCGGCCGCCGCGGTGACGAACTCGCGCACGCTGTGCTGCACGCCGGTGGCGATCACGAAGTCCTCGGGCGCGGGCTGCTGCAGCATCAGCCACATGGCGCGCACGTAGTCCTTCGCGTGACCCCAGTCGCGCCGCGCGCCGAGGTTGCCGAGATAGAGGCAATCCTCGAGACCGACGACGATGCGCGCGAGCGCGCGGGTGATCTTGCGGGTGACGAAGGTCTCGCCGCGCACCGGCGATTCGTGATTGAACAGGATGCCGTTGCACGCGTAGATGCCGTAGGCCTCGCGATAGTTGACGGTGATCCAGTAGCCGTAGAGCTTGGCCACGCCGTACGGCGAGCGGGGATGGAACGGCGTGGTTTCCTTCTGCGGCGTCTCCTTGACCAGCCCGAACATCTCGGAGGTCGACGCCTGGTAGAAGCGGGTCTTGCCGGCAAGGCCGAGGATGCGGATCGCCTCCAGCAGCCGCAGCGTGCCCATGGCGTCGGAGTTGGCCGTGTACTCGGGCTCCTCGAACGATACCGCCACGTGGCTCTGCGCGCCGAGGTTGTAGACCTCGTCGGGTTGCACCTGCTGCATCACGTGGACAAGACTCGACGAATCGGTGAGATCGCCGTAGTGCAGCACGAAGCGGCGGTCGCGGACGTGCGGATCCTCGTACAGGTGATCGATCCGGTCGGTGTTGAAGAGCGACGTCCGGCGCTTGATGCCGTGGACGGTGTAGCCCTTGCCGAGCAGAAGCTCGGCAAGGTAGGCGCCATCCTGGCCGGTGATGCCGGTAATCAGTGCCGTCTTGGCCATGAAGTTCCTTGCGTCAGGCGAATGAATGGCAGACAGCCGACAGCGCTGTCGACCACTGCCCGGACGAGATACAGTGTACCGCCTGGCGGCAGCGTAACCCGCGGCGGTCGGATCTCGCGGCCGGCGCGCCCGGGAGCATCCTGGCGGCGGATTCTCGCGTCTTCACCGGCGCCCGATTGCATGCCGCCACAATTCCATGCCGGCGGCTGCGATCAGAACACGTTGCTGCTCGGCGCCGGCTGCAGGCCCGGCCTGCAACGCTGCATTCACGTAGTCGCGGCTCACGATTTCCGGCCATAGCGCCCCCCGGTGCGACAGCAGGGCTCGCGTCGCCGGCAAGCCGGCGCGGAAGACACCGTGCAGGAACAGCGTGCTCAGGTTTCCGCCCGGCACCCCGTGCACGACGTGGTCGGGCAACAGCCCCTGCATCGCATCGCGCGTGAGCGCCTTGTCGCGCTTCGGGTCGAAAAACAGAAAGCCGGGCAGCGCCAGCACGGTCTCGAGTATCCGCTGGTGACGCAGCGGATGCCGGCGCTCGATGCCGGCGCGCGAGGCGAAGTAGCGCTCGTATTTCATCTCCATGGCGCTGGTCGTTCCGAATAGGTTCGACCACTGGGCCGGATGGGGCGCCTGCTCCGTCTCGGGCGGCCAGGGCTCGATCTTCTCGAAATGGCGAAGCGCCGGGGCGGCAAGATAGGCGGGCGGAATCTGGCGCGGCCGCACCTTCAGAAAGAGCTTGATGAACCAGCGAATATCCGGTGCGCGCCAGCAGCCAGCCAGCCCGAAACGCCGTATCAGCTCACGCCATTCGCGGCTGCCCTGATGCCAGTTCCCGACGCGCAGCGCGTCCGCCAACCCGTGGTAACGGTGCGGATACAGATAATCACCGAGGTGGCCGTTCAGGACCACGTCGCAACCTGCCGAGCGCGCCGCTTCATAGGCGGCGAGGTTGAGCCCCAGGAACGGATTCAGTTGGGGCAGGTTGGGGCAGGCCGGCCAGCTCTCCGGGTCGAGCACCGGGTAGAGATCGTCGCCGCAAAACCAGTTCACCCTCACGTTCACGCGGCTCGCCACGTCCCGAATCGCGGGGCTTTCGTCACCTTCGGCAAAGCGGTCCAGGCGCCAGCAATACGCGGCCACGTCCCGGCCGCTGGCGCGAATGGCCGGGACGGCGAACGCCGCCACGGTCGTTGAATCCATGCCCCCGCTCAACATCAGCCCGAACTGGCGGCCGCGGCGTGTCGCCGGCGGAATGCCTGCCGCGAACGCTTCCCGCCAGCGGGTCGCGCAGACCCGGCGGTCGGGCTCGCGGTCCAGCC
>CAYGYQ010000282.1:0-3561 GCA_964354035.1 uncultured Bordetella sp.
ATTCGCGAGGGCGGCCGGACGGTCGGCGCCGGCGTCGTCGCCAAAGTCATCGAGTGAAACGCAGTTGACTACGAAGGTTGGAGCCATGCAGAACCAACGCATCAGAATCCGCTTGAAGGCGTTCGATTACAAGCTGATCGACCAGTCGGCGATGGAGATCGTGGACACCGCGAAGCGCTCCGGCGCCGTCGTGCGCGGCCCGGTGCCGCTGCCGACGAAGATCGAGCGCTACAACGTGCTGCGCTCGCCGCATGCGAACAAGACGTCGCGCGACCAGTTCGAGATCAGGACGCACCTGCGCCTGATGGACATCATCGATCCGACGGACAAGACGGTCGATCAGCTGATGAAGCTCGATCTGCCGGCCGGCGTGGACGTCGAAATCAAGCTGCAGTAACGGAATGCCCCGGCGGTGCCGGGGAAACTTGGAAGCCGCCGGTCAATCGTAATCGGCGGCGTGGAAAGGAAGACGAAAATGACACTCGGACTTGTCGGTCGCAAGATTGGCATGACCCGCATATTCACCGATGACTGCAAGGCCGTCCCGGTGACCGTGCTCGACGTGGCCAACAACCGCGTCACCCAGATCAAGACTCCGGAGGCCGACGGCTACTCGGCCGTGCAGGTCGCGTTCGGCAAGCGGCGCGCTTCGCGCGTGACCAAGCCGCAGGCCGGACACCTCGCCAAAGCCGGGGTCGAGGCCGGCGAATTGCTGCGCGAGTTTCCGGTCACCCCCGAGGCGCTGGCCGAGCTCAAGGTCGGGGCGACGATTCCCGCCGCGACGTTCGCGGTCGGCGAGCTCGTCGATGTCACGGGCACCACCAAAGGCCGCGGCTTCTCCGGCGTGATTCGCCGGCATCATTTCAGCTCCAACCGGGCGTCGCACGGCAATTCGCGCTCGCACAACACGCCGGGGTCGATCGGCATGGCGCAGGATCCAGGCCGCGTATTCCCGGGCAAGCGGATGGCTGGCCAGCATGGCAACGTCACGCGCACCGTGCAGACCCTGACCGTCGTTCGCGTCGACGCCGAGCGCGGCCTGCTGCTCGTCAAGGGCTGCGTGCCCGGAGCCGACGGCGGTCACATCATCGTCCGCCGGGCGGTCAAGACGCCCGCCAAGAAGGGGGCCTGACCATGGACCTCAAGCTCATTGACGACCAGGGCAAGGCGGCCGCGACGATCGCCGGACCGGACGCGCTGTTCGGGCGGGACTACAACGAATCGCTGATCCACCAGCTGGTCACGGCCTACCAGGCGAACGCGCGCCAAGGCACGCGCAAGCAGAAGGGCCGCGCCGACATCAACAAGTCGCACAAGAAGCCATGGGCGCAAAAGGGTACGGGTCGCGCGCGCGCGGGCCAGGCCAACAGCCCGCTCTGGCGCGGCGGCGGCAGGATTTTCCCGAATTCGCCCGACGAGAACTTCACGCAGAAGGTGAACCGCAAGATGTACCGCGCGGGCATCGCGTCGATCCTCTCCCAGCTGCATCGCGAAGGCCGGCTGTCGGTCATCGACGCGCTGGCCGTCGATGCTCCGAAGACCAAGCTCTTCGCGCAGAAGGTCAAGGCGCTGGGGCTCCCGGGCACGCTGCTGATCGTCACCGACAAGCTCGACGACAACGTGTTCCTGTCGTCGCGCAACCTGCCGGATGTGCTGGTGCTGGAGACGCGGGAGATCGACCCGGTGAGCCTCGTGCGCTTCAACAGCGTGCTGCTCACCAAGGGTGCCATTGCCCAATTCGAGGAGATGCTGGGATGAACGCCCGTGCCGATCACAAACCCCGGCAATACAATCCCGAGCGCCTCGCCGTTGTGCTGCTGGCGCCGGTCGTGTCCGAGAAGGGCACGTTCCTCGCGGACAAGCTCGAGCAGGTGATTTTCAAAGTCGCGCCGGATGCGACCAAGCCGGAAGTCAAGGCGGCCGTCGAGGCGATGTTCAAAGTCCAGGTGGAGAGCGTGCAGATCGCGAACGTCGGCGGCAAGGTGAAGCGCTTCGGGCGTTTCACCGGCCGGCGCCGCTCGTGGAAGAAGGCGTACGTCTGCCTGAAGCCGGGCCAGGAAATCAACTTCGCGGCGGAAGGTTAATCAAAATGCCCCTTCAAAAAGTCAAACCGACATCGCCGGGCCGGCGCGCGCTGGTCAAGGTCGTCCATCCGCATTTGCACAAGGGGCGTCCGGTGGACGCGCTGACCGAGAGCAAGAAGCGCGGCTCGGGACGCAACCACAACGGCCACATCACGATGCGGCACAAGGGCGGCGGCCACAAGCAGCAGTACCGGATCGTCGACTACAAGCGCAACAAGGACGGCATTCCGGCCAAGGTCGAGCGACTCGAGTACGACCCCAATCGCAGCGCGCACCTGGCGCTGCTGCTCTACGCCGACGGCGAGCGCCGCTACATCATCGCGCCGCGCGGCGTCGCGACGGGCACGCAGCTGCTGTCGGGCGCGGAGGCGCCGATCAAGCCGGGCAACTGCCTGCCGGTGCGCAACATCCCGGTCGGCACGACCATCCACTGCGTCGAGATGGCGCCCGGCAAGGGCGCGCAGATGGCGCGCTCGGCCGGTGCCGGCGTCCAGCTGCTCGCCCGCGAGGGGGTCTACGCCCAGGTCCGTCTGCGCTCGGGCGAGATCCGCAAGGTGCACGTGGATTGCCGCGCAGTGATCGGCGAGGTCGGCAACGAAGAGCACAATCTGCGCTCGATCGGCAAGGCCGGCGCGAACCGCTGGCGCGGCATCCGGCCGACCGTCCGGGGCATCTGCATGAACCCGGTGGATCACCCGCATGGCGGCCGCTCGAACGGCGGCGGGCACCCGGTGTCGCCCTGGGGCACACCGACCAAGGGCTACAAGACGCGGCGCAACAAGCGCACCGATTCGATGATCGTGCGCCGTCGGCACGCGACCAAAGGTTAACCGAGGGCAACGAGATGGCACGTTCAATCAAGAAGGGTCCGTTTGTCGACGACCATCTGCTGCAGAAGGTCGATGCGGCACGCGCGACCAACGACAAGCGTCCGATCAAGACCTGGTCGCGCCGCTCGACGATCACGCCCGAGTTCGTCGGGCTCACGATCGCCGTGCACAACGGCAAGCAGCACATCCCGGTCTACGTGTCGGAAAACATGGTCGGCCACAAACTCGGCGAATTCGCGCTGACGCGAACCTTCAAGGGCCATTCGGCCGACAAGAAGGTCTCGGCGGCGGCGCCGCCGCGGAAGTAGGAGGAGCACGATGGAAACCAGTGCAATCCTGCGCGGCGTGCGGCTGTCGGCCCAGAAGGGCCGGCTGGTCGCCGACCAGATCCGCGGCCTGCCCGTGGACCAGGCGCTCAACATCCTGAGCTTTTCCCCGAAGAAGGGCGCCGTCATCATCAAGAAGGTGCTGCTGTCGGCCATCGCCAATGCCGAGCACAACGACGGCGCCGACGTGGACGAGCTGAAGGTGAAGACGATCCTGGTCGACAAGGCGGAAAGCCTGCGCCGCTTCACGGCGCGCGCGAAGGGCCGTGGCAACGTCATCCTGAAGCAGACCTGCCACATCCATGTCACCGTCGGTGACGG
>CAYGYQ010000283.1:0-3558 GCA_964354035.1 uncultured Bordetella sp.
GTCAAAATGGGCGAGCTGAAGCTGGTCGCCAGCCTGCTCTATGACGGCCTGCAGGACGCCTTCCACAAGGTGCACATGGGCGTCACCGCCGAGAACGTCGCCAACAAGTGCGGCATCACCCGCGAGCAGCAGGACGCGTTCGCCGTAGAGAGCCACAAGCGCGCCGCGGCGGCGATCGCCGCCGGACACTTCAGGAGCCAGATCCTGCCCATCGAGTTGAAGAGCAAGAAGGGCCCGGTCATGTTCGACACCGACGAGCACGTGCGGGGTGACTCGACGCTGGAGGGCATGGCCAAGCTGCGCGCCGTGTTCGCCAAGGAAAACGGCACCGTCACCGCCGGCAATGCGTCGGGCATCAACGATGCGGCCGCGGCGGTCGTGCTGATGGAGAAGTCGGCGGCGGCAAAGAAAGGCCTGAAGCCGATGGCGCGGCTCGTTGCCTACGGGCACGCGGGCATCGATCCGAAGATCATGGGCCTCGGCCCGGTCTCCGCCGTGCAGCGCGTCCTGGCGAAAGCGGGCCTCAAGCTCGAGCAGATGGACGTGATCGAGTCGAACGAGGCGTTCGCCGCGCAGGCGCTGGGCGTGACCAAGGAAACCGGGATGAATCCGGCCAGGGTCAATCCCAACGGCGGCGCCGTCGCGCTCGGCCATCCGATCGGCGCGACCGGTGCCATCCTGACGGTGAAGGCCATGTACGAGCTCCACCGCACGGGCGGACGCTACGGCCTCATCACGATGTGCATAGGCGGCGGGCAGGGCATCGCGGCAATCATCGAGCGGCTGTAGCGCCGGCATGCGCACGCCGCATTGACGGCCCCGCGGGCAACCGCGGGGTTTTTCTTGGACGTGGAGCGTCGAGGATGCTAGCTTTCTTCCAGGGTCGCCACGAAACGCCGCGACTGGGCACGCTCCGGCAGCTGACGCTGTTCTCGCCGCTGTCGCGGCTGGAACTGCGCGTGGTCGACGGCCTGCTGCACGAGCGCCGCTACCTCAAGGGCGAAATCATCTTCGACGAGGGCGAGGAAGGACAGGCTCTCCACGTCGTGATCACCGGTCGCGTGGTCATCTGCAAACAGGGTGAACCCGAGACGGGACGCATCGCGGAGATCAATGCCGGCGTCGCGTTCGGCGAGCTGGCGCTGCTCGAGAACGCGCCCCGCGCCCTGCAGGCGCGGGCGGAAGAGGATTGCGTGGTGGCCTCGCTGTCGCGCGGCGATCTGGAAAGCCTGCTGGTTACCCATGCGGTGATCGCGTCGAAGATCCTGCTCCAGCTCGCGCGCCAGCTCGGCCGGCAGCTGCGCGACCGCTCGCCGCTGACCGAACGGCGACCGCTATGAGTGCCGAGCACAAGGCGAGCCTCGGCTCCAGCCCGTACCTGGCATCCGGACCGGTGGTGTGGCTGGCGACGATCGCCTGTACAACGCTGCTGCTCACGTTGCTGAAGCAGGCGCTGTGGCTGGTCGTGCCGTTCCTGTTCGCGATCATCCTCTACTACGTGCTGTTTCCCGCAGTTCGGCGGCTGACCCTCGCGGGTGTCGACCGCGAAACCGCGGCGGGGATCGTCGCGGGAGGGTCCCTGTTCATGGCGGCGGTCGCGATGGTGCCGACGCTGCCGTGGCTGGCGGCGCAGGCCGTCACCGGCGAGGAGGCCGTGTATCGCTATCTCGCCGGCGGACGGCTGCTGATCGACCGCACGCTGCTGGTGCTCGAGTCGCAGTTCGGCTTCCTGAAGCAGATGGACTTCCACGCCGAGATGAGCCGGAAGGTGTCGGAGTTCGGCGCCACCTACGTCAAGGAGCACCTCGCCGACGTGCTGCTCGCGACGGCGGCCTGGCTGCCCGCGCTGCTGCTGGCGCCGTTTCTCGCGTTCTTCTTCCTGCGCGACGGCCGGCGCTTTCTCAAGTTCCTGGGCGATTCGGTACCCAACGCGTACTTCGAGCGCACGCTGTACATGATCGACCGCGTCGACGGCACCGCGCGCGCGTATTTCCAGGGGCTGCTGAAGCTGACAGCCATCGACACGGTCCTTCTCGCCCTCGGGCTTCTGGCGATCGGCGTACCCGGCGCGTTCGCGCTCGGCCTGATGGCAGCGGTGCTGGCCTGGGTGCCGTTCATCGGCTCGGTCATCGGCTGCGTGATCGTGGTGCTGGTCGCCGCCACCGATTTTCCGACGAGCCCCTGGATCGTGTACGCCGCCGTCGGCCTGTTCCTGTTCGTCCGCCTGCTCGATGATTTCGTGTTCATGCCGCTGACGATCGGCCGCAGCCTGCACATGCATCCGCTGCCCACGGTGCTGCTGATATTCGTCGGCGGCGCCGTCGCGGGAATTCCCGGACTGATCCTGGTATTGCCGCTGGCCGGCGTCGTGATGGTGATCGCCGGAACGATCGGCGGGATTGTCAACGACCCGCGGCTGCGGGCCCGGCACGCCTTCGCCAAGAAGCTGCGGGCGCAGCGCATCACCGCCGATCTGCAGGTCTGAGCCGCTGCGGGTCGAGCGCCAGTCCCGGCTCTCATTGCACAGGAGATCCCGAATGACTGCTTCGCCACTGCGCATCGGCATCGCGGGCGTGGGCCGCATGGGCCGCCACCACGCGGCCAACCTCGCGCATCGCGTCCTCGGCGCCGAGCTCGTTGCCGCGTGCAGTCCCGTCGCCGACGAGCTCGCGTGGGCGCGCGACACGCTCGGCGTCGCGCACGGTTATGCGGACTACGCGCGGATGCTCGCTCACTCGGGCCTGGACGCGGTGTTCCTCGCGACGCCGACGACGCTGCATGCCGACCAGATCATCGGCGCGCTCGAGGCGGGCAAGCACGTGTTCTCGGAGAAGCCGCTCGCGCTCAATCTGCCCGATTGCCTGCGCGTGGAGGCGGTCGCCGCGAAGCACCCGCAGCTGAAGGCGATGATCGGCTACGTGCGCCGGTTCGATCCCAGCTATCGCGACGCGTTCGAGAAGATCCGCTCCGGCGCGATCGGCCGCCCGTTCCTCGCGCGCTCGCAGACCGCCGACCAGAACGACGCCTCCGGCTTCTTCGTGCGCTACGCGGGAGCCTCCGGCGGCATCCTGCTCGACATGAGCGTCCACGACATCGACACCGTGCGCTGGATGCTCGGGGCGAGCGTGGCGAAGCGCGTGTTCGCGACCGGCACGATCGCGGTGCATGAGGGGCTGCGCGAGGTCGGCGACGTCGACAACGCGGTCGCGACGATCGAGTTCGCCGACGGCCAGATCGCGTCCATCTACGCGTCGCGGACGATGGCGCACGGCCACGAGACGCTGACCGAGATCATCGGCACCGCCGGGCGCTTGACCGTCGGGCAGAACCCCCGGATCAACCGCGTCGAAATCTCCGACGCGCACGGCGTGCGCAACGAATGCACGCCGACGTTCTACGAGCGCTTCGCCGAGGCGTTCCTGCAGGAAGCGCAGACTTTCGTCGACGTCGTGCGCGAGGACCGGGCACCGCCGCTCACGCTCGCCGACGCCACCGCGGCGACGCGCATCGGCATCGCCGTGACCGAGTCGCTGCGGACGGGGAAGCTGGTGGAGCTGT
>CAYGYQ010000284.1:0-3521 GCA_964354035.1 uncultured Bordetella sp.
GAGGTCGCGATCTCCGAGTTCAGCATCAGGTAGCTGCCATCGCCGACCATCACGACGATCTCGCGCTCGGGATGCGCCATCTTCACGCCGATGCCGCCGGCGATCTCGTAGCCCATGCAGGAGTAGCCGTATTCCATGTGATAACCGCCCGGCCGCAAGGCGCGCCAGAGCTTGTGCAGCTCGGCGGGCAAGGTGCCCGCTGCGCACACGACGATGTCGTGCGCCGCCGATTGCGGATGCGAGCGCTGGACCGCGCCGATCACCTCGCCGTCGTAGGGCAGCGCAGGCGGCGCGACCTCGCGGACGCCGACGATTCCCGACACCCTCGCGCGCCACGCCTCGGCTTCCCGCACGGCCGTCTCCTGCCATGCGGCGGTGGCGGTCCAGCCACCGAGGCGCGTGGACAGTCCGTCGAGCGTCGTCGCGGCGTCGCCGTGCACAACGGTCGCGCGCCATTTGAGCGCATCGAAGGCATTGACGTTGATGGCAACGAGACGGGCCTGCGCAAAGAGCGAATGCGAGCCGGTCGTGAAGTCGGAGAGCCGAGTGCCGACGGCGACGACGAGGTCGGCGTTGCGCGCGAGCTCATTGGCGGCCGTGCTGCCGGTCACGCCGATGGCTCCGGCCTGCAGCGGGTGGTCCCAGGGCAGCGCGCTCTTGCCCGCCTGCGTCTCCGTCACCGGCAGGCGATGCGCCTCGGCAAACCGGCGCAGTGCTTCGGCGCCGCCATCGCTGTAGAGGACCCCGCCGCCGGCAACGAGCATCGGCTGCTTCGCTGCCCGCAGGAGACTCGCCACCGCGTCGAGCTCGAGCGCCTCGGGCTGCGGCGCACGGACGCGAACGAGCGACGAGGCAAAGAACTCCGCCGGAAAGTCGTACGCCTCCGCCTGCACATCCTGCGGCAAGGCCAGCGTGACCGGACCGCACTGCGCCGGATCGGTCAGCACGGCGATCGCGCGCGGCAGAGCGGTGAGGAGCTGGGAGGGTGCGAGGATGCGGTCGAAATAACGCGACACCGGCTTGAAGCAGTCGTTGGCCGAGATGCCGCCGTCGTGGAAGTCCTCGACCTGCTGCAGCACGGGATCCGGATCGCGCGAGACGAACACATCGCCGGGCAGCAACAGCACCGGCAGCCGGTTGACGTGCGCGGTCGCCGCCGCCGTGATCAGGTTGGTCGCGCCCGGGCCGATGGACGTCGTGCACGCCATCATCCGCCGCCGGAAATGCGCCTTCGCGAAGGCGATCGCCGCGTGCGCCATCGCCTGCTCGTTGTGCGCGCGATAGGTGGGGAGCAGAGCGCGATGCCCGTAGAGCGCCTCGCCCAGCCCCACGACGTTGCCGTGGCCGAAGATCGCCCACACGCCCCCGAACAGCGGCACTTCGCGTCCGTCGCAGACCGTCCGCTGCGCGGCGAGAAAACGGACCAGCGCCTGCGCCATGGTCAATCGGATCGTCGTCATGCCCCATCCCCGGCTCGGCGAGCCACCTTCAGCTGATCCAATATATTCTTTTTAAACCAATGGTTTAGATTACATTTGTATCGCTGATGCCGTCCATCCGAACAAACGATTGGCATTGTCCGCGGCAAATTCCTATATTGGCATTGTGCGATGCAACAAGACGCACTTCTCAATGGAGCACGAACATGAAACCGGTCCAACCCACGCCTGCCAATGACACGCTGTACCGTCGCATCGACGCGATGCCGATGAACGTCACCGACCGCGAATTTGCGAAGGCACGACTTCGGGATGCCGACAGCTTCGTCGACGGCGTCTTCTCCCTGGTCGCGGCAATGCGCTCGATGGCTGCATCCGTCTCGCGGCACGTGCGTATCGCGCTCACGGCGTCGCCGCAGCACTGAGCTGCTTCGGTCGGGTTTCCGTCCACGCATCGATCAGCGCTTCGAAGTTCGCCCGCACGCCGGTGACCAGATCGCCATCATCGATCGCTCCGGCGAGCCACGCGCGCGCCGGCTCGTGGAAGATTGTGCGGCCGACCGCAAAGCCCCGGCACATGCGACTGCCCGCTGCGTCCCGAAACCCGCGCGCCAGAGTATCGATCGGCGCGCTCAGTCCTAACAGCACGATGCCACGACAGTACGGGTCGCGCTCGGCGACCAGCGCGTCGATCGCCGACCACTCGCCCGCCGCAGGCGGGGGCAGCTTCCACCACTCGGGAAATATGCCGAGGTTGTAGAGTCGCTTCATCGCGCGCAACAGGACGTCCGGCCCCGGCGGCAGGCTCTTCGGCGGCACGATCTCGAGCAGCAGCTCGTGCCCGCTCACCTGGACGGCGTCGTACAGCGCCTTCACCTGCGCCTCGTTCTCCAGCCGGTTGCCGACATCATCATCCGGATGGAACGGCACCAGGCATTTCACCACCTGCTCGACGGGCCAGCCGATGAGCGTCGTGCCGATCGAGCGCCCGTGCTCGAACACGACCGGATTGGAGCCGGGCCATTCGACCGGCCGCCCCACCCACCAGCCGCGACCGGTCGCCGCGTTGAGCGCGTCCTGGCCGTACCGGTCATCGCACAGCAGCCCGACGCGCCCGGCGAGGCCCCGCGCCGCTTCCGTCTGCGCGACGGCGTCGACGAACAGCCTTTTCAGAGTCGGCAGTCGGCTCTCGCTGGCGCCCGCAGCCCGGGCGAGATCGAACAGCTGATCGCGGTGGTCGAACGCGAAAATGAAAAGCTCGGGCCGCGGCGCGCGCGGTGCGGTCTTGCGATGCAGACGCGTCAGCGCAACATCGCGATCGGGACGCGGAATGCTTGCCGCGTTGGCAAGGTAGTGGTCAAGCTCCATGCGGGTCGGCATCGCCGGCGCGCACCCATGCCGTGATACAACCAGCGCGCCGCAGGCGTTGGCGTAGCGGCAGCACTCGTCGTAATTCTCGCCGCGCACCCAGCCGGACAGGAAGCCGGCCGAGAACGCATCGCCCGCGCCCAGCACGTTCAGCACTTCGACCTCGACGCCATGGCCGTTGAACGCGTCGTCCAGCGAGCGGGGGATCGGGCCGTCGATCACGGCACAGCCCATCGGGCCGCGCTTGACGACGAGCGTGGCCGGCGTCACCGTGCGCACCGCGGTCAGCGCCGCGATGATGTCCGTGCTCCCGCCGGCGATCGCGAACTCCTCCACCGTGCCGATCACCAGATCGAACAGCGGCAGGATCGACTGCAGATGGGTGGTCACGGCGTCGTTGGCGATGAAGCGCGTCTCGCCGTCACCGCGCTTGGTCAGCCCCCACAGCACCGGCCGATAATCGATGTCGAGCACCGTGCGCACGCCGTTGCGCCGCGCGCGCTCGAGCGCGGTCGTGCTCACGCGATGCACGTGCGCGGTCGAGAAGTGCGTGCCCGTGATCAGCAGCGCCTTCGACTGCGCGACGAAATCCTCGGCGACGTCGTCCTCGGTCACCGCCATGTCGGCGCAGTTCTCGCGATAGAAGATCAGCGGGAAGGTGTCGCGGTCCTTGATTCCGAGCACGACACAGGCGGTCAGTCGCGCCGGGTCGAT
>CAYGYQ010000285.1:0-3468 GCA_964354035.1 uncultured Bordetella sp.
TCGCCGACCGGATCGGCGTGATGTACCACGGGCGGCTCTCGCCGCTGCGGCCGGCGGAAGGCTGGACGCTGGCTGCGATCGGCCTCGCGATGGCGGGTGCCGAAGAGGCGGCGCATGCGGCTTGAGGCGCGCGCCCAGGTCTCCCGGACCTTGCAGGTTGCCGCGCCGTTCGCGGCCATCGCGTTCACGCTCGTCGTGTGCTCGCTGCTGGTGGCATGGGCCGGCGTTCCCGTGGGCAGCGCCTACCTGCTGCTGCTCGAAGGCGGCTTCGGCTCGGGCTTCGCGCTGTCGGAGACGCTCACGCGCGCAACGCCGCTGATCCTCACCGGCCTCGCCGTCGCCGTCGCGTTCCGCGCGAAGCTCTACAACATCGGCGCGGAAGGCCAGCTCTACGTCGGCGCGCTGGCCGCCGTCGCGGTCGGCGGCGCCGGGGTGCCGCTGCCGCCGATGCTCCTGTTCCCGCTGATGGCGGCCGCGGCGATGGCGGCGGGTGCGCTGCTGCTGCTGGGGCCGGCGCTGCTCAAGACGCGGTTTCATGTCGACGAGGTCGTCACCACATTGCTGCTCAATTTCATCGCGCTGTTGTTCGTGTCGATGCTGCTCGACGGGCCGATGAAGGATCCGGCCGCGCTGGGCTGGCCGCAGTCGGTCGCGATTCCCGCGGAGCTCGAGCTCCCGCGCCTCGCCGCGCGCTCGCGCGTGCATTCGGGCCTGCTGATCGCGCTCTCGCTCGCGATGCTCGTGTGGGTCGTCGACCGTTTCACCGCCTTCGGCTTCGAGATGCGCGCCGTCGGCGCCAACGCGCGCGCCGCCGCCTTCGCGGGAATGCCAGTGCAGGCGGTTGTCGTCAGGACCGCGCTCTTCTCGGGCGCGCTGGCGGGACTCGCCGGCTGCATCGAGGTCGCGGGGCGCGCCGGATACGTGACGCTCGACATGTCGCCGGGCTACGGCTACACCGGTATCGTCATTGCGATGCTGGCCCAGTTGAATCCGCTCGCCGTCGTGGCGGCCGCGATCTTCGTCGCGGGCATCCTGGTGGGCGCCGACAGCATGAGCCGCGCGATCGCGGTGCCCACCTACATCGCCGACGTCATCGTGGCGGCGTCCCTGATCGCGATGCTGGTGGCGACTATGCTGGCCCGTTATCGGATCCATTGGCGCTAGGATGAAACGACCCCCACGCTCGCCTTGCTCGCTGCCCCCCGGGGGGGCGGGTCAGTCCCTTGGGACGGCCCGGCGGGTGGATGAACGTCCCCCACGCTCGCCTTGCTCGCTGCCCCCCGGGGGGGCGGGTCAGTCCCTTGGGACGGCCCGGCGGGACTGACATGTTGATCGACATCATCGACATCGTTGCGAGCGCCGCGTTCTGGGTGGCGGTGCTGCGCATCGCCACGCCGCTCGTCTTCGGCACGCTGGGCGTGCTGCTCTGCGAGCGGGCCGGCGTGCTGAACCTCGGCATCGAGGGGATCATGGTCGTCGGTGCATTCACCGGCTGGCTCGCCGTCTATCAGGGGGCCGGGCTTTGGGCCGGCGTGGGTGTGGCCGCGCTTGCCGGCGCCGGGCTCGGCTTGCTGCACGCGATCCTCACCGTGCCGCTCGGGCTGTCGCAGCACGTATCGGGCCTCGGCGTCACGCTGTTCGGGACGAGTGTTGCGTCGTATGCCTATCGGGTGACGCTGCCGCAAGTGACGACACCGCCGACGATCGAGCCGTTCGCGCCGATGGGCTGGCTCGGCGTCCCCGTGCTCGATGCGCAGACGCCGCTGACGCTGCTCGCGCTCGGCGCGGTGCCCGCGCTCGCCTATGTCCTCAACCGCACGCCGGCGGGACTTGCCGTGCGCATGGTCGGCGAGAACCCGGGCGCGGCGGAAGGCCAGGGCATCGACGTCATCGCGGTGCGGATGTGGACCGTCGTCGCGGGCTCGGCGCTGATGGGCGTGGCCGGCGCGTTTCTCACGCTGTCGGCGTTCAACGCCTTTTTCTTCAACATGGTCAACGGCCGCGGCTGGATCTGCGTGGCGCTCGTGGTCTTCGCATCGTGGCGCCCCGGCAAGGCGCTCGCCGGTGCGATACTGTTCGCCGCTTTCGATGCGCTGCAACTGCGATTGCAGCAGGCGAGCGGCGCGGGGTTGCCCTATCAGGTCTATCTGATGCTGCCGTACGCGCTGTCGATCCTGGCGCTCGTGGTCATGGCGCGTCGCGCCGCCTACCCGCAGGCGCTGATGAAACCCTATCGCAAAGGTGAGCGATGAACGCGACGTCCTCTGCTTCGGTGCAATACGCTCTCGTCGTCCGCAACGCGGCGCTGCCCGACGGGCGCATGGCGATGGACATCGCGGTGCGCGACGGCCGGATCGCCGCGGTTGCGCCGCACGCCGAGCTTGCCGCTGCCGGCGGCGCGACGGAGCTCGACGCGCAGGGGCAGCTGGTGACGCCGCCATTCGTCGACGCGCACTTCCACCTGGACGCCACGCTGTCGTTCGGGCTGCCGCGCGTCAACGCGTCGGGGACGCTGCTGGAAGGCATCGCCCTGTGGGGCGAGCTGAAGCCCTTGCTGACCATGGACGCGCTGGTCGACCGGGCGCTCGCGTATTGCGACTGGGCGGTGGGCAAGGGCCTGCTCGCGATCCGCTCGCACGTCGACGTCTGCGACCCGCGCCTGCTGGCCGTCGAAGCGCTGCTGCACGTGCGCGAGCGCGTGCGGCCGTATCTCGACCTGCAGCTGGTCGCGTTTCCGCAGGACGGCCTGCTGCGCTCGGAGGGCGGGCTCGGCAACCTCACGCGCGCGCTCGACAAGGGCGTGGACGTCGTCGGCGGCATCCCGCATTTCGAGCGCACGACGGCCGACGGCGCGGAGTCGGTCCGCATCCTCTGCGAAATCGCGGCGCGGCGGGGGCTTCCCGTCGACCTGCACTGCGACGAGACGGACGATCCGGCCTCGCGGCACATCGAGACGCTGGCGCTGCACGCGCGGCGGCTGGGCCTGTCGGGACGCGTGGCCGGCTCGCATTTGACGTCGATGCACTCGATGGACAATTACTACGTGTCGAAGCTGATTCCGCTGATCGCCGAAGCGGGTGTCGCAGCGATCGCCAATCCGCTGATCAACATCACGATCCAGGGACGCCACGACACTTATCCGAAGCGCCGCGGCATGACCCGCGTGCCGGAGCTGATGGCGGCGGGCATCGACGTCGCGTTCGGCCACGACTGCGTGCTCGACCCGTGGTACCCCCTGGGCTCGGGCGACATGCTCGAGGTGGCGCACATGGGACTGCACGTTGCGCAGATGACCGGGCAGGCGGCGATGCGCGCGTGCTTCGACGCGGTCACCGTCGTGCCGGCCAGGATCCTCGGCCTCGACGGCTACGGCCTCGCGCCGGGATGCCATGCCGATTTCGTGCTGCTCGATGCGCGCGACCCGGTGGAGGCGATCCGTTTGCGCGCGGCGCGTCTCGCCGTCGTGCG
>CAYGYQ010000286.1:0-3462 GCA_964354035.1 uncultured Bordetella sp.
CGGTGTCCGGCTTGAACTGCAGGTAATGCGCGGCGTGCCGCGCGAGCTCGGAGCGGCGCGGATCGGCGAGGATCAGCTTCGTGCCGCGCTTGACCGCGTTCTTGATCCACGTCGCCGCGACCGGATGGTTGACGACCGGATTGGCGCCGATCAGCAGCACTACCTCCGCCTTCATAACATCCAGCACCGGATTCGACACCGCGCCCGATCCTATGCCTTCGAGCAAGGCTGCCACGCTCGACGCGTGGCAGAGCCGCGTGCAGTGATCGACGTTGTTGGTGCGCAAGCCCGTGCGCACCAGCTTCTGGAACAGGTACGCCTCCTCGTTGGACCCCTTGGCCGACCCGAACCCGGCGAGAGCGCCGCCGCCGTGCGCATCGCGGATCTTCGCGAGCGTGCCACCGGCGAGCTCGAGCGCCTCCTCCCAGCTCGCTTCCCGGAACACCGAAAGCGGATTGGCGGGATCCATCACGAAGGCGGCCGCTTTGGGCACGCCGGACTTCCGGATCAGCGGCTTCGTCAGCCGCTGCGGATGGCGCACGTAGTCGAAGCCGAAGCGTCCCTTCACGCACAGACGCGCCTGGTTGGCGAGGCCGTCGCGGCCCTCGACGCGGACGATCGCATCATCCTTGACGTGGTAGGTGAGCTGGCAACCGACGCCGCAATACGGGCACACCGACGCCACCTTGCGCTCGACCGGCGCGAGATAGGCATCCTTCGCCGGCGCGAGCGCGCCCGTGGGGCACGCCTGCACGCATTCGCCGCAGGCCACGCAGGTCGACTCGCCCATCGGGTCGCCCAAGTCGAACACGATCTGCGAGTGCCCGCCGCGAAACGCGTAACCGATGACGTCGTTGACCTGCACTTCGCGGCAGGCGCGCACGCAGCGCGTGCACTGGATGCAGGCGTCGAGGTTGACCGCCATTGCGGGGTGCGAGAGGTCCGGCGCCGGCTGGGCGCGCGCCGCGAAGCGCGGCTTGCCGAGCGCAAGCCGCCGGCGCCAGTGCGCGAGCTCCGAGTCGGGCTTGTAGACGCGTTCCGGGACGTCGGCCACCAGCATCTCGACGACGATCTTCTGCGCGTGGACAGCGCGCGCGGACGTGCTCGACACCTCCATCCCCGGCATCGGTGCGCGGCAGCAGGACGGCGCCAGCACGCGCTCGCCCTTGATCTCCACCATGCACGCCCGGCAGTTGCCGTCCGGACGCATCCCCGGCGTGTAGCACAGGTGCGGAATCTCGACGCCGTGGCGTTGCGCGGCCTCGATGATCGTCTCGCCCGCGCGCGCGGCGATTGCGCTGCCGTTCAGCTGGAACCGAATTTCACCATTGCTCATTCGAGTTCCCCGGAAAAGTGGCGGATCACGCAGGCAATGGGGTTCGGTGCCGCCTGCCCCAGTCCGCAGATCGACGCGTCGGCCATCGCCCGCGACAGCTCGTCGAGCAGCGGCAGATCCCAGGTCTCGCGTTCGAGCAAACCGACCGCCTTCTCGGTGCCGACGCGGCACGGCGTGCATTGGCCGCAAGATTCGTCGGCAAAAAACCGCATCAGGTTGAGCGCCGCGTCCCTGGCCCGGTCGTGCTGCGACAGCACGATCACCGCCGCGGAGCCGATGAACGCGCCATGTGGCTGCAAGGTGTCGAAATCCAGCGGCACATCGCCGAGCGAAGCCGGCAGGATCCCGCCGGAGGCGCCGCCCGGAAGGTAGGCGTAGAACTCGTGGCCCGGCAGCATGCCGCCGCAGTACTCGTCGATCAGCTCCCGCGCCGTGATGCCGGCCGGCGCGAGATGCACGCCGGGCTTCGCAACGCGGCCCGACACCGAAAAGGAGCGCAGGCCCTTCCGGCCATGGCGCCCCTGCCCGGAAAACCACGTCGCGCCCTTTTCGAGAACGTCGCGCACCCAGTAGAGCGTCTCCATGTTGTGCTCGAGCGTCGGGCGCCCGAAGAGCCCGACCTGCGCGACGTACGGCGGTCGCAGCCGCGGCATGCCGCGCTTGCCTTCGATCGACTCGATCATCGCCGACTCTTCGCCGCAGATGTAGGCGCCGGCTCCGCGGCGCAGATGGATCCGCGGCAGCGGACAGGGCGGCGCGGCCACGAGCGCCGCGAGCTCGCGCGTCAGAATCGCCCGGCACGCGGCATACTCGTCGCGCAGATAAACATAGACGTCGTCGATGCCGACGGCCCAGGCAGCGATCAGCATGCCTTCGATGAAGCGGTGCGGGTCGCGTTCCAGATAATGGCGATCCTTGAACGTTCCCGGCTCGCCTTCGTCGATGTTGACCGCCATCAGCCGCGGCGGCGCCTCGGCGCGCACGATCCGCCACTTGCGACCGGCCGGAAATCCGGCGCCGCCCAGGCCGCGCAGTCCCGAGTCCTCCATCGCCGTCAGCACGTCCTCGACCGGCGTGTCCCCGCGCATGCAGGAGGCGAGCACGCGGTAACCGCCGTCCCTGCAGTAGGCCGCAAACTCGATGTGCTTGGGGATGTCGGGCTCGGTACGGCGCCGTGCCACGGCGTCCTGCACGGCTTCGGGAGTGGCGTTGTCCACCGGATGACGGCCGACGACGGCCGCCGGCGCATGCTCGCAGCGCCCGATGCACGGCGCACCGATGACCCGCACGTCCGGACCGCAGGCGCCTGCAAGCGCGGCGTGCAGCGCCTCCGCTCCGGCGAGGCGGCAGGAGAGCGTCTCGCAGACGCGCACCGTGATCGCGGGCGGCGGCGTTTCCCCTTCCTTGACCACGTCGAAATGATGATAGAAGGTCGCCACTTCGTAGACCTCGGTCATCGCGAGCGACAGCTCCTGCGCCAGCGCGACGATATGGGCCGCCGAGATGGAGCCGAACGCATCCTGGATCCGATGCAGGAACTCGACCAGCAGATCGCGGCGCCGCGGCGCGTCGCCGAGCAGCGCCCGCACCTCCGCCACAGCCACAGGATCCGCTTGCCGGCCCTTGGGGTGGCCGCGCGGGGCACCGCTCTTGCGCATGCCCGAGACGTCGATCACCGCTTTCTGCATCGTCATCCTAGTCCAGAAAGTCGCAATGCGTCGCCACATGCGCGGCCAGATCGAGCGAATGCTGGCGCACCAGCCGCTCGGCCAGCTCGGTGTCGCGAGCCTCGAGCGCCTCGATGATCCGCATGTGGTCGATGATCGAGCGCGCCGCGCGGTCGCTCTGCGCGATGGTCATCCGGCGGATGGCGCGAACGTGGATGAAGAGATCCTCGATCGTCTTGCCCATCAGATGCGAGCCCGAGAGCCGGATGATCGCCTGGTGGAAGGCGATATTGGCGTCCGAGTACTCGTGGATGTGCTCGGCAGGCGTGGCGTTGCGGAATTCGTCGAACATCGTGCGCAGCGCCGCGATGTCCGCGTCCGACGCATGCAACGTCGCCAACCGGGCCGCCATGCTCTCCAGCGCCGCCCACATCTCGATCATCTCGATGATCTGCTTCT
>CAYGYQ010000287.1:0-3459 GCA_964354035.1 uncultured Bordetella sp.
GACCCTGACCGCGAGCTCGTCCGGGCGATCGACGAGGCCCTTGTCGTAGAACGTTTCATGTCTTGCGGCAAGACTCGCGACCGCGGCCTCGTCCATGAATTCGGTGATGACGACGCGCACGGCCCTACGGATTCTTCGCGAACAGGAGGTTGATGTCGCCGAACGCCTTGAACTCGAGCGCGTTGCCGAGATCGGACACGGGAAACGCGAGGTGGAAGCGCGGGTAGTGGGCAGTCGGCAGGTGCGTGATCATCAGCTTTGCATCCCCCAGCGACGGACGGTGCGGGCCTCCACCGTCCGGAATATGACGTTCTCGACGAAGAGCCCGATCAGGATCACCGTGAACAGGCCGGCGAACACCGCCGGGATCTCCAGCTGGTTCTTGTTCTCGTAAATGAACCAGCCCAGTCCGCCCGACCCGGACGAAACGCCGAACACCAGCTCCGCAGCGATCAGCGTACGCCAAGCGAACGCCCAGCCGATCTTGAGGCCCGTGAGTATGCTGGGAAACGCCGCCGGAATCAGGATCTGGCCGACGTAGCGCAGGCCGGAGAGCCCGTAGTTGCGGCCGACCATCCGCAGCGTGTTCGACACCGAAAGGAAGCCCGAATGTGTGTTGAGCGCCACCGCCCACAACACCGAATGCACGATCACGAACACGATGCTGCCGTAGCCCAAGCCGAACCAGATCAGCGCCAGCGGCAAGAGCGCGATCGCCGGCAACGGGTTGAACATCGATGTCAGGAGCTCCAGCAGATCGGTGCCGATCCGGGTCGAGATGGCGATGGTGGTCAGCGTCGCCGCGCAGAGGATTCCGGCCGCGTAACCCGTCAACAGCACGCGGAGCGACGTCAGCGCCCGGCCCGGCAGCACCCCGCTCGCCATTGCATCGACGAAGGCCTCGATTGTGGCCGTGAACGTCGGGAACAGCAGCGGATTGTTGAGCCAGCGCGCGTAGCCTTCCCAGATCAGCGCCAGCAGCACGAGGAGCGCGAGCTTCCGCAATGCGGCAACGTTACCCAGCCGTTCCCATGCGGAAAGCGGTTTTTCCACGATGCCGAACGAAGCCGCGTCGACCGGCCGCGAATAGCGCTCAGGGCGCGACGCGGGCGCGAGCTCAGCCATTCGGCACCACCTCAGCTTCGACCTCGTCGGCGAAGAGCATCGAATGGATCTTGCTCTCTAGCGCCTGGGTTCCACCGGCTCCGGTCGCCAGGGCATCGCGCGGCAGGCTGTTCAGCTCCGCCTTGACCTGCCCGGGGTGCGGCGACAACAGCAGGATCCGGCTGCCGATCTTGATCGCCTCGGGGATCGAGTGCGTGACGAACAGCACGGTGAACCGGGTGTCGTCCCACAGTTGCAGCAGCTCGTCCTGCATCTTGCGCCGGGTGAGCGCGTCCAGCGCCGCGAACGGCTCGTCCATCAGCAGGACGTCCGGCTCCATGGCCATGCCGCGCGCAATCGCGACCCGCTGCTTCATCCCTCCCGACAGCGTGTGCGGCAGGCTGTCGGCGAACTTGACGAGATTGACCTTGGCAATCGCGTCGCGCGCCTTGTCCCGCGCGGCGACGCCGCTGAGCCGGCCGCTCGCCACCAAGGGGAACATCACGTTCTCGGTGACCGTCTTCCACGGCAGCAGCTGATCGAATTCCTGGAACACCATCATCCGGTCGGGACCGGGGCGGGTCACGACCTCGCCCTTCAGGCGGATCTCGCCCTCGACCGGAGTCATGTACCCGCCAACGGCCTTCAGCAGCGTGGACTTGCCGCAGCCCGACGGCCCCAGCAGGATGTAGCGGTCGGAGCGGAAGACCTGGAAATCGACGCGATAGGTCGCGGTGACAAGGTGGTCCTTCGTCTTGTATTGCAGCGTCACGCCGCGGACATCGAGCAACGGCGTTCCCGCCGGGGCCGAAGCAGTCATCGGAGCCCCCTATTGCTGCCAGGGCAGCCGGTCGAGGTCGACGTTGCCGCCCGAGACGATCACGCCGACCCGGGCGCCCGCCACGTCGAGCGTGCGCTCGAGCAGGCACGCCAGCGGCACCGCCGACGAAGGCTCGATCACGATCTTCATCCGCTCCCAGGTCATGCGCATCGCCTGCACGATCGCATCCTCGCTCGCCGTGCCGATCGCGACGACGTTGGCGCGTATCGCCGCCAGCGTGCGCACCGAGAGCGTCGTGCGCAGGCCGTCGGCGATCGTCACCTTCTCCGGCAATGGCTCCACTTGACCCGACCGGAAACTGCGCGCCGCGTCGTCGGCGTTCGCCGGCTCAGCGCCATAGACGCGCATCTGCCCCCGCAACGCACGCGCCACGATGGCCGTTCCGGAGAGTAGACCGCCGCCGCCCACCGGAGCGATCACGATGTCGAGGTCCGGCACCGCCTCGATGAGCTCCAGCGCCGCCGTTCCCTGCCCCGCGATGACCTGGGCGTCGTCGAACGGATGGATGAGCGTCGCGCCCGTCTCGGCCTCGATCGCCGCACAGGCGGCCGCGCGCGCGGCGACGTTGGGCGCGCAGAAGCGGATCGTGGCGCCGAAACGGCGCACGTTCTCCTGCTTCACCTTCGCCGCGTTCTCGGGCATCACGACCCAGGCGGCAATCCCGCGCTGCCGCGCCGCGTACGCGAGCGCCGCGCCGTGGTTGCCCGACGAGTGCGTGACCACGCCGCGCCGCGCCTCCTCGTCCGTCAGCGAGAACACCGCGTTGATCGCGCCGCGGGCCTTGAACGCGCCGACCTTCTGGAAGTTCTCGCACTTGAAGAAGAGCTGCGCCCCCGTTTCCCCGTCCACCGCACGGCAGCTCAGCACCGGCGTGCGGTGCACGTGGGGCGCGATTCGCGCATGCGCCGCGCGGATCGCCGCGAGATCGGGCAGCGCGTCTCCCCCGGCCCGCGTCGCGTCCGGCATCAGCTGCCCGCCGCGCCGTGGATGTTCGGGAAGAACAGGTCCTTCCAGGAGTCGGGCTTCACCTTGATCGACCCGATCTTGTTCATGAAATCGACGTACTTCATCACGTTCTGCGGTGTGGTCGTGTAGACGATGGCCGGGTCGTTCAGCATGGCCAGGATGTCGGCAACCGTGTCCTTGTCCTTCGAGATGCGCAGGTACGCCTCGGCCGCGGCCTTCTTGTCCTTGTTGATGATGGCGGTGGCCTCGTCGAGCGCCTTGACGAAGGCGTCGTAGAGCTTGGGATTCTCGCTGCGGAACTTCGACGTCGTCCACACCACGTTGAACGTCGCCGGGCCGCCGAGCACGTCGTAGGAGCTCAGCACCGTATGGATGCCGGGCTTCTCCAGCTGCTGGTACTGGAACGGCGGCGAGCCGAAGTGCGCGGTGATCTCGGAGGCACCGGACAGCAGCGCCACCTGCGCGTCGGGGTGCGACAGCGAAACGGTGAGCGCGTCGAGCTTTCCCTGCTGGCCCTCGCCGAAGGCCTTTTCCGCCGCCATCTGCAG
>CAYGYQ010000288.1:0-3457 GCA_964354035.1 uncultured Bordetella sp.
GCGTGTTGTGCCACTTGCCCCAGGCCCCGGTGTTGTAGCCGTAGTTCTTGAGCACCTCGGCAACGGTCGCCGAGGACTTCGGGATCTTGCCGCTGAAGCCGTCGAAGTCGTTGGCCAGCGCGGCGATCTGGCCGTTGCCCACGCGCGTGTGGTTGCGACCGGTCAGCAACGCGGCGCGGGTGGGCGAGCACATCGCCGTCGTATGAAAACGGTTGTAGGAAACACCCATCTTCGCGACTCGATCGAGCGTCGGCGTGTTGATCGCGCCGCCATAGGTCGAGGGCGTGGCCGGACCCACGTCGTCCATCAGGATGATGAGGATGTTCGGTGCGTCCTTGGGGAGGCGCCTTGGCTCGACGCGCTTCTTGTACGTGGAATCCTGCATCGTCAGTCCCGCGGTGGAGGCGGACGGAGTGGGAGGAAACGGCAGGACTTCCTGCGCTATCGCAACCGACGCATACACGACGCCCAGCAGCGCGCCGCAGAAATTCCGTGGGGCATTGCGTTTCATATAGAGGTCCTCATCCAGAAGTCGGTCAATCGCGGCGCGTGCTTCCCGAACGCCGCTTCCTTCATTTCATCCCGAACACGGTCACGTCGGCCTTGCCTTTCGGCAAGCCCTTGGTGTCGTACCAGAACTCGATCTTGCGCACGCTGCGCTTGCCGATGCCGCGCAGGTTTACTGGATAGATCATCAGAACGTGTAGACCATCTTGAACCAGATGTAGTCGCCATTCAGGCGGTTCTTGGTTTCCAGTTCCGGCAACCACTTGAGCTCGAAGAGCAGCTTCTCCTTGCCGATCGGGTGGATGTAGCCCAGCACCGGCCCGATACCGGCGGTGCGTCCCTTGAAGCAGCCGAGCGTCGCGCCGGATCCGCTGTCGCAGGCCACTTGCTGGAAGTACCACGCCTCGGCGCCGATGTTGGCGAATCCGGACCCGAGCGGGAGGATCTGCTGCACCGCCGCGTCGACGTGCAGGATGTTGCCGCTCTTGTAGTTCGTAGCGTTGTTTTCGGTGTTAATCGCGTAGCCCACATGGATGGCCGCGCTCAGGCCCGACTTGGCGTTGCTGTAGGCCGCGCCGACGATCGGATCGAACGTCCAGTAGTTGAGGCCCGTGTTGCCGAGCCGGCCGACCTCGTAGCTGCCTGTGGGCGCATAGACCGGCATCAGGAAGTCGTATTGCCAGCTGCCGGACTTCCAGGCCATCATCACCGGCACCACCGTCAGGTCGCCGATGCCGGACACGCTGTTCTGGATCTGGACGCCGCCCAGCGCGGCGGAGTTCCCGGAGATCGAGAGCCAGGTGTAAGGCAGGAACGCGGCGACGGCGTAATGGGCACCCCCGAGGATCGTCTGCTCCAGGCCGTAGCCCCCACCGAGCACCAGCGTGTTGGCGTCCGCATTGAGATTCGCGACAATCCCGGCCGCCGTGGGCACGCGCGCCGAGGCGCTGCCCTGGTAGTTGATGTACATCGGCTTGAAGAATCCGCCGGGCGACGTCGGCGGCAGGTCCACCAGCGTTGCATTGGCGCCCGGCATGATGTGCGACGTGCCGCCTTCGCCAGCGAAAGCGATCTGGGATACGGCAACGAGGGCAGAGAGCATCGCGGCTGGCAGCCACGACGTGCGGCGGCGTACCCCTCGATTCAACTGCGTGGGCTTCAGCATGTTGCGGGTTCCCCTGTTGAAGATCGAACTTGCACCATCTCAATGAGTAGGCAGCAGCAGCACGATGCTCGCTCGGAACGTCCACTTCGGATTGCCGTAATCGTCCTTGAAGTCGTAGTCGACCTCGATGTTCGGGCGCCACTTGTGGCCGGCGAAGGTCACGACCTGCCCGTAGTTCAGGCCTAGATTGAGCGACGCCCAGCGCGATTTCTCGGTGTCGTAGACCAGCGCGCTGTTGCCGGGCGAGAGCGAGCGCCCCTCGCCGAGCTGATAACTGAAGATAGGCTGGAGGTTGATCAAGCCGATATCCGGCGCGCTGTCCTTCCCGGCGAACGAGAAGAACGTCTGTGCGAACAGGCCCCAGTTGTATTGCTTACTCGACGAGTTGACGAAGCCCAGCGCGGGCCCAGCCGTCCATTGGTCGGTGGTCAATCCGCTCCGGCCTGTCGGCATGGTGCCCGAGATACCGACGCCCCACCGGCCCCACGGCTGGTTGAACACCACGAGGTCGAAGATCGTGGTGTCGGCGAAGCCCGTCGCGCCCGACGGCGAGGAGGTGACAAAGGGCTGCGTAATGCGGAAGATGTGATTGGTGCTGCCTAGCGCGAACGGGATCGCCGCGCGAAACACGACCTGGTTGAGGGAATCGTCGAGGCCGCGGAAGTTCGCCGTGTACCAGTCGTTCAATTGGAACGACATCAGCGATGCCGTCGGATCGGTGGCCTGCGCGGCGAGTTCATCGTTGCCGGAGACACCTTGGGCACGGACCGGCTGCGAGAGCGCAATCGCACAGGCCAGCACAAGCACTGCATCGAACAGGAGCTCGAAACGACCGGACCACGGGTGGGGTGCAAGGGTCATCGCGCCCATCATCAAGTGCGCGTCGGCAGACGGTTCTTTTCCGCCCACGCGAAACACGAAACCCCCTGACCTTTATCGCTCAGGCCAGGGAGGCCATCAAGGGGTGCGATTGTGCGGGATGGATCAATGTGCTCAAATAACAAAAACACACATTCCGATAACGTCTGCGCATGTCTCTTCTGAATCGGGAACTCGAGTACTTCCTCGCCATCTGCGAGTCGCGGAACCTCGCGCGCGCGGCGGAAAGCTTGGGCATCAGCCAGCCCGCCCTCACGCGGAGCTTGCAGCGGCTGGAAGCCCATCTTGGCGCCCGGCTGTTCGACCGCGCGCCGCGCGGGGTCGAGCTGACGCCGATCGGTACTGCGCTGCGGGCGCGAGCCGAAATGGCTCGGATCACGCTCGATGATGCAGAACGGGAAGTCGAACAGCTGGGGGCCGGCAAGATCGGCAAGGTCCGGATCGGCGCCGGGCATATCCTGGCGCGCCTGGTGACCCAGTCGATTTTCCCGCGCTTCATCGTGGAGCGCCCAGCTGCGCAGGTTCAGTTTCACGTCGGCTTCAACGCCGAGCTGTTCGGCCTCGTTGAAGCGGGTAATCTCGATTTCGCCGTGTGCGGCCTGATCGATACGCCACCCAATCTGCACTTTCGCGAACTGCTCGTCACCGACCTGGTCGTGATCGTGCGCATCGGCCATCCGCTGACCCAACTCAGGAGCCCATCGGTTGGCGACCTCGCCGCCTTTCGCAGCGCGGCACCGAGCGCCGGCGTGCCGGCCCGCCAATTCGTCGAGAAGATCCTGACAAAATTCGGCCTGGGTGACCGCGTCCACGCCATCGAAACCAATTCGTGGGAAGCAATCCTCGAAGCAGTCGCCACGACGGATATGTTCAGCCTCGCGCCGCGTGACGAGGCGATGCGCCACG
>CAYGYQ010000289.1:0-2044 GCA_964354035.1 uncultured Bordetella sp.
CCACGAACACGCCGAAGTCGGTGATCGACTTGATCGTGCCCTTCACGCGGTCGCCCTTCTTGTGATTCATCGCGAACTCGTCCCAGGGGTTGGGCATGCACTGCTTCATCCCCAGCGAGATGCGCCGGCGCTCCTCGTCGATCTCGAGGATCATCACCTCGACCTCGTCGCCCAGCTGCACGACCTTGGTCGGATGGATGTTCTTGTTGGTCCAGTCCATCTCGGACACGTGCACGAGACCCTCGATGCCGGATTCGATCTCGACGAACGCGCCGTAGTCGGTGATGTTGGTGACCTTGCCGAAGAGCCGCGTGCCCGTCGGGTAGCGGCGCGACAGGCCGACCCACGGGTCCTCGCCCAGCTGCTTCATGCCGAGCGAAACGCGGTTCTTTTCCTGGTCGAACTTGAGGATCTTGGCGGTGACCTCGTCGCCGACGGCGAGCACTTCCGACGGGTGCTTGACCCGGCGCCAGGCGAGATCGGTGATGTGGAGCAGGCCGTCGATGCCGCCCAGGTCGACGAACGCGCCGTAATCCGTGATGTTCTTGACGATGCCCTTGACGACCGCGCCTTCCTGCAGCGTCGACAGCAGCTTCTCGCGTTCCTCGCCCAGGCTCGCCTCGAGCACGGCGCGGCGGGACACGACGACGTTGTTGCGCTTGCGGTCGAGCTTGATGACCTTGAACTCGAGCGCCTTGTTCTCGAATGGCGTCGTGTCCTTGACCGGCCGGATGTCCACCAGCGATCCGGGAAGAAACGCGCGGATGCCGTTGACCATCACGGTGAGGCCGCCCTTCACCTTCCCGGTGACGAGGCCAGACACGATGCTGCCCTGCTCCATCGCGGCTTCGAGGTCGTGCCAGGC
Source organism: uncultured Bordetella sp. (assembly GCA_964354035.1). Lineage (GTDB taxonomy): Bacteria > Pseudomonadota > Gammaproteobacteria > Burkholderiales > Casimicrobiaceae > CAIWHR01. Next base: position 866 of record CAYGYQ010000289.1, read on the forward strand.
CTTGAGGCGCTTGGCCTTGTCGCGCGACAGCTTGGTCTCGCCGTAGCCGTCCTCGAGGCTCTCGATGGCCACGGTGACGAAATCGCCGGCCTTGACCTCGATCTCGCCCTGGTCGTTCTTGAACTCCTCGATCGGGATGAAGCTCTCGGACTTGAGTCCGGCGTTGACGACGACGATGTTGAAATCGACGCGCACGACTTCGGCGGTGATGAGCTCGCCCTGGCGCATCTCCTGCCGGGTGAGGGATTCCTCGAACAGCGCGGCGAAGTTCTCCATCGGCGGCGCGGAAGCGGCGGGGGTCATGCTGGAAATGGCGGTAGCCATGGGGGTTGGTTCCTTCACTTTGCTAGGCCGCCGATTGCGAGAACCCTTTTTCTCGCGCGGCGGGCGGGTGGTCGAATCCGTTTCGCGCGCCGGCTAAAGCGCATGTGAACGGCCTATTGGTACAACCGGTACGGCCCCGGCAACGCCGGTGTTTCAACGGTCGAACGTGCCCGCGGGCGCTGCCGGACGACCCGGTTCCGTTGCCTGGAACCGATCGAGCACGTAGCGGACTGCGGCGGCGATGGTCATGCCGGTGGTATCCAGGATCACCGCATCCGCCGCGGGTGCCAGCGGGGCCACGGCCCGTTCGGCATCCCGGACGTCGCGCTCCCGGATGTCACGCAAAAGACTCTCAAGTGTACTGGACATTCCTTTTTCGATCAACTGCTTATGCCTCCGCCCTGCCCGTTCCTCCGGGCTCGCCGTCAGGAACACCTTGAGCCGGGCGTCGGGAAAGACCACGGTTCCCATATCGCGCCCGTCGGCGACGAGACCCGGGCGGCGGCGGAAAGCGCGCTGCCGCTCGAGCAGCGCCGCCCGCACGGCGCCATGGACGGCGACCTGCGAAGCCGCGGCGCTGACGTCCTCGCCGCGGATCCTGTTCGTGACGTCCCGGCCTTCGAGCCGGATCCGCGCGTTGTCGAACGCGACGTCAAGATCGCCGGCGGCCGCCGCGAGCGCGGCGGGGGCAGCGAATCCGATTCCCGTTTCGATCGCCTTCAGCGCCACCAACCGGTAGAGCGATCCACTGTCGAGGAGGTGGAAGCCGAGCGCACGAGCGACCCCGGCCGCGATCGTCCCCTTGCCGGAAGCGGCGGGGCCGTCGACGGCGATCACCGGCACGTCGGCCGTCAT
>CAYGYQ010000289.1:2144-3456 GCA_964354035.1 uncultured Bordetella sp.
GCGACCCCGCCCAGCGCGGCGAGGGAAAAACACATCGCCATCCGGTGATCGTCGTAGGTTGCGATGGTCGCTGGTCTGAGCCTTTCCGGCGGATGAATGGTGATGTGATCGTGGCCGGCCTCCACGGTTGCGCCGAGTTTGAAGAGCTCGGCCGCCATCGCCGCGATGCGATCGGTCTCCTTGACCCGCCAGCTGGCGATACCCGTCAGCGTGGTCGCCCCGCGCGCGAACAGCGCGACGACCGCCAGCGTCATTGCCGCGTCCGGGATCGGCGTGCAGTCGATGGTCATGCCGTCGAGCGCGCGGCCCGCGCGCGCCTCGATCCAGTCGTCGCCGCTGTGGATCGTCGCGCCCATACGGGAGAGCACATCGGCAAACGCGACGTCACCCTGGATCGAGTGCCGCCCGACACCGGTGACGCGAACCGGACCGCCGCCGATGGCCCCCGCGGCGAGAAAGTAGGACGCGGACGACGCGTCGCCTTCCACGTGGATCGAACCCGGACTCGCATAGCGGGCGCCGGCCGGCACTCGAAAGGAGCGCCAGTCGTCCTGCTCGACCGTCACGCCAAACCGGCCCATCAGGTGGGTCGTGATCGCGACATAGGGTTTCGAGATCAGCTCGCCGGCGATGTCGACCGTCAATGCGCGCGCGCCCTTCGCGGTCGCGAGCGGCAGCGCCATCAGCAGCGCGGAGGTGAACTGGCTCGACACGTCGCCGCGCACCGACACCCGATCCGGCATTCCCGCCGCGCCGACGTTGCCCGGCTCGATGCCGAGCGGAGGAAAGCCGGCGTTGCCGAGATAGCGGATCCCGGCGCCCAGCACGCGCAGCGCATCGACGAGATCGCCGATGGGACGCTCGTGCATGCGGGCGACACCCGCGACTTCGTAACGGCCTCCGGCCAGCGCGAGGACCGCCGTCAGCGGCCGCAGCGCCGTGCCGGCGTTGCCGAGAAAGAGCCGGGCGGCCTTGGCCGGGATGATCCCCCCCTGCCCGTGCACGATGAAGTCGCGCGTGGCGCCGATGCGCTCCACCGCAATGCCCAGCGCCCTCAGCGCGTCGTGCATCCGGTCGACGTCGTCGGCGTCGAGCAGGCCCTCGAGCTTCGTGTCCCCGGCAGCAAGCGCGGCCAGCAGCAAAGTGCGATTGGAGATGCTCTTCGACCCCGGCAGGGCGACGACGCCCTCGGCGCGCGACTTCGGCGCGAGGTCGAGGAAGGCGGCCGGGACCACGTCGGTAACGCCCATCCCGAGGGGCTCAGCGCCCGCCCGGCCGCCCGAAGGGCGCTGACTGCCCCCGCGGGGGGCAG
>CAYGYQ010000290.1:0-3446 GCA_964354035.1 uncultured Bordetella sp.
CGAACCCTCGTCGTAAGCTTGGAAGGCTTCTGCTCTACCATTGAGCTACACCCGCGCGGTCAAGACAGAGCCAGGACGATTCGCAACGCGGCGCAGCCCACGCCCGAACCGATCCCCGGTCTCCCTCAGCCTCGATCAATGATTGGTGGAGGGGGAAGGATTCGAACCTTCGAAGGCAGAGCCGACAGATTTACAGTCTGTTCCCTTTGACCGCTCGGGAACCCCTCCGACGAAACACGTAAGGATAGCAATTTCCATTCCCATGGTCAAACACCTTGCAGAACGCCGCGGCAGCGCAATTGCGGAGGCGGCGCCCGGATCGGGAATCGTCGGCCAAGTCATTGCTTGCAATAGACAAATTTCCGCTTCGTCGCGCCCGGGGGGGCGACCCGAAAGAGTGAGCCCGGCGCCCGGAAACCGGCGCGGCGAGAGGAAGGAGGCATCATCACAACCAGTCACCATGGCGATTGATTAGAATGAGGATTGAGATGAACGACACGCCAACGCGGACTCGCGCATCGTCGACCGTCTGGGATTACGTGATCGTCGGCGCGGGCTCGGCCGGCTGCGTGCTCGCGAACCGGCTCTCCGCGGACGGGCGGCATTCGGTATTGCTGCTCGAGGCCGGCCCGCCCGATCGCTACCCGTGGATCCACGTCCCGATCGGGTACGCGAAGACAATGTTCAACCCGGTCTACAACTGGTGCTTCACGACCGAGCCCGAGCCGCAGATGAACGGGAGGGAAGTCTACTGGCCAAGCGGCAAGACGCTCGGCGGATCGAGCTCCATCAACGGCCTCATCTACATCCGCGGTCAGCGCGAGGACTACGAGCACTGGGCGGCGCTCGGCAATCCGGGCTGGGGCTATCGCGACGTCCTCCCGTATTTCCGCAAGCTCGAGCACAACGTGCGCGGCGAAAGCGAGTATCACGGCGTCGGCGGCCCGCTGTGGGCGTCGGACATCGTCGCCAAGCACGAGCTCGTCGAGGCGCTGATCGCGGCCGGCGGCGAGCTCGGCATCCCCGCCAACCCCGACTTCAACGGCGCGACGCAGGAAGGCGCCGGCTACTACCAGCTGACGACCCGCCGCGGCTTCCGCTGCTCGACGGCGACCGCCTACCTGCGTCCTGCGCGCCGCCGCCCTAACCTCTCCGTCGAAACCGGGGCGCAGGCAACCCGGATAGCGTTCGACGGCCGTCGCGCGACGGCAGTCGCCTATCGCCGGGACGGCCGCGATATCACCGCCAGGGCGCGGCGCGAGGTTATCCTCGCGGCCGGCGCAATGCAGTCGCCGCAACTGCTTCAGCTATCCGGCGTCGGACCGGCGGGTATGCTGCGCGAGCACGGGATCCCGGTCGCCCACGAGCTTCCGGGCGTCGGCGAGAACCTGCAGGACCACCTGCAGGCACGCGTGATCTTCCGCTGCTCGAAGCCCATCACGACCAACGACGTGCTGGCCTCGAAGCTGCGCACGCTGGCGATGGGCGTGCGCTACGTCCTCACGCAGACCGGGCAGATGGCGATCGGGATCAACCAGGGCGGCATGTTCGCGCGCACCGACCCCGCGCTCGACCGGCCCGACCTCCAGTTCCACCTGGCGACGCTGTCCTCCGACATGGCGGGGTCGCCCGTGCACACGTTTTCCGGGTTCACGCTGTCGGTGTGCCAGTTGCGCCCGCAGTCGCGCGGGCACGTGCGGATCAAGTCGCGCGACCCGTTCGCGGCGCCCGCGATGCAGCCGAACTACCTCTCGGCGCCCGACGACCGCGCGACGATCGTCCGCGGCGTTCGGCTCGCGCGGAAGCTTGCCGCCACGAGCGCGCTCGCGCCCTACGTTGCCGGCGAGTACCGCCCCGGCGCGGAGGCGACCACCGACGAGCAGATTCTCGGGTTCGTCCGCGACAGGGGCGCCACGATCTTCCATCCGGTGGGCACCTGCAAGATGGGGCCTGCGACGGATCCGCTGGCAGTCGTCGATGCAGGGCTGCGCGTCCACGGCCTCGACGGGCTGCGCGTCGTCGATTGCAGTGTGATGCCCACGCTAGTGTCCGGCAACACCAATGCGCCGGTCATCATGGTCGCGGAGAAGGCGGCGGATCTGATCCTGGCCGATGCCTGAATCGGAGCAGGATACGCAACAAAGCCTTGGGCTCGGAGCCACAGGACTTGTAACATCGTTTGGTTACGGATCTGACCCCGTTTGACGCTTTCCAAGGAGTCGACCATGCCTTGCTGCCATGCCGATTTCGCTGCCGTCGAAGGCAGCGATCGCGGTTTCACCATCGGCATGCCGACGTTCACGTTCGGCCCGGGCGTTCTGGCGGAGGCCGGCGCCAATGCCCGCGAGCTAGGCCTGAAGCGCGTTGCGCTGTTCACCGATGCGCGCCTGCGCTCGGGCGCGTATGTCGCGACCGTGCAGGCGTCGCTCGCCGCTGCGGGCGTCGACGTCGCGGTCTACAGTGAGTGCGCGATCGAGCCGACCGACGCGTCGTTCCAGGACGCGGCACGCTTCGCGTCCGCAGGACGGTTCGACGGCTACGTTTCGGTGGGCGGCGGCTCGGTGATGGACACCTGCAAGGCAGCCAACCTCTACGCGTCGCAGCCGGCCGAGTTCATGACCTACGTCAACGCGCCGATCGGCGCCGGCCGGAAGGTGCCCGGGCCCGTGCAGCCGCACATCGCCTGCCCGACAACCTGCGGCACCGGCTCCGAGACCACCGGCATCGCGATCTTCAACCTGCGTTCCCTCAACGCCAAGACCGGCATCATCTCGCGGCGCCTGATCCCGGACGTCGCCCTCATCGATCCGACGGTTACCGCGTCGCTGCCGAAGAACGCCGTCGCCGCAACCGGTTTCGACTGCATGAGCCACGCGCTCGAAGCGCTGACGGCGCGCGCCTATCCGCGACGCCTCAATCCGGCAAAGGGCATCGACCGCCCGGTGTCACAGGGTGCCAATCCGTTTTCGGACATGCTCGCGACCGACGCACTCAAAGGCGTCGGGAAATACCTGGTGCGCGCGGTCAACGACGCCTCCGATTCCGAGGCGCGCACGGAGATGATGTACGCGGCGATGCTCGCGGGCATTGCATTCAACGCTGCCGGCTGCCACCTGCCGCATGGCCTGTCCTATGCGGTGTCCGGCCTGACGAAGGACTGGCAGGTCGACGGCTACCCGGAGGGGAAGACCCTCGTCCCGCACGGCATGGCGGTCGTGCTCAACAATCCGTCGGTCTGGCGCTACACGGCGCCCTGCTGTCCGGAGCGGCACCTGCACGGAGCGCAATGCCTGGGTGCCGAGACGGCCGGCGCCGCGAACGGCGATGCGGGCGAGGTGCTCGCGCAGCGCGTGATCGAACTGATGCGGGCGACGGCGATGCCCAACGGCCTCACCGCGCTGGGTTTCGACGCGTCGCATCTCGACGCGCTCGCCACCGGCGCCGAG
>CAYGYQ010000291.1:0-3441 GCA_964354035.1 uncultured Bordetella sp.
ACCCGCGGCGGTTCGCGAATTTCACCGGATACAGCGATGCGCTCAGCAGTCTCTTGTTGCGGCGGCCGGCATCGTCCCGCCGCACGCAGGGTCGACGATCACGCGCGTACGCAAACGCGTGTCCGGTTCACGGGCCACCTGTCCGGTCGTGATCGGCGACATGCCGGCAGGGGCCAACGCTGTCCGGCGCTCCGCTCGTTCCCCGCACTGGCAGGCCGAGCGCCGCTTTCCCGCGTGCGACCGCTGAAGTGCCTGCCGCGCGGGGTCGTTCCCTACATCAAGCACTGAGTCCTTCGACCAGGATCATGCTCATGTTCGCCGCGCCAGCGCGCTCCGCCCGCGCGGCGCGATACTCCGGCGACTCGTAGAACCGCTTCGCCGTTTGCGCATCCGGAAATTCGAGGACCACGATGCGATGCGGATGCCAATCGCCTTCGAGCCGGGTGGTCTCGCCACCGCGCGCCAGGTAGCGGCCTCCAAATTTCGCAATCGCGGGTGGCGCGAGCTGCTTGTAGCGCTCGTAGCGCCCGGAGTCGGTCACTTCGCAATCCACAATTACGTACGCCGGCATCGGTGGCTCCTTCGTCGAGGTTGAGGTGATGGCGCCAGTGTATTGCGTCGGCGCCGTCCCGGCCACGGGGCGCGATGCCCGCGATGCGGTGTCGCCGGGAACGCGGGAAAGCAAACGTTCGGTTCGATAATCCGCTAAAATCCATAGTTTTGCTCCGGCGAGGCAGATTAGTGCAGGTTTTTCGCGGTATTCCACCGGCGGCCGACATCCCGATTGCGTTGGCGATCGGCAATTTCGACGGCATCCATCGCGGCCACCAGGCGATGCTCGCCCGGCTCGCCGAGGCGGCGGACGACCTTGCGCTGCCGGCCGCGGTATTGACCTTCGACCCGCCGCCCCGCGAATTTTTTGCAAAATCGACCGCGCCACCCCGGTTGTCGTCCCTGCGCGACAAGATCGAGCAGTTCGCTGCATGCGGGGTCGCCCGCACGTACGTGGCGCGGTTCGACGGACGGCTCGCCTCGCTCGACGCGGCGTTGTTCATCGAGGCCGTGCTCGTGCGGCGGCTCGGCGCGCGCTGGCTGCTGGTGGGCGAGGATTTCCGCTTCGGCAAGGGGCGCGCGGGGGACCTGGCGACGTTGCGCCGGGCCGCGACCGGTTTCAGCGTGGAAGCGATGCGCACCGTGACGATTGGCGGTGAACGGGCATCGTCGACGGCCGTGCGTTCGGCGCTGGCGGACGGCGATCTCGCACGTGCTCACGCGCTGCTCGGGCGGTCGTTCTGCCTCTCGGGCCGGGTCGCCCATGGGGCGAGGCTCGGGCGCAGTCTCGGGTTTCCAACAGCGAACCTGCCGCTGAAGCGCACGCCGCCGGTCGCCGGTATCTTTGCCGTGCGCGTGCACGGCCTCGGCAGCACGCCGCGTACTGGCGTCGCGAGCGTCGGCGTGCGCCCGACCGTGACGGCCTCGGGCGTGCCGATGCTCGAAGTGTTCATTTTCGACTTCGACGAGTCGATCTACGGGCGGCGCATCGGTGTCGAGTTCGTGCACAAGCTGCGCGCCGAAGTGCGCTATCCGGACCTCGCCACCCTCACGCGCCAGATCGAGGTCGACGCCGCGCAGGCGCGCGAGTTTTTCAACATGGCCGACGCGCAGCAGCACTGACGCGCGTCCCGAACGCTACCCAGGAAAGTACCGGCTCCGCATGCCCGATCCATCGAAAACCGATTACAAGACGACGCTGAACCTGCCGGACACGCGCTTCCCGATGCGCGGCGATCTTGCCAAGCGCGAGCCGCTCTGGATCAAGGAGTGGCAGCAGAACAAAGTCTACGAGGCGATCCGGGCTGCGTCGGCCGGCCGGCCCCGTTTTGTGCTGCACGACGGGCCGCCGTACGCGAACAACGACATCCACATCGGTCATGCCGTCAACAAGATCCTCAAGGACGTCGTGGTCAAGAGCAAGCAGCTCGCCGGCTACGATGCGCCCTACGTACCCGGCTGGGATTGCCACGGCATGCCCATCGAGGTGCAGATCGAGAAGGCGCACGGCAAGCACATTCCGGTCGAGGAGACGCAGCGCTTCGCGCGCACCTACGCCAACGAGCAGATCGTGCGGCAGAAGGCGGACTTCCAGCGGCTGGGCGTGCTCGGCGACTGGGACCATCCGTACACGACGATGGCGTACCGGAACGAGGCCGATGAAATCCGCACGCTGGGGAAGCTCCTCGAGCAGGGGTTCATCTATCGCGGCCTGAAGCCCGTCAACTGGTGCTTCGACTGCGGCAGCGCGCTGGCCGAAGCCGAAGTCGAATACGAGGACCGCGACGACATCGCGGTCGACGTCGCGTTCCCGCTCGACGACGGCGACCGGGACAAGCTCGCTGCGGCGTTCGGCCTTGCCGCGATGCCGGCCGGACCCGCAATGACGGTCATCTGGACGACGACGCCGTGGACGATCCCGTCGAACCAGGCGCTGAACCTGCACCCCGATTTTGTCTATGCGCTGGTGGCTACGCCACGCGGGCATCTCGTGCTCGCGCAGGATCTCGTCGAAACCTGCCTCACCCGTTTCAAGCTTGAAGGCCGTGTCGTTGCCTCGACCACGGGCGCCGCATTGGAGCTGATCCGCTTTCGGCATCCGCTCTATGCCCGCGCTTCGCCGGTGTATCTCGGGGCCTACGTCACGCTGGAGCAGGGCACCGGCGTCGTGCATTCGTCGCCGGCGTATGGCATCGAGGATTTCCAGTCGTGCCGCCGCTACGGGATGGCCGACGACCAGATCCTGAACCCGGTGGGCGGCGACGGCCGCTTCGCCGGCACCCTGCCGTTTTTCGGCGGCGAGAAGATCTGGGAAGCCAATCCGCAGATCGTCGCCAAGCTGCGCGACGTCGGCGCGCTGTTCTCGGCGGAGAAGTTCACGCACAGCTACATGCACTGCTGGCGGCATCGCACGCCGGTGATCTATCGCGCGACGACGCAGTGGTTCGCCGGCATGGACGACGTTCCCGGCTGGAACGGCAGGAAGCCGGAACGCACGCTGCGCGAAACGGCCCTCGCCGGCATCGAGGCAACCCGGTTCTACCCGAGCTGGGGCAAGGCACGGCTCTACGGCATGATCGCCAATCGACCGGACTGGACGCTGTCGCGACAGCGGCAGTGGGGCGTGCCGATGCCGTTCTTCACGCACAAGGACACGGGTGCCCTTCATCCGCGCACGCTGGAACTGTTGGAGGAAGTCGCGCGCCGGGTGGAAACGGGCGGCATCGAGGCGTGGCAGACGCTCGACGTACGCGAGCTCGATGCCGGCGATCTGGCCGATTACGTGAAGATCAAGGACACGCTCGACGTCTGGTTCGACTCGGGCTCGACGCACCAGACGGTGCTGGGCGGGCCGCGGGGACGGGCAACCGGCGCCGGCTCGCACCCGCA
>CAYGYQ010000292.1:0-3407 GCA_964354035.1 uncultured Bordetella sp.
AGCAGATCCAGCGCGAGCTCGCGCAACTGCTGCGCGACGACGTCAAGGACCCGCGCGTGGGGCGCGTCACCATCACCGCGGTCGAGGTGTCGGGCGATTTGTCGCACGCGAAGATCTTCGTCACCCATCTCGCCGGGCGCGAGCACGCGGACGAGGCGGTGCGCGCGCTGCAGCATACGGCAGGGTTCCTGCGCACGGAGCTCTCCCACCGGATGCAGCTCTACTCGGTGCCGCAGCTCCATTTCGCGTACGACGACTCGATCGAGTCCGGCATGCGCCTGTCGCAGCTGATCGACGCCGCCGTCGCGGCCGACCGCAAGCCGGATTCCTGATGGACCCCGGCGGCGGGCGCGTCCGGCCGCAGTACCGGCGCGTCGACGGCGTGCTGCTGCTGGACAAGCCCGCGGGCCTCTCGTCGAACGCGGCGCTGCAGCGCGCGAAGCGCGCCTTGGCCGCGGACAAGGCCGGCCATACCGGCACGCTCGACCCGCTGGCCACCGGGCTCCTGCCGCTCTGTTTCGGCGACGCGACAAAATTTGCCCAGGCGGTGCTCGACGCGCCCAAGGAATACGTCGCGACGGTGCGCTTCGGCGCGGCGACGACCACCGGCGACGCCGAGGGCGAGACGGTGCGCACCTGCGGCGTGGCCTTCGCGCGCACCGAACTCGCAGCGGCGCTGACGCGTTTTGTCGGCCCCATCGTCCAGACGCCGCCCGCGTTCGCGGCGCTCAAGTTCCAGGGGCGCAACTATTACGAGTACGCGCGCGCCGGCATCGACATTCCCCGCGTCCCCCGTGCGATCGAGATCGGGGCGATCGAGCTCATCGACTGGTCGGCGCCGCTCGCCGTTCTGCGCGTCGCCTGCAGCAAGGGCACCTACCTGCGCGTCCTGGCCGAGGACATCGCCGGCGAGCTTGGCTGCGTCGCGCACCTCGCCGCCTTGCGGCGGACGGTCTCGGGCCCGTTTGCGCTGGCCGCCGCCGTGACGCTCGAGGCACTCGAGGCCATGGACATTGCTGCGCGGGACGCGTTGCTCCTGCCCTCGGACACCCCGCTTTCCGGGCTCGCCCGGCTCGACGTGGACGCTTCGACCGCGAAGGACCTGGTGGCCGGGCGCGTGGGCCGCGCGCCACCCGAAATGTCCGGACGATGCCGCTGCTACGGTCCGCAGGGGCGGTTTCTGGGACTGGTCGAAGCGAGCGCCGGCGAACTGCGTTCGGTGCGCCTCACGCGCACGGAGGGGAACGCGTGACCCTTGGCGCTCCGCGGTGGCGCTCGTCCCAGCGTGCCGGATTAGCGCTGGATTAGCGCTTGAATCCTAAGTGTTTTTCTGTTTATAATGGCGGTCTTTGTCGAACGCGCGTCAGCTCGCCCGACGGCGGCAGCGCGCGGCGGGCAGGCCAGCCGCCAGAACCCAGCATTTCGCGAGTCGGACGTACCACAGAACCTTGGGGACCACAGCAATGCCAGTCACGGTGCAAGAGAAGGCGAAGGTCATCGCCGATTACCAACGGATCAAGGGCGACACCGGGTCGCCCGAAGTGCAGGTCGCGCTGCTCACCGCGCGCATCAACGGCCTGAACGACCACTTCAAGGCCAACGTGAAGGACCACCACTCGCGGCGCGGATTGCTGCGGATGGTGTCGCGTCGCCGCAAGCTGCTCGACTATCTCAAGTCGCGCAACGCGGACAGCTACCGCACGCTGATCGAGAAGCTCGGGCTGCGCAAGTAAGCGCGCCTGGATCCCTCGTGCCGGCTCCTCCCGCCGCCTCCCGCTCGCGCCACGAAATGAACACTGCGCGAACGATGCGCTGCCAGAAGCCGCGAATGGATCCGACGCCGTCGCCGCAGCTCCCCTGAAGACAACCGCAATGGCCGCGCCAATCGTGCGCGGCCATTGTTTTTCTGCAGAATTGAGGACAACGTGAACCCCATCAAGAAATCGATTCCCTACGGCCGCCACACCCTGACGCTCGCAACCGGCGAAATCGCCCGCCAGGCCGGCGGCGCGGTGCTCGCCAGCCTCGACGACACCGTCGTGCTGGTCACGGCGGTGGCCCGCAAGGAAGCCAAGGCCGGGCAGGACTTCTTCCCGCTGACGGTCGACTACCAGGAAAAGACCTACGCCGCCGGCAAGATTCCCGGCGGCTTCTTCAAGCGCGAAGGCCGCCCGTCGGAAAAGGAGACGCTGACCTGTCGCCTGATCGATCGCCCGATCCGGCCGCTGTTCCCCGATGGTTTCTACAATGAAGTGCAGATCATCGCCACGGTCATGTCGGTGGATCCCGAAATCGACCCCGACATCCCGGCCATGATCGGCGCCTCGGCGGCGCTGATGCTCGCGGGCGTTCCGTTCAACGGTCCGATCGGCGCCGCGCGCGTCGGTTACATCGACGGCCAGTACGTGCTGAACCCGACCAAGACCGAGCTCACGACATCGGCGTTGAACCTGGTCGTCGCCGGCACGGAAGCCGCGGTGCTGATGGTCGAATCCGAAGCCAACGAGTTGCCCGAAGAAGTCATGCTGGGCGCCGTCGTGTTCGGTCACCAGCAGCAGCAGGCGGCGATCGGCATGATCCACGAGCTGGTCGAAGCGGGCGGCAAGCCGCTGTGGGACTGGCAGGCGCCGGCCAAGAACGAGACGATGATCGCCCAGGTCACGGCAATCGCCGACGCGGCGCTGCGCGAGGCCTACCTGCTGCGCTCGAAGCAGGCCCGCCAGCAGCGCCTGAAGGAAATCTACGCCAAGGTCGCGGCCGAATGCATCCCGGCCGACGCGCCGGGGGGCTACGCGAACGAGGTCAACAATTTCGTCTTCGAGCTCGAGTCGAAGATCGTGCGCAACCAGATCCTTTCGGGCGAGCCCCGCATCGACGGCCGCGACACGCGCACCGTGCGCCCCATCTCGATCCGCACCGGCGTGCTGCCCCGCACCCACGGCTCGGCGCTGTTCACGCGCGGCGAGACGCAGGCGATCGTCGTCGCCACGCTGGGCACCGCCCGCGACGAGCAGCGCATCGACGCGCTGATGGGCGAGTATACCGACCGCTTCATGCTCCACTACAACATGCCGCCGTACGCCACCGGCGAGACCGGCCGCGTCGGCACGCCGAAGCGCCGCGAAATCGGCCACGGCCGCCTCGCCAAGCGCTCGCTGCTCGCCGTGCTGCCGACGACCGAGGAGTTCGCGTACTCGATGCGCGTGGTGTCGGAAATCACGGAATCGAACGGCAGCTCGTCGATGGCCTCCGTCTGCGGCGGCAGCCTCGCGCTGATGGATGCCGGCGTGCCGACCAAGGCGCACGTGGCCGGCATCGCGATGGGCCTCATCAAGGAAGGCAACCGTTTCGCCGTGCTGACCGACATCCTCGGCGACGAGGACCACCTGGGCGACATGGACTTCAAG
>CAYGYQ010000293.1:0-3397 GCA_964354035.1 uncultured Bordetella sp.
CCGGTGGCAAGCGGCTCGTAACGAACCGCGATGATGTCGATGTCCTCGACGCCTCCGGGCGTGCGCAAGGTCACGGTATCGCCTTCCCTCGTCTTGAGCAGCGCGCGCGCCATCGGCGACACCCAGCTGATGTAGCCGCGCGCCGTATCGATCTCGTCGACACCGACGATGGCCACCGTGCGCGCCTCGCCCTGCGCATTGCTGATGGTCACGGTCGCGCCGAAGAACACCTGCCCGGCCTGATCCTCGTCGCGTGGCGCCGCCGGATCCACGACCGCGGAGGCGTCCAGCCGCTTGATCAGATAGCGGATACGGCGGTCGATCTCGCGCAAGCGCTTCTTGCCGTAGATGTAGTCGCCGTTTTCCGAGCGGTCGCCATTGCCCGCCGCCCAAGCGACGGTCACCACCAGTTCGGGCCGCTCCTTGTGCACGAGGTGCTCGAGCTCGCCGGAAAGTCGCGCGAACCCACCGGGCGTCATGTAGTTGCGCGCGCCGACCGGCAGCGGCGAGACGGCCTCGAGCTCGTCCTCGTCATTGCCGGCGTCCGTTTCGCGTGTAAACGCCTTGCTCATCATGCTCCGTTTGGCCGCCCGCGCACCCATGCGGCAGGAAGGAGATTATAGGCGCGCGCAGGCCGCGCCAGGTCCTTCCCCGGGCGCCGTGCCCGTGCCAAGGCAGCCCACCTCTATAATCGGCGCTCGTGCGACTGTGGCCGATGGTTGCGCGCCTTCGCCCGTCCACCATGCCCGCACCGCCCCATTCCGGATCCGCGACTCCCGGCCGAACGGCTGCCATCCTCGGCACCCTGGCCGTGGCTGCGCTCTTCGCGCTGGTCCTGGCTCTGTCCGTCGGCAGCGTCGCCGTCGACAGCGCCGCGATCCTCCACGCACTTGCCGGAAGCGCGTCCGGAACCGAGGCTGCCATCGTGCGCGAGCTGCGCCTGCCGCGTGCGCTGGCGGCGTTTGCGGTCGGCGGCCTGCTGGCGCTCGCGGGGGCGCTGATGCAGGTGCTGCTGCGCAATCCGCTGGCCGACCCCTACATCCTGGGCCTTTCGGGCGGGGCGGCCGTGGGTGCGCTGGGCGCCATGCTCGCCGGCGCCGTGGCGCTGGTGACGCCGGCGGCGCTCGGCGGCGCGTTCGCTTCGACGCTCATCGTGTTCGGGCTCGCCCGCACCGGCGCCGATCGCGCACCGTGGACCACGACCCGCCTGTTGCTCACGGGCGTGATCGTCGCGGCCGGGTGGGGCGCCTTGATCGCGCTGATGCTGACGCTCGCACCGGACGCGCAGGTCAAGGGCATGCTCTTCTGGCTGATTGGCGACCTGGGCGGCGTGACCGACGCAACACCGGCGCTCGTCACGCTGGCCGTCGCGCTGCTCGGCGCGCTCGCGTTTGCGCGGGACCTCAATGTCCTGGCGCGTGGCGAAGATGTGGCCGCAGCGCTCGGTGTGGCCGTGGCGCGCACGACGCTCATGCTTTGCGCCGTCGCCGCCCTTGCCACGGCGGCCGCCGTCACCACCGCCGGCAGCGTGGGCTTTGTGGGCCTCGTCGTGCCGCATGGCCTGCGCATCGTGCTCGGCAACGACCAGCGGCTCCTGCTCCCGGCGAGCGTCCTCACCGGCGGCACGCTGCTGCTGCTGGCGGACACGCTGGCGCGAACGGTGGCCGCACCGATTCAATTGCCCGTCGGGGTGATCACCGCGCTCGTGGGCGTTCCGGTGCTGCTCGCGCTGCTGACCCGGGGCCGCTCATGACGCGAGACGCGCCGCGCCTGTCCTGCCGGGGTCTCGCGCTGTCGGTTGCGGGGCGCATGCTCGTTTCGGATCTCGACCTCGACGTGCGCGCCGGCGAGTGCTGGGTCGTCGTCGGGCCGAACGGTGCCGGCAAGACCACGCTGATGACCGCGCTGGCGGGCCTCAGGGCGGCGCAGGCGGGCGCGATCGCGTATGACGGCACGCCGCTCACGGCCCTCGGTCTGCGTGAGCGCGCGCGGCGCCGGGGCTTCCTGCCGCAGGACAGCGTCGACCATTTCCCGGCGACCGTGCTGGAGACCGCGCTCGTCGGGCGCCATCCGCATCTTTCGCGCTGGCAATGGGAATCGGCCGCCGATATCGATCGCGCGCGCGCTGCGCTGTCGGCATTCGGCCTCGCGGGCCTCGACGACCGCGACGCACGCACGCTGTCCGGCGGCGAACGCCGGCGCCTCGCGCTGGCGGCGCTGGTGGCCCAGGATTCCGGGCTCCTCCTGCTGGACGAGCCCTCGTCGCATCTCGACCTCGGGGCGCAGGTTGCCGCGCTCGACACGGTGGCGGCTCTGGCCCGCAACCAGGGCAAGGCGATGGTGATGGTGCTGCACGACCTGCACCTCGCGTTGCGCTATGCGGATCACGCGATCGCGCTCGGCGCGGGCCGCGCACGCACAGGCGCCTCCAGCGACATCCTGACGGGCGCGACGCTGTCGGAGCTCTTCGGCCATCGGCTCGTTGCCGTGGGCGGCGGTGCCACGCGAACCTTCCTGCCATCCTGACGCCACCCGCCGGCAGGCGGGCGCGGACTGTCTGCGCTCAGCGCAAGCCGGCACGCGCCTCGGCCAGCGTCGCGCACAGCATCTCGACGCCGTCGACGAACCGCGGACCCGCGCGATGCAGGAGATTCGCGTCGACGGTGTAGAGATTGCCGAGCGCAACCGCGGGGAGCGCCGGCCAGCGCTTCCAGTCGTCGAGCCACGCCGGGCGCACGGCGCCGTCAGCGCCGGCAAGTATCGCCTGCGGCTGCGCGGCCAGCACCGCCTCGACGCTCACGCCGGGCGCCGGCAGTGTCAACGCCGCGAATACGTTCTCGCCCCCGCACACGCGCAGCGCCTGCGAGATCAGGTGGTCGCCGCCGATCGTGTAGAGCGGAGCGTTCCAGATCTCGTAGAAGACGCGCACCGTGCGCGCTCCCGCGTATCGGGACTGCAGGCGCGCGAGCCGGGCGCGCAGCTCCGCCGCCCGCGCGGTCGCGGTGGGCAACGTGCCGGCCAGCGTTCCCAGCCGCTCGAGGTCGACGGCTATGCCGTCGATCGTCGCCGGGTTCGCGATGAACACCGGCACGCCGCGCGCGACGAGCGGCCCGACCTGCGCCGGCGCCGCATAGGGCCAGGTGACCACCAGGTCGGGCGCGAGGGCCAGGATGCGCTCGAGGTCGAGCGCGCGGGAGTCGCCGACCCTGGGCTTCCCCGCGACTTCCGGCGGCCAATCGGACGTGGCGAGCACGCCGACCACGCGCAGGCCGGCGCCGGCGGCATACAGCAGCTCGGTGGCGTGCGGGGCGAGGCTGACGATGCGCAACGCCGGCGCCGCCAGCGTCACCGTCGTGCCCGCATCGTCGACCGCCTGCACCGCGGCCAGCGCCGCGGG
>CAYGYQ010000294.1:0-3381 GCA_964354035.1 uncultured Bordetella sp.
AACGACGCCTTGCGCCGGTTCATGTAATCGAGCAGCGCTTCGTCGATGGCGGGATCGAGCGGCGGGGCTTCATAGCTTGCGAGCTGCTTCTTCCAGCTCGCGTTGGCGCGCTGCGCGAGATCCTGGCTGCCCTCCGCTTCCCACTGCTCGTAGCTGTTGTTATCGGCGATGGGCGAGCGGTAGAACGCCGTCTCGAAATTCGCCTGTGTGTGCGCGCAGCCCAGAAAGTGCTTGCCGGGGCCGACTTCGCGGATCGCGTCCATCGCCTGGCCGTTCTCCGAGAGATCGACGCCGGCGAGGAGCGTGTGCATCATCCCGGCCTGATCGGCATCCATGACGAATTTCTCGTAGCCCATCGCCAGCCCCCCTTCCAGCCAGCCGGCGGTGTGCAGCACGAAGTTCACGCCGGCGAGGCAGGTCGGGAGGAGCGTGTTCGCCGACTCGTACGCCGCCTGCGCGTCGGCAATCTTCGAGCCGCACAAGGCCCCGCCCGAGCGGAACGGAACGCCGAGGCGCCGTGCGAGCGCCGCCATCGCGTACAGCACCAGCGCCGGCTCCGGCGTGCCGAACGTCGGCGCGCCGGATTGCATCGAGATCGACGACGCGAAGCTGCCCAGCACCACCGGCGCCCCTGGCGCGATCAGTTGCACGAACGCCATGCCCGACAGCGCCTCGGCCAGCGTCTGCGCGGCGGTGCCCGCCACCGTGACCGGCGACATCGCGCCGGCGAGAATAAACGGCGTGATGATCGTCGCCTGATTGGCGCGCGCGTAGGCCTTCGCGGCGCCGAGCATGGTGGCGTCGAAGGTCATCGGCGAGTTCGCATTGATGAGGTTGATGATCACCGTCCGCGGTTTGCCGGTGGCCGGATCGACGTACTGGTCACCGAACAGGATCTTCGCCATCTCGATCGAGTCCTGCGCGCGCTCCGGGTGTGTCACCGAGCCCATGAACGGCTTGTCGCTGTACTTCATGTGGCTGTACACCATGTCGAAGTGCCGCTTGTTGACGGGCAGGTCGACCGGTTCGCAGATCGTGCCGCCGGAATGATGCAGCGACGGCGCCAGGTACGCGAGCTTGACGAAGTTGCGGAAGTCCTCGATGGTCGCGTAGCGGCGGCCCTCGTCGAGGTTGCGCACGAAGGGCGACCCGTACGAAGGCGCGAAGACCGTGTGCTTGCCACCGATGGGAACGCTGCGCGCCGGATTGCGCGCGTGCTGGATGAAATCGCGCGGCGCACTGGCCTGGACGATGCTGCGGCACATGCCGGGCGGGCAGCGCACGCGCTCGCCGTCGATGTCGGCGCCGGCCGCTTTCCAGACCTCCAGCGCTTCCGGATCGTCGCGGTACTCGATGCCGATCTCCGCGAGGATGATGTCGGCGTTGCGCTCGATCGTCGCCAGGCCCTCCTCGTCGAGCACCTCGTACACGCCGACCTTGCGCGTGATGTAGGGCATCGATACGCCGGCGCGCGCCGAACGCGCGGCCCGCTTGGCTTCGCGCCCGCCGGCGCGATGGGCACGGGGCGAAGCGGCCTGCGGCTCGTCCATGGTTTCTCCTGCGCCGGGATGGGGCGCCGTTCGAGTATGGCGGGCGGCGCGCGCCGCGGCTGATCCGTATGCGACGCCGCGTTGCGCAGGGACGCCATTCCGTCGCGGAGGGCCGGGCCTCGGGTTCGGCGAACATTGTGCTAGATTCCCCTTCCTATGCCACTGCCCCAGCAGAGCCGCATCGTCATCATCGGCGGCGGCGTCATCGGTTGCAGCATTGCCTACCACCTCGCGCACCGCGGCGTCCGGGACGTGTTGCTGCTGGAACGCCTGCAGCTGACGCACGGCGCCACCTGGCATGCGGCCGGATTGGTGGGCCAGCTCCGCAGCAGCAGCAACCTGACGCGCCTCATGCGCTACGGCGCCGAGCTGTACGGCAAGCTCGAGGCCGAAACCGGGCAGGCCACGGGGTGGCAGGGTGTGGGCAGCCTGCGCCTCGCTTCGTCGCCGGCGCGCTGGCAGGAACTCAAGCGCTCGGCGACGATGGCCAAAGGCTTCGGTTTCCGCGTCGATCTGGTGTCACCGCGAGAGGCCCGCGACCTGTTTCCGCTGCTGGAGCTGAAGGGCGTGGTAGGCGCCGCGTGGATCGAGGGCGACGGCTACGTCGACCCGACGAGCCTCACCAATGCCTATGCGGCCGGCGCGCGCACCGGCGGTGTGACGATCGCGCAGGGCGTGCGCGTGACCGGGCTGAAGCGCTCGGGAAGGCGCCTGACGACGGTGATCACGGATGCGGGGGAGATCGCGACCGAGTGCGTGATCAACGCGACCGGCATGTGGGGCCGCGAGATCGCGGCGATGGCCGGGACCCGCGTGCCCTCGTGCGCGGTCGAGCACCAGTATTTCGTCACCGAGAAGACCGATCGCTTCCCAGCCGGCCTGCCGACGCTGCGCGACCCGGACGGCAACTTCTACGTCAAACCCGAGCCTGGCGCGCTCGCGGTAGGAGGCTGGGAGAAGAACACGCCGCCCTGGGGTGCCAATGGCATCCACAAGGACTTCGGCCCCGAGCTGCTGCAGCCGGACTTCGAGCGCTTCGCGCCGATTGCGGAGGCGGCCGCCGCGCGGATTCCCGCGCTGAACGAAGTGGGCATCCGGCAGATGATCAACGGCCCGATCCCGATCACCGCCGACGGCGAGCCGATCATCGGACTCTCGCCGGAACTCGACAACTTCTACCTCTGCTGCGGCCTCACCTCGGGCATTGCCGCGTCCGGCGGCGCCGGGTGGGTGATGGCCAACTGGATCGTGGACGGCGACCCGGGCATGGACCTGTGGCCATTCGACGTGCGCCGCTTCGGCGCGCCGCACTCGGTCAGGGAATTCATGTACGCGCGCGCCGTCGAGAGCTACGGCCGCTACTATCACATCGCCTGGCCGGCGTACGAGGCCGACGCCGGCCGCGACGCGCGGCGCAGTCCGCTGCACGCAGCCCTGAAGGCCGCCGGCGCCGTCTACGGCAACAAGTTCGGCTGGGAGCGGCCGAACTGGTTCGCACCGCCGGGAACACCGGCGGTCGAAGTGCCGTCGTTCGAGCGTGGAAGCGCATTCGACGCGATCGGCGCCGAGCATCGCGCGGTGCGCGAGCGGGTCGCGCTGATCGACATGAGCTCGTTTTCCAAGTACGAGGTGCACGGCCCCGGCGCGCTCGCGCTGCTGCAGAAGCTCGCCGGCAACGACATCGACCGGCCGGTCGGCACCATCGTCTACACGCAGTTGTGCAACGAGCGTGGCGGCATCGAAGCGGACGTGACGATTACGCGGCTTGCCGCGGACCGCTTCTATTTCGTCACCGGCAGCGCGCTGGGCGTGCGCGACCGCTCGACCATCG
>CAYGYQ010000295.1:0-3350 GCA_964354035.1 uncultured Bordetella sp.
GTCGTGCCGGACGATGCGTGGATCCGGACAACCTGCTCACGCGGCACTGCGAACATCCCGAACGGATAGTTGTCGCGCAGGTCCTTCTTGGCCGTGAACGGGAACTTCCCGAGGTCCGCGAGCGTCTTCAGATCGCGCGGATGGACACCGGCGGCATCGAATTTGCGTCGATAGTGCGGCACGTGCTCGTACGCGTGGGCGAGCGTCCAGCGCAGGCGTTCGAGCTGCAGCGCCTCGAGCTGCGCGGCGCTCGCGGTTTCGATGGGCTCGAGCTCGCCGGGACCCGGCTGCTTGACCGTCATGGCTTCCTCCTATTCCTCGATCAGATGACCCTTGATCCGGTAGCTCTTGCCGCGGAACAGCGCGACGGTCTCGCCGCGCTGATTGGCCACCTCGACGTCGTACACGCCGGTGCGCCCCGCCAGCTGCCGCTCGTGCGCCCGCGCCGCCAGCACGTCGCCCGCCCGCGCCGGGGCCGTGAATTCGATCGCGCAGCCCGACGCCACGGTGTTCAGATTGTAGCTGTTGCAGGCGTAGGCGAACGCGCTGTCGGCGAGCGTGAAGATGAAACCGCCGTGGCAGATCTCGTGACCGTTCAGCATGTCGGCCCGCACCGTCATCGCCAGCTCGGCGTAACCGGGGCCGACGTGCGCGATGCGGATGCCGAGCGCCTGCGTCGCGGTGTCCCGCTCGTACATCGAATCGGCGACGCGCTCGGCCAGCGTGCGCGCATCGGCCGTGGTCATCGCCGGATGGTGCTCACCCAACGAGACGCCCTCCCGTCGCCGCGCGGCGCGCGACCAGCGGCGAAGTGCGGTAGCGGTCCTCGCCGTAATGCGCGGCGAGATGCGCCAGCGCGTCGCGCACCGTGCCGGCGCCGATGGCGTCGGCCCAGGCGAGCGGGCCGCGCGGGTAGTTGACGCCCTTTTGCATCGCGATGTCGATGGCGTCCGGCGCGGCCACCCCCTGAACGACGGCATCTGCCGCTTCGTTGGCGAGCATCGCGACGATGCGCAGCACCGCGAGTCCGGCGACATCGTCGAGACGCGAGACCGCGATGCCGGCCGCCTGCAGCGCGCCAACGGCGGACGCGTAGGCGGTGTCGCTGCAGGTATCCGCCCGAGCGACCGCGAGGCGGGTCGCGGCCGAGTAGTCGAGCGCAAGATCGAAGAGCACGACGTCGCGCACGCCCGCGTCGATCACCCGGCGGGTGGCGGTGCGGCCATCGGTGCGCACGAGCCACGCACCACCGGCGCCGCCGGCGACGTGGATCGCCCCGTCCGGGAACCGGGAATCGGCGCGCGCCCGCTCGACCGTCACCCCGCCGTTGGCCAGGCGCTCCGCCAGAGGCGACGCGACGCCGAGATCGCCGTGCACGGTCACCTGCGCCGGCGCGGGCTGGCTCGCCTCGGTATCGGGCGCGGGCTTCCCCGCCCCCGGAGCGTAATCGTAGAACCCCCGTCCTGTCTTGCGGCCGAAGTAACCCGCCGCGACACGCTCCTGCTGCAGCACCGATGGCGCGTAGCGCGGATCGTGGAAATAGGCCTCCCAGATGCTCCTCGTCACCGCGAGGTTCACGTCGAGACCGATCAGGTCGATCAGCTCGAAGGGCCCCATGCGGAAGCCTCCGGCCTCGCGGAGCACCGCGTCGAGCGTGGCGGGATCGGCCGCGTGCTCGGCGAGCAGCCGCAGGCCTTCGGCATAGAACGGCCGGGCGCAGCGGTTGACGATGAAGCCCGGCGTCGACGACGCGTAAACGGGGGTCTTGCCCCACGCCAGTGCCGTCGCGAAGGTCGCTTTAGCCACGGATGACGACGTCGCCAGTCCCGAGACGATCTCGACCAACGGCATCAGCGGCGCCGGATTGAAGAAATGCATGCCGACGACGCGGCCCGGGTGCTTCATGCCGGCGCCGAGCGCGGTGATCGAAATCGACGAAGTGTTCGACGCGAGGATGCACTCCGAAGTCACGACGTTCTCGATGCGCTGCAACAGCTCCCGCTTGGCGCCGAGGTCCTCCACGATCGCTTCGATCACCAGCTGCGCCACGCAGACGTCGGGCAGCGCCACTACGGTGGCGATCCGCGCTACCGCGGTATCCGCATCGGCGCGGGCGAGCCGGCCTTTGGCCACCAGCTTGTCGAGCGTTTCCGCGATCCCCTTCTTCGCGGCATCGCCGGCACCGAAACGGTTGTCGTGCAGCTGGACGCGATGTCCGTTGAGCGCGGCGATCTGCGCAATGCCGGCGCCCATCGCGCCGGCGCCGATGACGGCAACCGTGGAGTCCGGAGACAGCGCGGCGGTCATCGCGGCCAACTCAACGCATGCTCGGCCGCACAAAAGGCACTGCGCGCCCACTCGGGAGCCAGCAATCGCGGAGCGCGGCCAAGGCCGCGCCAACGGTGTTTGCCGAACGCCATGTCGTGGGCGCGGGCTTGCCCGCGCTCAGCCGACGCCCCCTGGAGACGGCGGATGGAGTGAGCGTGGGGGCTGTTCATCCTACCGACCGGTGAAGCGCGGCGGGCGCTTGGCGGTGAACGCGGCGACACCCTCGGCATAGTCGTCGGCGCGACCCAATTCCCGCTGCCGGTCCCGCTCCAGATCGAGCTGCGCCGGCAGCGAGTTGCCAGCGGAAGCCTGCAGCGCCTCCTTGATGGCCGCCAGCGCGCGCGTGGGCGCCTGCGCCAGATGAGCGAGCAGCTTGTCGGTGGCGGCGGGCAGTTCCGCGTCGTCCACGCATTGCCAGATGAGCCCCCACTGCGCCGCCTGCTCCGCCGGGAGCTTGTCGCCGAGCAGCGCAAGCCCCAGGGCGCGGGCGCTGCCGACAAGACGCGGCAGGAAGTAGGTCCCGCCGGCGTCGGGCATGAGCCCGATCCTGCAGAACGCCTGGATGAAGCTCGCGGATTTCGCCGCGATGACGAGATCGCAGGCGAGCGCCACGTTCGCGCCGGCGCCCGCGGCGACGCCATTGACCGCGCAGACGACCGGCAACGGCAGCGCGCGCAACGCGAGCACGAGCGGCTTGTAGTTGCGCTCGATCGACGCACCGATGTCGACGGGCTCCGCCCCGGGCGCAACGGCGCGGTCGCCGAGGTCCTGGCCGGCGCAGAAGCCGCGGCCCGCGCCGGTCAGCAGCAGCACGCGCACCGACGGATCCGTCTTGACGCGCGCGAGCGCATCGCGCACCTCGGCATGCATCGCGTCGGTGAAGCTGTTGAGCCGGTCCGGGCGATTGAGCGTCAGCCGCGCGATGCCGGCTTCGATCGTGAACAGGATATTCTCGTAAGCCATTCGCCGTCCTCAGTGCCCGCCCGGCCGCCCGAAGGGCACTGACTGCCCCCCCGGGGGGC
>CAYGYQ010000296.1:0-3332 GCA_964354035.1 uncultured Bordetella sp.
CGCTCGGCGGGTTCATGAATGCCGTGGGGGGCGACCCCATCGCGATCAAGCGCTGGCTGCTGGCGCACGAGGGCTACCGCTTCGGCGCCTGAGCGGATCGCCGTCCGTCGCATTCGACCATGCCGCCCGCCTCCGCCGAGCTGATCGACACCTTCTGCGACCAGGTCTGGCTGCAGGACGGGCTCGCGCCCTCGTCGCTGTCGAGCTATCGCCGCGATCTGACCGCTTGGGCGGGCTGGCTCGACCGGCGCGGCGGCTCGCTTCTCGCCGCGCAGCGAAACGACGTCGAGGCGTTTCTCGCCGAACAGTTCCGCGCTAAGGCCAAGGCGACGTCGATCGCCCGGCGACTGTCGTCGCTGCGGCGCTTCTACGCGCTGCAGCTGCTGCAGGGGACGCTGCGTGCCGATCCGACGCTGCGCGTGCGCGCGCCGAAACTGCCGCGGCGGCTGCCGAAGAACCTGTCCGAGGTTGAGGTCGAGGCGCTGCTCGCCGCACCGGATCCGGAAACCACGCTCGGCCTGCGCGACCGCGCGATGCTCGAAACGCTGTACGCGACCGGCTTGCGCGTTTCCGAGCTCGTCGGCCTCACGCTGGCGCAGGTGTCGCTTGACATGGGGGTCGTCCGCGTGCTCGGCAAGGGCAGCAAGGAGCGGCTCGTCCCGCTCGGCGAGGAATCGATCGTCTGGCTCAAGCGCTATCTCGTCACAGGGCGGCCTGCGCTTGTCGGCGAAGGCAAGAGCGCCGCGGTGTTCGTCACCGCACGCCGGGGCCCGCTCACCCGACAGGCGTTCTGGGCGCTGCTGAAGCGCCTCGGCATGAAGGCCGGTATTCCTGCCACGAGCATTTCGCCGCACGTGCTGCGGCATGCGTTCGCGACGCATCTCCTCAACCACGGCGCCGATCTGCGCGTGGTGCAATTGCTGCTCGGCCATGCCGACATCACGACGACGACGATCTACACCCACGTCGCGCGCGAGCGGCTGAAGAAGCTCCACGCGCAGCACCATCCGCGGGGCTGAGGTCCGTTTCGGCGCTCCCCTGTGGCGAAGGACAGGCATCCGGCAACCAAC
This sequence comes from uncultured Bordetella sp., assembly GCA_964354035.1. Taxonomy (GTDB): domain Bacteria; phylum Pseudomonadota; class Gammaproteobacteria; order Burkholderiales; family Casimicrobiaceae; genus CAIWHR01. The sequence goes on from CAYGYQ010000296.1 coordinate 1,071, forward strand.
GCCGTGCGGGTGCTGCGGGAGCACGGCGTCGCGTTCACCCACCATCCGTACGACTACGAGGAACGCGGCGGCACGACGGTGTCGGCGCGCGAGCTGGGCGTGTCCGAGCACGCCGTCATCAAGACGCTGGTGATGGAAGATGACGCAAAGCAACCGCTGGTCGTGCTGATGCACGGCGACCGCGAAGTGTCGACCAAGGCGCTGGCGCGCGTCCTCGGCGTCAAGACAGTGGCCATCTGCGCGCCGGCCGTCGCCGACCGGCACTCGGGGTACCAGGTCGGCGGCACCAGCCCGTTCGGCACCCGCCGCGCGATGCCGGTTTACATGGAGCGCGGGATCGCCGCTCTGCCCTACATTTACGTCAACGGCGGCCGGCGCGGCTATCTCGTTGGCATGGCGCCGGCGGACCTGATCCGGGTGCTGGAACCGATCCTCGCCGACATCGCGACGGCGCCGGGCGACTGATTCCCGGCGCGTCCCTCTTGCCCGCGACAGCGACTTCGCCTAGCCTGTCGGCGGTCGCTGCCGGTTTGTGACGGTTGTCAGGGCCAAGGGGGGGGCGATGAATCGGGGGGTGAAGCCCGCGAAGGCGAAGGTCGAAGCCAAGCGCCCTGCTGGCAGGAAGCCCATCGCGACCGACGACGCCCGAATCCGCGCCCTCGAGACGCGCCTGGCGGAGGCATTGGAACAGCAGGCAGCGACGAGCGAGATCCTGCGCGTCATCTCTGCCTCGCCATCCGATGTGCAGCCGGTGCTGGACGCCGTCGCCGAGCGAGCGGCTCGCCTGTGCAAGGCACCTTTTGCACGCGTGCTGATCATCGATGGCGATGTGCTGAACGCCGCGGCAGATTTCTCTGTCGGCGGAGAGACCCCGATTCCTGTCGTCCCAGTCGCGTTGAAGCGGACGTCGATTTCCGGCCGCGCGGTGCTGGACGGCGACATCGTCCACCTGGCGGACATCCTTCCTCTGCTCGACACCCAGTTTCCCGATGCCCGGGACAATGCACGCCTCACCGGATTCCGGGCGGCGCTCGCGGTGCCGCTCTTGCGCGAAGCCGGCGCGTACGGCGCGATCTTCCTGTGGCGCCGTGAGCCGGGGCTGTTCGCCCCCGATCAGGTCGCGCTGGTGCAGACGTTTGCGCGGCAGGCGGCGATCGCCATCGAAAATGTGCGGCTGTTCAAGGAGGTGAACGCCCGCAACGACGACCTCGCCGAGGCCCTGGAGCAGCACGAGGCGACAAGCGAGATCCTGCGCGCGATCGCCAACTCGCCCACTAACATTCAGCCGGTCCTCGAGACGGTCGTCCGCGCCGCCGCCCGCTTTTGCGGTGCTCCGGACGTTGCGCTTCTGCGTGTCCACGGCAGCGTGCTCCGTGGCGCCGCCGCCGTCGGTGCGTTCGGGGAGATGTTGATCCGCCGCAGCGGAGGCATCGAGGCCCTCGAGATGCCCCTAACGAGGGAGTCGGTGTCCGGACGCGCGGCCGTCGAGCGGCGCAGCTTCCATATCCACGACCTCGCCGCCGAAAGCGAGGACGAATATCCGATGGGGCGCGAGCTCCAGCGCCGGCTCGGACATCGCACGATGCTTGCCGTGCCCCTGCTGCGCGAGGGAGCGACGGTCGGAGTCATCGATCTGTTTCGGACGGAGGTCAGGCCGTTCTCGGACAAGCAGGTGGAATTGCTCAAGACCTTCGCCGACCAGGCGGTGATCGCGATCGAAAACGTGCGCCTCTTCACCGAGCTCGGTGCCCGCAATCGCGACCTAACCGTGGCGCTGGAGCAGCAGACGGCGACGAGCGAGATCCTGCGCGTGATCAGCCAATCGCAGAAGGATGTGCAGCCGGTCTTCGAGACCATTGCGGCGGCGGCGCACAGGCTCTGCCGCGCCGATTCGGCGAACGTCTTCATGTTCGACGGCGCGCTCATTCATCTGGCGGCATTGGTCAACGCGAACCCGGACTATGCCGACGCGCTGCGCCATTTCTTCCCGCGTCCGCCGGGTCGCGAGGTCGCCGCTACCCGGGCGATCCTATCGCGGAGCATCGTCGCAATTCCGGACGTGGACGGGGACCCGGAGTACGCGATAGCGGCAAACTCGGCGATGAGTGGCTTCCGCAGCGTCGTGGCCGTCCCGCTGCTGCGCGAGGAAAGTGCCGTCGGTGCCATCTCCGTCGGTCGGGCCGATCCCGGTCCATTCCCGGACAACCAGATCGCCCTGCTCCAGACCTTCATTTTCACCATGCTTTCCGCCATGTTCATCGG
>CAYGYQ010000297.1:0-3306 GCA_964354035.1 uncultured Bordetella sp.
CGTAGCGGGATGCGGCGAAGCCGCACACAGTGAGCGTGGGGGCTGTTCATCCTCAGGCCTCGCGCGGACCGTCCGCCGCAACGGCGGGACCCGCATCGAATCGCGCACCCCACGCCCGGCGCGCGGTGGCCGCGCGCGCGAACACCGCTTGGAGCGCGGCGCCGTCACCCGCCGCCACCATGGCGCCGATGCGATCGAGCTCTCCACGGTACGCGTCGATCTCGGCGAGGAGCGCACCGCGGTTGGCGAGCGCGATGTCGCGCCACATCTCCGGCGAGCCCGCGGCAATCCGGGTGAAGTCGCGAAACCCGCTCGCCGCATAGCGGAAGACCTCGGCGGCATCCGGACGCGCCGCGAGCAGGTCGACGAGCGCGAAGGCGAGCAGATGCGGCAGGTGCGAGACGGCGGCGAAGATCCGGTCGTGCGTTCCCGGATCGAGTTCCTGCACCCGCGCACCGCATGCGCTCCAGAGCGCCCCGACCAGGGCAACGGCCTCGGGATCGGTTTCGGGCAACGGCGTCAGCACGACGTTGCGGTCGCGATAAAGCGTCGCGAACGCGGCCGCCGCGCCGGTGTGCTCGGTGCCGGCGATCGGATGTCCCGGCACGAAGCGCGGCAGCGCCGCGCCCAGGTGCTGCCGCGCGGCGGCAATCGCGTTCTGCTTGGTGCTTCCGGCATCCGTCAGCACCGCCTGCGGCGGCAGCCGGCCGGCCATGGCTTCGAAGAGCGCGGGGAACTGCGCCACCGGTGTGGCCAGCAGCACGAGGTCGGCATCGGCGAGCTCGCGCGTCCAATCGGTGTCGATCAGGGTCGCGCGGTCGATGATGCCGAGCGTGACGGCCGCATCGAGGTTGGCGCGCCCGCGCCCGACGCCGACGACGGTGTCGACGCGGCCCGCGGCCTTGAGCCCCAGCGCGAAGGAACCGCCGACGAGCCCGACGCCGACCACGACGAGCCTGCCGATGCTGGGGGCGCCGGCGCGCATGGGCGTCAGTGCGCGAGCGCCGATTGCAGGGCGTCGAGAAAGCGGCGATTCTCGGCAGCCAAGCCGACGGTGACGCGCAGGTACTCCGGCAGCGCGTAGTTGGCGACCGGACGCACGATCACGCCCTGCTCGAGCAAGCGCCCGAACACTCGCTCCGCATCGCCGACGCGCAGCAGCAGGAAGTTGCCGTGCGACGGAATGAACGTGAGGCCCAGCGCCTTCGCACCGTCCTCGAGCTGGCGCATGCCGGCACGGTTGAGCGTGCGGCTCGCGTCGACGTATTCCGTGTCGGCCAGCGCCGCCACCGCCGCGGCCTGCGCGAGCGCATTGACGTTGAACGGCTGGCGCACGCGGTTCAGCATCCCGGCGACCTCCGCGTTCATGATCCCGTAGCCCACGCGCAGCGCCGCCAGCCCGTAGGCCTTGGAAAAGGTCCGCGAAACAATGAGATTGGCGTATGCCCCGGTCCACGCGGCGGACCTCGCCTGCTGCGCCGGCTCGAGGTACTCGTCGTAGGCCGCGTCCAGCACGACGAGGACATCCTCGGGAATCGAGGCGATGAACGCCTCCAGCACATCCGGCGCGATCCAGGTCCCGGTCGGATTGTTGGGATTGGCGACAAACAGGATGCGCGTCGCCGGCGTGATGGCGGCGCGCATCGCCGGCAAGTCGTGGCCGAAGTCGCGCGCAGGAACCTCGATGCCGGCCGCACCCCGCGCCTGCACGGCCAGCGGATAGACGGCAAAGGCGTGGCGCGAATAGACGGCCTGATCGCCGGGCCGCAGAAAGGCCTGCGTCACCAGCTCCAGGATGTCGTTGGAGCCGTTGCCGAGGACGATCCGGTCGGGGGGCACGCCGTGGCGCTCCGACAGCGCGGCCTTTAGCGCGAAGCCGTTGCCGTCGGGGTAGCGGCAGAGCTCGTCGACTGCGCGCAGGATCGCCGCCCGCACCGCCGCGCTCGGCCCGCGCGGGTTCTCGTTGGACGCGAGCTTGATGATGTCGCGCTCGGCCAGTCCGAATTCGCGCGCGAGGTCGGCGACCGGTTTTCCCGGAACGTACGGCGCCAGATTGCGCACGTAGGCCGGTGCCTGGAGAGATGGATCGTGGCGATGCTCGTGATCGGGAGACGGGCTCATGACACTCCTAATAAACTGCTGCAGGATACGATCCCAATATCTTGAGCATAGGTGCTTTTTTACCAAGTTCGGCAAGCGCCAACGCAACCGTCGGCTCGGTTTCGTGCCCGACGACGTCGACAAAGAAGAGGTATTCCCACAGGCCCGTCCGTGCGGGCCGCGATTCGAAGCGCGTCATGCTGACGCCGTGGGTGGCGAAGGGTTCCAGCAGCGCATGCATGGCGCCGGGGCGGTTGGGCGCCGACATCACCAGCGAAGTCTCGTCGCGTCCGGAGGGTGGCACCCGGTTGCGGCCCAGCACCCAGAAGCGCGTCGTATTGTTGGGCTCGTCCTCGATGTGCGACGCCAGCACATTGAGCCCGTAGATCGCAGCGGCGTGCCCGCCGGCTATCGCCGCCGATCCGGGCTCGGCTGCCGCCATTCGGGCCGCCTCGGCGTTGCTCGCCACCGCCACGCGGGCGGCATCGGGCAGATGGCGGCCCAGCCATTCCGCGCATTGGGCCAGCGATTGCGCGTGCGAATAGACCCGGGTCACCTCGTCCGCCGCGGCCGCCGTCGACAGCAGGTTCTGGCGGATGCGCAAGCGAATCTCGCCGCAGACGGACAACGGCGTCTGGCACATGAGATCGAGCGTGCGCCCGACCACGCCCTCCGTGGAGTTCTCCACCGGCACGACGGCATGGTCGGTCTGTTCGCTCTCCGCCGCCCGGAACACTTCGTCGATCGTCGCGCAAGGCAGCGTGTCGACGAACTCGCCGAAATGCTTGGCGACCGCCTCGTGGGAGAACGTGCCCGCCGGGCCCAGATAGGCGACGCGCAGCGTGCGCTCCAGCGCCAGGCATGCCGACATCACCTGGCGAAAGATGCCGGCGACGGCCTCGTTCGGGAGCGGCCCCGGGTTGGCGGACTGCAGGCGCGAAAGCACCTGTGCCTCGCGCTCGGGGCGGTACGCCGCGGCGGCGCCTTTCAGCGCGCCGATCGCCTGCGCGTGCGTCGCGCGGGCGTTGAGGCGCTCGAGGATCTCGCGATCGAGCGCGTCGATCGCCGCGCGGTGGCGGGCGAGGTCCGTTTCGCGATCGTCCGAGGAAGGCATCTCTTGGCGCTGTCCGCAGGCAGGGGTTAATGCCGATGCGGCATGAGCCCGCCGGGCCGCCCCAAGGGCGAATACCGGAGCGCGCAGCGCGA
>CAYGYQ010000298.1:0-3305 GCA_964354035.1 uncultured Bordetella sp.
CGCGCTGATGAAGCGCAAGCCCGAGGGCGGCGCGATCCACATCGAGGAAATCCAGGACCAGGTCGAGCTCGCGCTGATGCGCGGCGGCGAGCACGAGGTGGCGCGCGCCTACGTCCTGTACCGGGAGCGCCGCTCGCAGGAGCGCGCGCACGAAAAATCGCAGAAACGCGGCAAGCCCGAGAGCGCGACGATCACCGTGCTCGACAACGGCGTGTCGAAGCCGCTCGACCTCGAGCGGCTGACCGGTCTGGTCAGGGAATCCTGCGCCGGGTTGGCCGGCGTCGACCAGGAGCGCATTCTCAAGGCAACGCTGAAGGACCTCTACAACGGCGTGCCGATGGAGGAAGTGCGCAAGTGCGTCGTGCTGGCCGCGCGCACGTTGATCGAGAAGGACCCGGCGTACAGTTTCGTCACCGCGCGCCTGCTCCTCGATGCGCTGCGCCACGAAGCCCTTGGCGCCGAAACCGCCCAGCACGACATGGCGACGAAGTACGCCGAATACTTCCCGCAATTCGTGCAGCACGGGGTCAAGATCGGCCTGCTGAACGAAGCGCTGCTGCAGTACGACATGAAGGCGCTCGGCGCCGCCCTGAAGCCCGAGCGCGACCTGCAGTTCGGCTATCTCGGGCTGCAGACGCTGTACGACCGCTATTTCCTCGTCGACCAGTACGCGGTGCACGCCAATGCGGGACGCCGGTTCGAGCTGCCGCAATGCTTCTTCATGCGGGTGGCGATGGGACTCGCGCTGAACGAGGTCGAGCGCGAGGCGCGCGCGATCGAGTTCTACAACGTGCTCTCGACGTTCGACTTCATGAGCTCGACGCCCACGCTGTTCAACGCCGGCACGCACCGTTCGCAGTTGTCGTCCTGCTATCTCACTACGGTTGCGGACGACCTCGACGGCATCTACGAAGCCATCAAGGAAAACGCGCTGCTCTCCAAGTTCGCCGGCGGCCTCGGCAACGACTGGACCAACGTTCGCGCGATGGGCTCGCACATCAAGGGCACCAATGGCAAGTCGCAGGGCGTGGTGCCGTTCCTCAAGGTCGTCAACGATACCGCCGTGGCCGTCAACCAGGGCGGCAAGCGCAAAGGCGCGGTGTGTACCTACCTCGAGTCCTGGCACCTCGACATCGAGGAGTTCCTCGAACTGCGCAAGAACACCGGCGACGACCGCCGCCGCACGCACGACATGAACACGGCGAACTGGATTCCCGACCTGTTCATGAAGCGCGTCATCGAGGGTGGCGACTGGACGCTGTTCTCGCCGTCGGACGTGCCCGACCTGCACGACAAGTGGGGACGCGCGTTCGAGGACGCCTACACGCGCTACGAAGGGCTCGCTGCCAAGGGCGAACTCAAGCTGTTCAAGCGGGTCCCCGCGGTGCAGCTCTGGCGGAAGATGCTGTCGATGCTGTTCGAGACCGGCCATCCGTGGATCACGTTCAAGGACGCCTGCAACGCCCGCTCGCCGCAGCAGCACGTGGGCACCGTCCACAGCTCGAACCTGTGCACCGAGATCACGCTCAACACGAGCGCCACCGAGATCGCCGTGTGCAACCTGGGCTCGGTCAACCTGCTCGCGCACATGAAGCGGACCGGCGACGGGAGTGCGGCCACGTGGGAGCTCGACCACACCAAGCTCCAGCAGACGGTCCGCACCGCGATGCGGATGCTCGACAACGTCATCGACATCAACTACTACGCCGTGGCCAAGGCGCGCAACTCCAACCTGAAGCACCGTCCGGTCGGCCTCGGCATCATGGGCTTCCAGGACTGCCTCCACCTCACGCACACGCCCTACGCGTCGGAAGCCGCGATGAAGATCGCCGACACGACGATGGAGGCCGTCTGTTACTACGCGTACTGGGCGTCGACCGAGCTTGCCGCCGAGCGTGGCCGCTATTCGTCGTACAAGGGCAGCCTCTGGGACCGCGGGATCCTGCCGCAGGACACGCTCAAGCTGCTGCGCGAGGAGCGCGGCGGCTACGTCGACATCGACGAGTCGGCGACGATGGACTGGGAGGCGCTGCGCTCGCGCATCCGCATTCACGGCATGCGCAACTCGAACTGCGTGGCGATCGCCCCGACGGCGACGATCTCCAACATCATCGGCGTCAGCGCATCGATCGAGCCTGAGTACCAGAACCTCTACGTCAAGTCGAACCTGTCCGGCGAGTTCACGGTCATCAACGAGCATCTCGTGGCCGAGCTCAAGACGCGCAACCTGTGGGACGAGGTGATGGTCGCCGACCTCAAGTATTTCGACGGCTCGCTGGCGACGATCGATCGCGTGCCGGCCGACCTGCGCAATCTGTATGCGACCGCGTTCGAGGTCGACGCCAAGTGGATCATCGAGGCTGGCGCGCGGCGCCAGAAGTGGATCGACCAGGCGCAGAGCCTCAACATCTACATGGCGGGCGCGTCGGGCAAGAAGCTCGACGAGACCTACAAGCTCGCGTGGCTGCGCGGTCTCAAGACCACCTACTACCTGCGCACGCTGGCCGCAACCGCCGCCGAGAAGTCCACCGGCGAGGGCGGCGAGCTCAACGCCGTGCCGACGACAAGCGGGATGCTCGCCACCGGCGCTTCCAGCCGCAACGCGCCGGCGGCGAAGGCCGCCGGCGACGAACCGAAGTACTGCAAGATCGACGACCCCGGTTGCGAAGCGTGCCAGTGACGCGGAGCAGCAGGGAGCAGTCGAGCAGGCAACGTAGGCCGATCATCAGCACCAACTGCGACAGGTCCGCCGGGACAGTCATGGACGGACCGCGCAGCCGAGGATCAAAAAGCCGCAAACCCGGACAGGAGGGCAAGCGATGAACGCAAGAACCGACCGGTGGGAGTCCTACACCGACAAGGCCGGCCGGCGCCATTGGCGCTGGCCGGCCACCAGCGCGGTGGCGGAGCGTGACGGCCGCGATGTCGGGGCGGATTCCCGGCCGCGTGCCGGATTGCCTTCGCCGCAGCAGACGTCGTTCGCGCTGCTGCCGCTGCGGGGCAAATAGCGAGCACCAGGGTGCGGGCCAGGTCAGCGGTCCGGCCGGCTCATGCCGCGGGAAGCCCGGCGCTGCAAAGCGCCAGGCGGATCCGGCGGCGCGTTCGTCAACCTGCCCGGTGGAGGTCGAGTTGGCTCATTACGAGAATGTGCAGCGACATGTGACGGAAGCGCGGTACCTCGGAGACTACAAGATCTGGCTGGAATTCAACGATGGACGCAAAGGTGTCGTGGACCTCGCCGATGACCTGTACGGCGAGAACTTCGAGGTGTTGCGCGACACGCGCCGCTTCGCCGACTTTTATCT
>CAYGYQ010000299.1:0-3278 GCA_964354035.1 uncultured Bordetella sp.
GGACCATCCAGAACGACATCCTCAAGGAGTTCATGGTCCGCAACACGTACATCTATCCGCCGGCGCCGTCGATGCGGATCATCGGCGACATCATCGGGTACACGACGAGGCACATGCCGAAGTTCAACTCGATCTCGATCTCCGGCTACCACATGCAGGAGGCGGGCGCGACGCAGGCGCTGGAGCTGGCACTGACGCTCGCGGACGGCAAGGAATACGTGCGCACCGCCCTGGCGACCGGCATGGACGTCGACGCGTTCGCCGGCCGGCTGTCGTTCTTTTTCGCCATCGGCATGAACTTCTATCTGGAGATCGCCAAGCTGCGTGCCGCGCGCCTGCTGTGGTGGCGCATCATGCAGGAGTTCGCGCCGCAGCAGCAGAAATCGATGCTGCTGCGCACGCACTGCCAGACGTCCGGGTGGTCGCTCACCGAGCAGGATCCCTACAACAACGTCGTGCGCACCACGATCGAGGCGCTGGCGGCGGTGTTCGGCGGCACGCAATCGCTGCACACGAACTCCTTCGACGAGGCGATCGCGCTGCCGACCGACTTCTCCGCCCGCATCGCCCGCAACACGCAGCTGATGATCCAGGAAGAGACCCACATCGGCAACGTGATCGACCCGTGGGCCGGCTCCTATCTGATGGAAAAGCTGACCCAGGACATGGCCGACGCGGCCTGGACGATCATCGAGGAAGTCGAGGCGATGGGCGGCATGACCAAGGCGGTCGAGAGCGGCTGGGCGAAGCTCCGGATCGAGCAGTGCGCGGCGGCGAAGCAGGCGCGCATCGACCGCGGCGAAGACGTCATCGTCGGGGTCAACAAGTATCGGCTCGACGCCGAGGCCCCGCTCACCACCCGCGAGATCGACAACACCGCCGTGCGCGAAGCGCAGCTGAAGCGGCTGGCGGAAGTGCGCGCCGGGCGTGTTGCCGGCGCCGTGGCGAGCGCACTGGGCGCATTGACCGCGGCCGCGCGCGCGGGGAACGGCAATCTGCTCGACCTCGCGATCAGGGCCGTGCGCGTGCGCGCGACTGTCGGCGAGATTTCCGCTGCACTGGAGCAGGTGTATGGCCGCTACCGGGCGCGCACCGAGAGCGTGTCGGGCGTCTACGGCGCGGCATTCGAGAACGACGGCGCATGGAAGGAGCTGCAGCGGGACGTCGCCCGGTTCGCCGAGGAGGAGGGGCGCCGGCCGCGGCTGATGGTGGCGAAGCTCGGCCAGGACGGCCACGACCGCGGTGCCAAGGTGATCGCCACGGCGTTCGCCGATCTCGGTTTCGACGTCGACATCGGGCCGCTCTTCCAGACCCCGGAGGAGGCCGCGCGTCAGGCGATCGAGAACGACGTGCACGTCGTCGGCGTGTCCACGCTCGCCGCCGGGCACAAGACGCTGGTGCCGCAGCTGATCGCGGCGCTGCGGGCGCAGGGCGCGATGGACATACTGGTCGTCGTCGGGGGTGTCATTCCGGCGCAGGACTACGAATTCCTGGCGGCCGCGGGCGTGGCCGCGGTGTTCGGCCCCGGCACCGTGATCAGCGCGGCGGCGAAGGCAGTGCTCGCCGCGATCCGCGCGACGCGGGCGAAGCGGGCGGCGTGATGCGCCAGGCGGCGTGGCGCAGCGGCGTGCCGCAGACGGCGCGCGCCGGCGCTTGCCGATGAACCGCGCCGTCACGAAAATCGGCGGCAGTCCGGATGCGGAGCATGCGCTCGGCGTCGCCGAGCGCATGCTGGTGGCGGGCATACGCAGCGGTGAGCGCCGTGCGCTCGCCAAGGCCATTACCCTGATCGAATCCACGCGCCGCGATCACCAGTCGCGCGGCCAGGCCGTGCTGGAGGCGCTGCTGCCGCACACGGGCCACTCGATACGCGTCGGCATCAGCGGTGCACCGGGCGTGGGCAAGTCGACGTTCATCGAAACCCTCGGCCTGCATCTGATCAAGCAAGGGCACCGGGTCGCAGTGCTCGCAGTCGACCCGTCGAGCACCGTCACCGGCGGCTCGATTCTCGCGGACAAGACGCGGATGGAGGAGCTGGCGCGCGCGCCGCAGGCATTCATCCGGCCGTCCCCCACGGGCGGCTCGCTCGGCGGCGTGGCGGCGCGCACGCGCGAGGCGCTGCTGGTGTGCGAGGCGGCCGGGTTCGATGTCATCATCGTCGAGACGGTCGGCGTCGGTCAATCGGAAACCGCGGTGGTCCGGATGACCGACATGATGGTGCTGCTCCAGCTGCCGAACGCGGGCGACGACCTGCAGGCGATCAAGAAGGGGATCGTCGAGCTCGCCGACCTGATCGTGATCAACAAGGCCGACCTCGATCCGCAGCTCGCCCGGACCGCGCAGCACACGATTCTGAACGCGCTCACGCTCATGCGCCCGTCCTCGCCCCACTGGCAGCCTCCGGTGCTCGCGCTGTCGGGGATCAAGGGCGAGGGCATCGCGACCTTCTGGGGCGAAGTCCTGCGCTACCGCGACACCATGCAATCGACCGGAGAGTTCGTCGCCCGTCGCCGCGGCCAGGCGCTCGACTGGATGTGGACTTTGATCGACGCGCGGCTGCGCGCCGACTTCCGTGCGCACCCGGGCGTCGGCGCGCTGCTGCCGACGACACTCGACGCGGTCGCCGCCGGCCAGCTCACGCCGGCGATGGCGGCCGAGCGCCTGCTCGCCCGCGCGCGGAAAGACTGAAGCCGACTCACCGCCGAATCGGCCCGCCTCCAGACACAAGGAACTTTCATCGGGGAGTCCACGCATGCACGAGATCATTCGCGAACTCGAAAACCAGCGTGCCGCCGCGCGGCTGGGCGGCGGCCAGGGGCGCATCGACGCGCAGCACGCCAAGGGCAAGCTGACGGCGCGCGAACGCCTCGAACTCCTGCTCGACCCGGGAAGCTTCGAGGAATGGGACATGTTCGTCGAGCACCGCTGCCACGACTTCGGCATGGCGGACCAGAAGATCCCCGGTGACGGTGTGGTCATCGGCTACGGCACGATCAACGGCCGGCTGGTCTTCGTCTACAGCCAGGACTTCACCGTCTTCGGCGGCGCGCTGTCGGAGGCGCATGCCGAGAAGATCTGCAAGATCATGGACCACGCGATGAAGGTCGGCGCGCCGGTGATCGGACTCAACGATTCCGGCGGCGCGCGGATCCAGGAAGGCGTGGCATCGCTGGGCGGTTACGCCGAAGTGTTCCAGCGCAATGTGATGGCCTCGGGTGTGGTCCCGCAGATATCGGTGATCATGGGGCCGTGCGCGGGCGGTGCCGTGTACTCACCGG
>CAYGYQ010000300.1:0-3259 GCA_964354035.1 uncultured Bordetella sp.
CCTGCCGCGGGCAGCTACAGCGTGGCGGCGCCCGCCTTCGACAACCGCGGTGCCCGCTCGAAATCGGCACCTGTGGCCTTCTCCGTCGTGGCCGTGCCGCCGACCGCCGGCGCACCCGATGACGCGGTGCGCCTCTTGCTGCAGGCGACGTTCGGGCCGACCCGCGCGGACATCGCGCGGGTCCGGCAGCTCGGCATCGGCGGCTGGCTCGACGAGCAGCTGGCGAAGCCGTTGACGTATTCGCACCAGCAATACCTCGACGAAGTCCGGCAGCGAACGGGGAAGCAAGCGCAGGAACAGCACGCGATGGAGGCGATCTGGCAGAACTTCCTCTTCGGCTCCGACCAGTTGCGCGCACGCGTTGCCTTCGCGCTCTCCGAGATCATCGTGATCTCCAACATCGCGCCCGACCAGAACACCCGGGCGCTGGCGTCATGGATGGACCTGCTGTATCGCAACGCGTTCGGAAACTACCGGACGCTGCTCGACGAGGCCACGCTGCATCCGGCGATGGGTTACTACCTCAATACGCTCGGCAACGACCGCGAGAATCCCGCGAAGGGCTCGCGTCCCAACGAGAACTACGGGCGCGAGGTGCAGCAACTGTTCACGATCGGTCTCGTCAAGCTTGATCTCGACGGCACGCCGTTGCGCGACGCGCAGGGCAATGCCCAGCCGACTTACGACCAGGCGGTCGTCGAGGGCTTTGCGCAGGCATTCACCGGCTGGAACTTCGCCGGCAACAACACCGCATCCGACGACGACTTCTACTGGCCCCGCGTCGAGAACTGGGTCGACCCGATGGTGCCCTGGCCGACGCGGCACTCGCCCGGGCCGAAGAAGCTGCTCGACGGCGTGGTGCTGCCCGCCGGCCAGACGCCGCAGAAGGACCTGAAGGACGCGCTCGACCTGCTCTTCAAGCACCCGAACGTCGGGCCGTTCTTGTCGCGGCGGCTGATCCAGTTCCTGGTCACCAGCAACCCGACGCCGGCCTACGTCACGCGGGTGGCGACGAAGTTCAACAACAACGGCAACGGGGTGCGCGGCGACCTGCGCGCGGTCGTGCGCGCGATCCTGACCGACGCCGAGGCGCGCGACGCGACGCTGGGGGCGCTCCCCACATTCGGCAAGCTGCGCGAGCCGGTGATCCGCTTCACCCATCTGCTGCGCGCGACCGGGGCCATGGCCGCCAACGGCCGCAACTCGATCTGGTGGCTCGACAGTCCCGAGGACGGCCTCGGCCAGAGCCCCTTACTGGCGCCGTCGGTGTTCAACTTCTTCAGCCCATTCTACGCCCGGCCGGGCGCCATCGCACAGGCCGGCATCGTGTCGCCGGAGTTCCAGATCCACACGGAAACGCAAGTCGTCGGCAGCGGCAATCTCTTTGCCGGCATGCTGTGGAACGGTGGATACGGATTCGAGGAGACCGGCTGGCTGAGGATGGATCTTGCCCCGTGGACCGCGCTTGCCGGCGACGCGGCCGGCCTGGTCGCCGAGCTCGCCCTGGTATTCACCGCCGACACGATGTCGGCGCCGACCCGGGCGAGCTTCGTCAAGGCCATCAGCGCGATCCCGGCGACGGAACGCGCGGAGCGCGTGCGTGCCGCACTGACGCTGCTGATGGTCGCCCCCGATTTCGTCGTGCAACACTGACCGAAGGACTCCGACCATGCCCGACAGCCGACGCTCGTTCCTCAAGCGCGCAAGCGCCTCCGCACTGGGCCTCGCCACCGCGCGCACGCTCCCCTTCAGCCTCGCGACGATGACCGCCGCGGCGACCGCCAACGCGGCCGTCGTGTCCGACTACAAGGCGCTGGTCTGCGTCTTTCTGTTCGGCGGCAACGACGGCAACAATACCGTGATTCCCTTCGACGCCGGCGATCACGCGACCTACGCCAACGGCCGCGGCGCGCTGGCGATTGCGCGCGATCAGCTCGCCGCCACGCGCATCGTGCCCGCCAATACCGGCGGGCGCGAGTTCGCGCTGCATCCGGCGATGACCCGGCTGGCCGGGCTGTTCGGCCAGAGCAGGGCCTGCGTGGTCGCCAACGTCGGTCCTCTCGTGCAGCCGGTCACCAAGTCGGAATGGGACGCCGGCACGAAAGCGGTGCCACCCAATCTCTTCTCGCACAGCGACCAGCAGTCCCAGTGGCAGATCGGGACCGTCGACAGCGCGGTGCGCACGGGCTGGGGCGGGCGCGTCGTCGACCTCTTCCACGCCCAGAACGGCACCGGAATCGCGTCCTGCATCTCGACGGCCGGACGCAGCACGTTCCTCGGCGGCCAGATCGCAACCGGATTTTCGATCTCGGCGTCCGGCCGGTTCGGCTTCGACTTCTACGAGTCCGACACGGCCGGCGATCCGGTGAGCGTCGCGTTCCGCGAGATCCTGACCACACCGCGCGCGCACCTGTTCGAGCAGGCATTTGTCGACACGATGAAGGGGTCGCTCGATACGCAGCGCCTGTTCAATCAGGCGATCAACCAGGCGCCGCCTCTACTGACGGCATTCCCGCAGACCGGGCTCGGCGACCAGCTTGCGACGGTCGCGCGGATGATAGCGGCGCGCGGCGCGCTCGGCGTCAAGCGGCAGGCCTTCTTCGTGACACAGGGCGGGTTCGACACGCACGGCGAAGATCAGCCGTTCGACCAGGCCGATCTGCTGGGCAAGGTGAGCGAGGCGATCGGCGCGTTCCACGATGCGACAGTCGAGCTCGGGGTTGCGAACAGCGTGACGACGTTCACGCAATCCGACTTCGGTCGCGACTTCCCCACGAACGGCAACGGCGGCTCCGACCACGGCTGGGGCAACCACCATTTCGTCGTCGGCGGCGCGGTCCAGGGCGGGAAGATCTACGGCACCTTCCCGGTGCTCGCCGTCAACGGCCCCGACGACGCCGGCGGCGGCCGCTGGATTCCCACGACGTCTGTCGATCAGTACTCGGCGTCGATGGCGCGCTGGTTCGGCGTCGCGCCATCGGAAATGACGCTGGTCGCGCCCAACATCGGGCGCTTCGGCCCGGCGGACCTGGGGTTCCTCGGCTAGGATCCCGTCAGGTTCGCTGTTCCTGTCCCGTTCGGGACACCGCGAGGGCTGGGCCCCTTCCTCTCGGGACCGATGAGGCATGGCTGCCGGTTTGGCAATGCGGCTTTTCGATGGATCTTCGTTGGCGCACAATTCCGGCGTGTGCCTGGAGAGACCGTCATGCAAACCGCCATTCCCTGCCTGTTCATGCGCGGCGGCACGTCGCGCGGACCG
>CAYGYQ010000301.1:0-3237 GCA_964354035.1 uncultured Bordetella sp.
TGGCGTTGCTGCTGCTGGGAATCTTCATCGAGCCGCTGCCGGCGATGCTGCTGACGGCGCCGCTGCTGCTGCCGATCGCGCAGAGCTTCGGCATCGACCTCGTCCATCTCGGCGTGGTGATCACCGCCAACCTGGCGATCGCGCTGTATACGCCGCCGGTTGGGGGTACCCTGTTCGTCGCGGCGAAGCTGGCCGGGGCGGGGATCGGCGAGATCAGCAAGGCGCTGTACCCGCTGCTGATCGCCGCCGTCGTCGTGCTGTTCATCATCACCTACGTGCCGTGGATGACCAGCGTGATCTGGAAACTGGTCCTCTAGCGGAGGCGCGGCGAACACCATGCTGCTGGGCTGCATCGCCGACGACCTGACGGGCGCCACCGACCTCGGCATCACGCTGGCGCGCGAAGGGCTGTCCGTCATCCAGGTCAACGGCATTCCCGATCCCGGTCTCGCCGTGCCCGTCGCGGATGCGGTCGTCGTCGCGCTCAAGTCGCGCACGATCGCGCCCGAGGACGCCGTCGCGCAGGCGCGGGCCGCGCTCGCGTGGCTGCGCGCGCGGGGCGCCGAGCGGATCTATTTCAAGTACTGCTCGACGTTCGACTCGACGCCGCGCGGCAACATCGGCCCGGTAACCGAAGCGCTGCGAGAGGCGCTGGGCGTGGCGACGGACGGCTTGCCGACGCCCGCGACACCCGCCTATCCGCGCAACGGGCGCACCGTCTATCGCGGCCACCTGTTCGTCGGCGACGTCCTGCTCTCCGACTCGGGCATGCGCAACCATCCGCTGACGCCGATGACCGACGCCAGCCTCGTCCGCGTGCTCGCGGCGCAGTCGACGGGCAAGGTCGGACTGGTGCCGTATGCCGACGTGGAGGCAGGGGCGGACGCCGTGCGCGCGCGGCTCGAGGCGCTTGCCGCCGAAGGCTGCGCGCACGCGATCGTGGACGCGACGCGCGACGAGCACCTGGTCGAGGCCGGACGCGCCTGCGTCGACCTGCCGCTCACCACCGGCGGCGCGGGCCTTGCCCTGGGGCTTGCGCGCGTCCTGCGCGATCGCGCCCACGCGGGCGGCGGCGCGTGGACCCTGCCGCCATCGCCCGGCCCGGTCGCCTGGCTGTCCGGCAGCTGTTCCGACGCCACCCGCAGGCAGGTTGCGGTGGCGCGCGAAATCGTGCGCTCGTTCAGGATCGACCCGCTTGCCATCGCGGGGAACCCCGACGTTGTCCCCGCGATGGCCACCGAAGCCGCCGCCGCGCTGTCCGGGGGCCCCGTGCTCGTCTACGCGACCGCACCGCCGGACGAGATTGCCGCGGCGCAGGCAGCGCTCGGCGCCGAGCGCGCGGCCGGTCTCGTCGAAGCGGCGTTCCGCACCATTGCCGGGATGCTGGCGGCGAACGGCGTTCGTGCCTTCGTCGTGGCCGGCGGCGAGACCTCGGGCGCCGTCGTGGAGGCGCTGGGCGTGCGCGCGCTGGCCATCGGGCCGGAGATCGACCCCGGCGTGCCCTGGACCCGAGCTGTGGGTGGCGAGCCATACTGGCTTGCGCTCAAGTCGGGCAATTTCGGCGGGCCCGACTTCTTCGCCAAGGCGACGGCGGCGCTGCGATGAACGAGCAAAAACTGCGCGAGGCGCTCGTCGAGCGTGGTCGTTCGCTCTACGACCGCGGGTACGCGCACGGCAGCTCGGGCAATCTCAGCGCGCGCATCGACGACGGCATCCTCGTGACGCCGACCGGCAGCTCGCTCGGCCGGCTCGACCCGGCCCGCATCGCCAAGGTCGACGCCAACGGCGTGCACGTGACGGGCGATCCGCCATCGAAGGAGGCGTTCCTGCATCTGGCGATGTACGCCGAGCGCGCGGGCGCCAACGCGATCGTGCACCTGCATTGCACCTGCGCGGTGGCCGTCTCCTGCCTGGTGCACGCCGATGCGCGCAACGTGCTGCCGCCGCTCACCGCGTATCACGTGATGCGGGTGGGAACCCTGCCGCTCGTCCCCTATTTCCGCCCCGGCGACCGTGCCTTGGCCGAAGCCGTGCGGCGCGTCGCGGCAAAGCATCGGGCGGTGCTGCTCGCCAACCACGGGCCGGTCGTGTCCGGCAAGTCGCTGGACGATGCCGTCGACAGCGCCGAGGAGCTCGAGCAGACGGCGAAGCTCGCGCTGCTCCTGGGCGAGCGGTCGCTGTCGCTGCTGACGCCGGGAGAGATCGCCGACCTCGAAACCGCCTTCCCCAGCTGAGGAGCCATCGCGTGTACGTCGTCACCGTCGAGTTCGGAATCGACCCGCGGCAATTCGAGCAGTTCCTGCCGCTGATGCTGGACAACGCGCGCCGCTCGCGCGAGGACGAACCCGGCTGCCGGCAGTTCGACGTCTGCGTCGACGAGGCGCGGCCCGCCGTGGTGCATCTGTACGAGATCTACGACGATCGCGCCGCCTTCGACGCGCACCTCGTGTCACCCCACTTCGTGGACTTCGCCGCGGCGACCACGAATATGATCACCGATCGCGTCATCCGGACCTGGCGGCGCATCACGCCGTGACGCACCGGAGCAAGGTGCACGACCCTCAGCCGTAGCGCACGGCGAGGATTTCGTATTCGCGCACGCCACCCGGCGCATGCACTTCGACGGTGTCGCCCTCGACCTTGCCGATCAGCGCCCGCGCGATGGGCGAGTTCACGGAAATCTTGCCGTGCTTGAGATCGGCCTCGTCGTCACCGACGATCTGGTAGGTTACCCGAGCGCCCGTCGCGGCATCGCTGAGCTCCACGGTGGCGCCGAACACGACCCGGCCGTCGGCGTCGATCTCGGCCGGGTTGATCACTTGCGCGTGCGCCAGCCGGCGCTCGACCTCCCCGATCCGGCCTTCGATGAAACCCTGCCGTTCCTTCGCCGCATCGTAGTCGGCGTTTTCGGCGAGATCGCCGTGCGAGCGCGCCTCGGCAATCGCCGCAATGACCGCCGGTCGATCGACCGTCTTCAGACGGTGCAGCTCGGCCTTGAGGCGCTTCGCGCCCTCCACCGTCATCGGAACTTTCTTGGTCATGTCACGGCACCTGGATGAAATTCGCGTGCGGATGATCCGCCCTGCCCGGCGTCAGGCGAGACGCTCGTGCAATGCCTGGATCGAATAGGGAACGAGCTCGCGCATGCCGGCAACGCCCAGCGCCGCGGCGCGCGCGCCTGCCAGCGTCGTGTAGGGCGGAATCTGGTCGGTCAGCGCCTCGCGCCGGATCTGGTAG
>CAYGYQ010000302.1:0-3162 GCA_964354035.1 uncultured Bordetella sp.
GGTCGCCGAACGGACCCTCGGCAGCGGTCTCGTAGCCGGTCGGATCGGCAGCGTCGGGCCGGATGAAACCCTCGAGCACGATCTCGGCCGACGCGGGCACCTGCAGGTCGTGCGTCATGCACTTCACGATCTCGGTGCGCGACCCGCGCAGGAGTCCTGCGAACTGGTATTCGGACAGCGTGTCGGGCACCGGCGTGACCGCACCGAGGATCGTCGCCGGGTCGGCGCCAAGCGCGACGGCGATCGGAAACGGCGTGCCGGGCGATTTCAGCGCATGGTCGCGAAAGTCCAGCGCGCCGCCGCGGTGCGCGAGCCAGCGCATGATCACCTTGTTTCGCGCGCGCTCATTTTGCAGCACCTGCTGCCGATAAATGCCGAGGTTCTGCCGCGTCTTGTGCGGCCCGCGCGTCACCGTGAGGCCCCAGGTGATCAGCGGACCGGCATCACCCGGCCAGCACGTCTGCACCGGCAGCCGCGCGAGATCGACGTCGGCGCCTTCCCAGACGATGTCCTGGCACGGCGCCGACTTCTTCTCCTTCGGCGCCATGTGCATGACCTGCATGAACACCGGCCGCGTGTTCTGCCACGCGTCCTTGAGGCCCTTCGGCGGCTCGGGCTCCTTGAGAAACGCGAGCAGCTTGCCGACTTCGCGCAGCGCCGCGACGGACTCCTCGCCCATCCCCAGCGCCACGCGCTGCGGCGTGCCGAACAGGTTGCCGAGGACGGGAATCCGCGGTTGCCCGCCCGCTCCCGTGAAGCCCTTCGGCTGCTCGAACAGCAGCGCCGGGCCGCCGGCCTTCAGCACGCGGTCGCAGATCTCGGTCATCTCGAGACGCGGGTCGACCTCGGCACCGATGCGCTTCAGCTCGCCGCGCTGCTCGAGCTGGGCGAGAAAGTCGCGGAGGTCGGCGTATTTCATCGGGGTGCAGCAGTGACGTGGAGTCGGGGACATGGTACCAAACGCGGAGCGAGCGTGGCCGCGCCGCTACAATGGCGGCATGCCTCCGTCCGCCGCGCTTGCCGATCCGCGCTTCATCCGCGCCCGCCGCGTGATCTTCGGCATCGCGCTCGCGAGCTTCGTGCTGTCGTTCTTCCACCGCACGGCGCCGGCGGCCATTGCCACCGAGCTGACCCGCGAGTTCGCCATCAACAGCGCGGTGCTGGGCACACTCGCCGCGACGTATTTCTACGTCTACACGGTGCTGCAGATCCCGGTCGGCGTGCTCGCCGACACGCTCGGGCCGCGGTGGATCCTGGCCGCCGGCTCGATCGTCGCGGGGCTGGGCTCGATCGCGTTCGCGCTCGCGCCGACCTGGGAAGTCGCCGCTGCCGGGCGCACGCTGGTCGGCATCGGCGTGGCGGTGGCGTTCATCGCGATCCTCAAGGTAAGCGCCGTGTGGTTTCCGGCAAGCCGGTTCGCGACGTTGAATGGCGTCACCATGTTTGCCGGCAATCTGGGAGCGGTGATCGCCGGCGCGCCGCTCGCGTGGATGGTGACGCTGACCTCATGGCGCGCGGTCTTCCTCGGCCTCGCGGCATTGTCGATCGCGCTCGGCCTCGCCTCATGGTGGAAGGTCCGGGATCGCCCGGAGCAGATGGGATTCCCGCCGGTGCACGCGCCAACGGTCGCCGCGGCAACGCCCATGCACTGGACCGCCGCCCTGCGGCGCGTGCTCGCCAATCCGGTGACCTGGCCGGGATTCTTCGTCAACGCCGGGATCGCCGGGAGCTACCTGTCCTTTGCCGGGCTCTGGGCGATCCCGTATCTGGAACAGACCTACGGCATGGCGCGCGTTACCGCCGCGCAGCACACGAGCGTGCTCCTGCTCGGCGTCGCCTTCGGTGCGATGCTGGTCGGGACGGTGTCCGACCGGTTGCGCAACCGTCGCGGCGTCATGCGCGTCTATGCGGTGCTGTACGCGCTGTCGTGGCTGCCCTGGGTGCTGCACGCGCAGTGGCCGCTGCCGGCGACGCTCGCGTGGTTCGCTCTGATGGGGCTCCTGATTCCCGGCTTCATCCTCACCTGGGCGGTCGCCAAGGACGTCAACCGGCCCGAGCATTCGGGCATTGCGACCGCCGTGGTCAATGTGGGCATATTCCTCGGCGCCGGGATCCTGCAGCCGCTGGTGGGGGTCGTGCTCGATCGCGGGCGCGCCGCGGGCGATCTCGCGGGCGCCTGGGATCGCGGCATCCTGCTCATGGCCGGCGCGGCGGCCTTCGGCGCGCTGATGACGCTCCTGGTGCGCGAAAAGAGGAAGTCGACCTGATTGCCGGGCGCCGGCGCGACACTCGACCTTGCCGGAACCGGGCGCCGGATCCTAGAACAGCCCCACGACCTTGCCCTCGTCGGTGAGATCGATCCTGGCCGCCGATGGCGCCTTCGGGAGGCCGGGCATCGTCATCACGTCGCCGCAAATCATCACGATGAACTCCGCGCCCGCCGCGAGGCGCACCTCGCGGATGTTGACGACGTGGCCGGACGGCGCGCCACGCAGCAGCGGATCGGTCGAGAACGAATACTGCGTCTTGGCCACACAGACCGGGTAGTGCCCGTAGCCGTCCGCCTGCAATTTCCTGATCTGGGCGCGCACCTTGCTGTCGGCGGCGATTTCGGAGGCGCCGTAGATCTTCGTCGCGACCTTGCTCATCTTGTCCCACAGCGTGTCGGCGTCGTCGTAGACCAGACGGAAGTCCCCGGGCACGCGTTCGATCACCTCGACGGCCGTCCGCGCGAGCTCCTCGGCGCCGGCACTGCCGTCCGCCCAGTGCCGCGCCAGGACCACCGGCGCATCGTGATGGGAGACCTTTTTCCGGAGCAGCGCGATCTCGGCGTCGGTGTCCGACGTGAAGTGGTTGATGGCGACCACGCAGGGCATGCCGTAGTGGTTGCGGACGTTGTTGATGTGGCGCTCGAGGTTGGCCACGCCCTTCTCCAGCGCGGGCAGGTTCTCCTTGGTGAGCTCCTTCGCGTCGGCGCCGCCATGGTACTTGAGCGCGCGGATGGTCGCGACCAGCACGACGAGGCTGGGGCGCAGCCCGGACTTGCGGCACTTGATGTCGATGAACTTCTCCGCGCCAAGGTCAGCGCCGAACCCGGCCTCGGTGACCACGTAATCGGCGAGCTTCAGCGCCGCCTTGGTCGCGATCACCGAGTTGCAGCCG
>CAYGYQ010000303.1:0-3133 GCA_964354035.1 uncultured Bordetella sp.
ATGAACGAGCCGAAGGTGACGATGTACAGCAGCGTCATCGACCAGGTGTGCTTGTTGCGGAAGATCTCGAACTGCTTGTCGAGGTTGCCCCGCATTTCGCCAAACGCGGCAAGCTTCATCACCGCGACCGTCGCGACGATGATCAGCGGCAGCGCCAGCCACATGTTGAGCATGCCCAGTCCGGTGGGCGCCGGCAGGTACAGGTACAGGCCCACGCCGCCGACAACGAAGGCCAGGCCGTAGAGATAGAGGATCTTGCCGAGCGCGGCCGGCGTGCCGCCGTAGTTGGGCGTGATCGCCAGCAGGTTGTTCATGCCGAACCAGGCCGCGATCACCAGCGGCACCAGGATCGCCGCCCAGACGAAGCCGGCGTTCTGGATGAAGGTTGGCGTGCCGGCCAGGATCTTGCCGAAGATCCAGCCCGAGTCCTTCATCAGCACCATCGAGCCGCCGCCCAGCGCGCCGAAAACGCCGGCGGTCATCACCAGCGGAATCAGGATCTGCATCGTCGTGACGCCGAAATTGCCCAGGCCCGCGTTCAGCCCGAGGGCGGTGCCCTGCAGCCGCTTCGGGAAGAAAGCGCTGATGTTGGACATCGAGCTCGCGAAGTTGCCGCCGCCGATGCCGGACAGAAACGCACAGGCCTGGAACACCCACAGCGGCGTGCTCTTGTCCTGCAGCGCGATGCCGGTCCAGACCGCCGGCGCGATAAGCAGCAGGCTCGTCAGGAACACCGTGTTGCGCCCGCCCGACAGCCGGATGAAGAACGAAGCGGGAATGCGCAGCGTGGCGCCCATCAGCCCGGCGATGGCCGTCAGCGTGAACAGCTCGGCGGGCTTGAATGGAAAACCGAGGTTCAGCATCTGCACGGTGATGATGCCCCACATCAGCCACACCGCGAAGGCGCAGAGCAGGTTCGGAATCGAGATCCACAGGTTGCGGTTGGCGATCGTCTTGCCGGTGCGCTCCCAGAAATCGTTGTCCTCGGGTCGCCAGTCGGCGATGTCGGCGCGACTGCGGACCCTCGGCGCGGCAACCGTGGAACTGGAGGTGGCGTTCATGACTTTCCTTGGTTGATTGGGAACGGTTAGCCGTTGCGGCGGAATGCTCTGGCCTTGCTTCCCATCAGCTCGGCGCCGCGCACTTCGATCTTGTACATCCAGAGCAGCGACGCCCAGACCAAGCCGTACATCAGCATGAAGGCGCAGGAGCGGATGCCGGTGAGGTCCATCAGCGCGCCGGACATGATCGGCAGGACGAATCCGCCCAGGCGCCAGTGTCCGCGATGACTCATGCTGCGTAATCTAGCGGGTGCCCGAAATTGTCCCTTGACGCGTATCAAGGGACGGCAAAGCGGCGCCCCGGAATCGCATCCCCACCGGGTGGAGGGGTACGTTTCGGCCCGTCATCGCCACGACGAGAGCGTTTTCGGCGGTTCAAACGCCGGCGCGGTGGCGAGCACGCCGGACGTCGAGGGCGGTTCGCCGTGGGTTCACACCGCGAAGGCCATCGGAACGAGCGCAGCAGGGCCACCATCGAACCGGACATTCCCGGCAGCGCGCCGCCTGCATTCTGCCCAGGGCAGGCGCCCGAATTCCTGAAGTCACTGTGCTAGCATTGACGTGGCGTGCGTGAGGAGCGCGGGAAACGCGGAATCGCGGCGACAGGCCCCGGGGGCGCGGGGGCAGGGCAAACGCGCGGCAAACTGCAATCCACCAGGGGACACTATGGGAATCATGGGTTTCGTCTGGACCGTCATCGTCGGCCTGATCGTCGGCGCCCTCGCGCGCTGGTTCATGCCCGGCGCCCAGAACATGGGCTGGATCATGACCAGTCTCCTCGGCATCGGCGGCTCCATCGTCGGCGGCTTCGTCAGCAGCCTGATCTGGAAGTCCCCGGACGGCAAGTTCCGTCCCGCCGGCTGGATCATGTCGGTTCTCGGCGCGATGGTGTTGCTCTGGGCCTACATGAAATTCATGCAATAGGCGCCAGCCGCACTGGGCACCGGCCCCACTGCGCAAGCCCGGGCGCCGCGCGCTGGCCCGGGAGAACGTCAGCCCGAGCCGACGACGTCGGGCGGACCGAGAATCTGGTCGCGCAACTCACGGTAACGTGGCAGCTGCGGCGGATGGATGCAGATGTACTTGACCTGCGCCGCCTGCAGGCAGCGCTGCTTGATGACCTCGAGCTTCTGCTCGCGCGGATTGACGACGGCGTCCGGTTCCTTGGTGTCGATGATCGCGAGAATCGTCATGTCGCGGTCGCACAGCAGGAAGCTGACCTGCTGATCCGCGATCTTGCGGAAGACACGCAGCCGCTCCATTCCCTGCGGGCCGATCTTCACCTGCAGCACGTCCGCCAAGCGGACGCGGGCGAAGATCTCCTGGCGCGGGAACGCGGCCCTGAGCAGCATATAGACAACGCCTTCAGCCTTGGTCAGGAACCGCGGGCGAAGCAGGTAGAGCCCCGGCGTTTCGGCCGACGACAGGAGCCGCGTCGTCTCGCCCTCGGTCCATTGCGCCACAGTTTCCGGCGCATCACCACCGGCCCTGGCCTTGCCCGCTGCGGCGCGGCCGCGCCTGATCAAGCCGGCAACGATGGCGACCGCGAGGGCGCCGATCGCAATCGCAAACAGGATTCCAGAGTTCATGGGCGTGCCAAGTCTAAAGCATTTTGCAAGACTCCGGCTACGACGGGCGGGGCGCCGTCATGGTGGATTCCCGGCATCGGCGGGGTAACGAGAACAACACGTTCACGGGCGGCTTCCCGCGACGCATCGCACGTGGATCGGGGCCCCAATGCAAAACCCCGCCGCAGCGGGGCTTTGCAAGCTACCGGCAGCAAGCAACGACGTTACATGTCCATGTCGCCCATGCCGCCCATGCCGCCCATACCACCACCGCCGCCGCCGCCCATTCCTCCCTTGTCGTCCTTCGGGAGTTCGGCGACCATCGCCTCCGTCGTCAGCAGCAGCGAGGCCACGGATGCCGCGTTTTGCAGCGCGAAACGGGTGACCTTCGTCGGATCGACCACACCCATTTCGACCAGGTCGCCGTACTGCCCGGTCTGGGCGTTGAAACCGAAGTTGCCCTTGCCCTCGACGACCTTGTTGACGACCACGCTCGGCTCGTCA
>CAYGYQ010000304.1:0-3130 GCA_964354035.1 uncultured Bordetella sp.
TCGACCAGCGTCGATTCGCCACCGACGATGTCGATGATGGCCGCGTCGCGGTTCGGAACGGCTTCGGCGAACAGCTCGAGCGAAGTTTCCAGGTGCGCGCGGTACCAGCTGACCTCATCCGGCCGCTTGCTGCGGTATACCTTCTCCCAGTGCGCTCTCGGATCCAATGATTGACGGCGTCGCCGGTCAGGCGGGGAAAAAACCTTCGATCGACAGATACCGCTCGCCGGTGTCGTAGTTGAAGCCCAGCACGCGGCTTCCCGCGGGCAGGTCCGGCAGCTTCTGCGCTATCGCCGCGAGCGTGGCGCCGGACGAGATGCCGACCAGCATGCCTTCCTCGCGCGCGGCGCGCCGCGCCATCTCGCGGGCGGCCTCGGCCTCGACCTTGATGACGCCGTCGAGCAGCGCGGTGTCGAGATTCTTCGGGATGAAGCCTGCGCCGATGCCCTGGATCGGATGCGGGCTGTGCGCCCCACCGGAGATCACCGGCGATTGCGCAGGCTCGACGGCGAACACCTTGAGTGCAGGCCACGCCATTTTCAGCACCCGCGCGCAACCGGTGAGGTGCCCGCCGGTGCCGACCCCCGTGATCAGCGCGTCCAGCCCCTTCGGGAAATCGGCGAGGATCTCGCGCGCGGTCGTCCGCGCGTGGACCTCGATGTTGGCGGGATTGTCGAACTGCTGCGGCATCCAGGAGTTCGGGGTGGCGGTGATGAGCTCCTGCGCCTTGGCGATCGCACCCTTCATGCCCTCGGCGCGCGGCGTCAGCACGAACGTCGCGCCGTAAGCCAGCATCAGCCGCCGGCGCTCGACCGACATGCTGTCCGGCATCACCAGCACCAGCGGGTAGCCTTTGACCGCGGCGACCATCGCCAGGCCGATGCCCGTGTTGCCCGAGGTGGGCTCGATGATCGTCCCGCCCGGCCCGAGCTTGCCGGTCGCCTCGGCGTCCTCGACCATCGATAGCGCGATGCGGTCCTTGATCGAGCCGCCGGGGTTCGCGCGCTCGGACTTGATCCAGACGCTGGCCGCGGGTCCGAACAGGCGATTGACGCGGATGTGCGGCGTATTGCCGATGGTCTGCAATATGTTTGCGGCTGGCATTTAGGTCCTCGGACGACGAGCGGGCCGGGAATCGGCACCGCAAAGGCGCATGCTACCCGTCTCGACGATCGGCGCAAATCATTCCCATCCGGCTGCCTTGAACAATGACGGCGTCGGTCGTGACGCCGCCGCGACCCGCGTAGTTGCGCAATGTCGCGAAGGTGCGGATCGGCCGTCATGGCGGAAACCGGGGTGAGCGGTTGGTGTCGACAGTCTGGCGACTGCCTGCCGGCTCCGGCTATGCAGTCGTGGCGATGCCGGATAAAATTGCACCCGGACCGATCGAATCCGCGACCGTTCGGCAATTCTCCCTGCCCTGCTCCATGAGCCACAAGCACGACAATCTGATCCGCGCGATCTTCCACGATCCGATTAGCGGCAATATCCAGTGGCGGGAGATCGAGTCCCTGCTGCGCCACCTGGGCGCGACTGTGGAATCACTGTCCGGCACCCGCGTGCGCATGAAGCTCAACGGGCACGAGGGCGTCCTGCACCGTCCGCACGGCGGCAACACGCTCGGCCGCCAGGACGTCCTGCACCTGCGCGAATACCTCGCCCACGCACGGGTGACGCCGTCGCTCTACGAGGCTGGCAAGAAAGGGTAGCCGCGACGCCGCGGTCTGTCGCCGGCTGCTATAATCGACGTTCTGCTCGCCGCCCGCCGCCATCGGCCGGCGGCGTTTGTTTTGTTGCAGCGGGCGAGCGGGCCAGAGCCCGACGTGCTCCGAAACGATGACTACGCCCTCCTTCCCTCCCGACCTCGTGCGCGATGTGGCGCAGCGCCGCACGTTCGCGATCATCTCGCACCCGGACGCCGGCAAGACGACGCTGACGGAGAAGCTGCTGCTCTACGGCGGCGCGATTCAGATGGCGGGCACCGTCAAGTCGCGCAAGAGCCGGCGCCACGCCACCTCGGACTGGATGGAGGTGGAGAAGCAGCGCGGAATATCGGTGACGAGCTCCGTGATGCAGTTCGACTACGCGGGCCACACGATCAACCTGCTCGACACCCCCGGCCACGAGGACTTCTCCGAGGACACCTATCGCGTGCTGACCGCCGTCGACGCGGCGGTGATGGTGATCGATGCCGCGAAAGGCGTCGAGGCACAGACGATCAAGCTGCTGGACGTCTGCCGGCTGCGCGCGACGCCGATCATCACGTTCGTGAACAAGATGGACCGCGAGGTGCGCGAGCCGGTGGCCCTGCTCGAGGAAATCGAGGCGGTGCTCGGCATCGACTGCGCGCCGGTGAGCTGGCCGATCGGCATGGGCAAGAGCTTTCGCGGCGTGTTCGATCTCATCGGCGAGCGGCTGCAGCGGTTCACGCCGGGCGAAGAGCGCGTGAGCGCTGAAGGCGAGCTGATCGAAGGACTCGCCAACCCGCGCCTCGACGCGCTCTTCCCCGGCGAGATGGCCGCCGTGCGGCACGACGTCGAGCTTATCCGCGCGGCGAGCCACCCGTTCGAGCTGGTCGAATTCCTGGCGGGCCGGCAGACGCCCGTGTTCTTCGGCTCGGGCATCAACAATTTCGGCGTGCAGGAAATCCTGAAGGCGCTGATCGACTGGGCGCCGCCGCCGCAGCCGCGCGACGGCGGCGCGCGCGTCGTGCAGCCGGCCGAGCCGGCGTTCTCCGGGTTCGTGTTCAAGATCCAGGCGAACATGGACCCGAAGCACCGCGACCGGATCGCGTTCTTCCGCGTGTGCTCGGGCCGCTACCAGCCGGGAATGAAGGTCCGCCACCTGCGTACCGGGCGCGAGATGAAGCTCGCCAACGCGCTCACTTTCATGGCGAACGAGCGCGTTGCGAGTGAGGAGGCGGTCGCGGGGGACATTCTCGGCATCCACAACCACGGACAGCTGCAGATCGGCGATACGCTGAGCGACGGCGAAGCCCTCGCCTTCAGGGGCATTCCGTACTTCGCGCCGGATCTCTTTCGCGCCGCGCGCCCGCGTGATCCGTTCAAGGCGAAACAATTGCAGAAGGGTCTACAGGAGCTGGGCGAGGAGGGCGCGATCCAGGTGTTCG
>CAYGYQ010000305.1:0-3087 GCA_964354035.1 uncultured Bordetella sp.
AGCGCGGCGGCGAGCAGCGTGCGCGTGTAGGGTTGCACCGGCGCCGCGAACAGCGCCTCGGCTTCGCCCTGCTCGACGATCTCGCCGTCCTTCATGACCAGCACCCGATGGGCCATCGCCCGCACTACCGCGAGGTCGTGGCTGATGAAGACGTAGCTCATCCCGTACTTCACCTGCAGCGCGCCCAGCAGCTTCAGCACCTGCTGCTGCACGGACACGTCGAGTGCGGAGGTCGGCTCGTCCAGCACCAGCACCTCCGGGTGCAGCACGACGGCGCGGGCGATGGCGATCCGCTGCCGCTGGCCGCCCGAGAACTCGTGCGGGTAGCGGGTCAGCACGTCGGTGATGCCGTCGGCCTCCGACAGGCCAACCTCCGCGAGCATCGCGAGGATGCGCTGGCGCCGCGCCTCCTTCGACAGCTCCGGCATGTGCCGGGCGACGCCCTCGCCCACGATCTGCTCGATCGTCATCCGCGGCGACAGCGACGCGAATGGGTCCTGGAACACGACCTGCATCCGGCGGCGCATCGCGCGCAGCGTCGTGCGGTCGGCGCCGTCGAGGCGCGTGCCCGCGAAGGTGATCGCGCCGGCGGCGATCGGCTGCAGCGCGAGCAACGCCATGCCGAGCGTCGTCTTGCCGGAGCCGGATTCGCCGACGATGCCGAGCGTCTCCCCGCGCTTCAATTCGAGCGTCGTGTCGCGCACGGCGCGGAAGACATCCTTGCCGAACCAGCCCTTGGCCGACACGAAGTCGACCGACACGTCGCGTGCCGCCGCGAGAATCGGCGCGTCGGCGGGCACCGGTTCAACCGCGCGCTCGGGCCGGCTCGCGATCAGCTTGATCGTATAGGGGTGGCGCGGCCGCGCGAACACCTCGCCCGTGTCCCCCTGCTCCACCAGCACCCCCTTCTCCATGACGCCGACGCGGTGGGTGTAGCGCCGTACCAGGTTCAGGTCGTGCGTGATGAACAGGATCGCCATCCCGTATTCCCGCTGCAGGTCGTCGAGCAGCGCGAGGATCTGCGCCTGGATGGTCACGTCCAGCGCCGTCGTCGGCTCGTCGGCAATCAGGAGCTTGGGACGGCACGCGAGCGCCATCGCGATCATCGCGCGCTGCCGCTGGCCGCCGGAGAGCTGATGCGGGTACGCATCGATCTTCTTGTCCGGGTCGGGAATGCCGGTGCGCGCCAACAGCTCGATCGCGCGCCCGCGGGCCTGGGCCCGGGCGAGCCCTTCGTGCAGCTCCAGCACTTCCCCGATCTGGTTGCCGATCGTATACAGCGCATTGAGTGCGGTCATCGGCTCCTGGAAGATCATCGCGATGTCGCCCCCGCGCATCTCCTGCAGGTGGCGCGGGCTCTTCTGCAGCACGTCGTCGCCGTCGAACCGGATCGCCCCCTCGTAGGACGCGGTTTCGAGGAGGCGCAGGATCGACAAGGCGGTCACGGACTTGCCGGAGCCCGACTCGCCGACCAGCCCGAATTTCTCGCCGGCGGCGACGTCGAAGGACACGCCGTCGACCACGCGCGAAGGACCGAAGTTGACGCAGAGCGCGTCGACGGCGAGCAGCGGAACCTGTTTCGTCATGGTGCCCCCACGCTTGCGGCTGGCGCCGCTGCGCTGCCCCCCGAGGGGGCGCAGTTCGCGCCTTGGGACGGCCCGGCGGCGCTCACGATTTCCTCGTGTCGAAAGCGTCGCGCAGCGCGTCGCCGATGAACGTCAGCAGCAGCAGCGTCATGACGAGCACGAAGAACGTCGGCAGCGAGATCCACCAGGAGTCGAGGTTCTCCTTGCCCTGCCGCAAGAGGTCGCCCAGCGACGGCATGCCGGTTACGCCCAGGCCGAGAAAGTCGAGCGAGGTGAGGCCCAGGATCGCCGCGCTCATCCGGAACGGCAGGAAGGTGATGACGGGCGTCATCGAATTCGGCAGCACGTGGCGCCAAATGATCTGCCCGTTGGACAGTCCCATCGCGCGCGCTGCCTTCACGAACTCGAGGTTGCGGTTGCGCAGGAACTCGGCGCGCACGTAGTCGGACAGCGCGATCCAGCCGAACAGCGCGAATATGACCACCAGCAGCGGCATCGAAGGCGTCAGGATCGACGCGATGATGATGAGGAGGTAAAGCTCCGGGATTGCGTTCCAGATCTCGATGACCCGCTGGGTGGTCAGGTCGACGCGCCCGCCGAAGTAGCCCTGCAGCGCGCCGACGAGAATGCCCAGGACCGTTGCGACGAAGGTCAGCGCGAGGCTGAAGTAGATGCTGACGCGGAAGCCGTAGAGCAGTCGCGCGGTCATGTCGCGGCCCGACTGGTCGGTGCCGAGCCAGTGGTGGCGGCTGGGCGGGGACGGGTCGGCCGCCCGCGCATAGTAGTCGAGCGCGCCAGCACCCCAGGTGTTGAACGTGTACAGCGCGAAGTTGCCGGGCTTCGCGAACTGCTCGCGGATGAACGGGTCGTCCCACTCCGTCGCTGTGGCGAAGTCCCCGCCGAAGCGGGCCTCCGGCTCGTTGCTGAAGACCGGGAAGAACCACTCGCCGTTGTAGCGCGCGACGAGCGGCCGGTCGTTGCTGAACAGCTCGGCGAACGTGCCCACAACCATCATGACGGCAAACACGAGCAGCGAGACATAGCCCAGCCGGTTGCGCTTGAATCGCGCCCACGCGCGCTGGTTGGGCGACAGCGATGTCGCCCGGCGCACAGCGACGCTCATGCGTTCGGGTCCGATGGCGTTTGCCTTCGTAGGCGCGGGCTTGCCCGCGCTCCATCGGCATCGACGCATGAACGGCGCCAAAGCGCGGCCGAGGCCGCGCCTACGACCACGCACGCCATCGCGCCGCCATCTTCTTCAACACCGTCATGGGTTGACACAGAGTGTCTCATTTCCCGACCGCCCCGAACTGCACGCGCGGGTCGACGACCACGTACAGCAGGTCGCCGATCAGCTTGACCACGAGGCCCAGCAGCGTGAAGAAATACAGCGTGCCCAGAACCACCGGATAGTCGCGCCGCACGATCGATTCGTAGCCCAAGAGACCGAGGCCGTCCAGCGAGAACAGCGTCTCGATCAGCAGCGAGCCGGCGAAGAACG
>CAYGYQ010000306.1:0-3076 GCA_964354035.1 uncultured Bordetella sp.
CGTTGTACTGAACGTCCGACTGCGAGAAGCCCAGGTCGAGTTCGCCCGCGCGGATGGTGTTGGTGTTGAATACCGAGGCGCCGGTCGACTCGACCGAGCAGCGGATGCCGTGCTTGGCGCGGTCCTTGTTGACGAGCCGGCAGATGGCGCCGCCGGCCGCGTAATAGACGCCGGTGACGCCACCAGTGCCGATGGTGATGAACTTCTGCTGCGCGACGGCGGACGTGCTGAACGCGCCGCCGGCGATTGTGGCAGCGGCAAGCGCAACTGCGACGGCCAGGCTGGGAGTGCGGAAAGATCTCATGGCAAATCTCCTCGACGAAACCGGCAACCCGCGAACGCGGCGCCGAATGGGACAAAAAACACTCTAAACCGATGCGATCGCCGCGTCGACTGCGGCATATAGCCGCAGGACAATTTGGTCGAGGTGTTCGTCATCGACGATGAACGGCGGCGCCAGCAGGATGTGGTCGCCCTGCCGGCCGTCGACGGTCCCGCCCATCGGGTAGGTCATGAGGCCACGGGCCATTGCCTCCTGCTTCACCCGGGCGTGGAGCTGAGCCGATGGGTCGAATGGGGCCTTCGTCGCCCGGTCGCGCACCAGCTCGATCCCGCAGAACAGGCCGCGGCCGCGGATATCCCCGACGTGCGGATGGCCGCCCAGTCGTGTCCGGAGCCGGGCCATGAGCCCATCCCCGCGCTCGCGGACACGTGCCAGCAGCCCGTCCCGCTCGATCACTTTCTGCACGGCGAGCGCCGCCGCGCAGGCGACCGGGTGACCGAGGTAGGTGTGGCCGTGCTGGAAGAAGCCGCTGCCCCGCGCCATCGCGGCGACGATCCGCTCCTGGGCCAGCACGGCGCCGATCGGCTGGTAGCCCCCGCCCAGCCCCTTGGCAATGATCAAGAGGTCCGGCGCGACACCATCCTGCTCGCAGGCGTGCAGCGTACCGGTGCGGCCCATCCCGCACATCACCTCGTCCAGGATCAGCAGGCACCCGTGCCGGTCGCAGACCTCGCGCACCGCCTTGAAGTACCCGGGCACCGGCGTCAGCACGCCCGCCGTGGCCCCGCCCACGGTCTCGGCGACGAATGCGATTACCTGGTCGGGGCCGATGCGCTGCAGCGTCGCGTCGAGCTCCGCAGCGAGCCGTGCCCCGTAGGCTTCCGCGGTCTCGTCGTCCCGCTGCTCGCGGTAGGGGTAACAGGGCGCGACGTGCGCGACGTCGATCAGCAGCGGCCCGAACTGCCGGCGGCGCCACTCGTTGCCGCCGACGGCCAGTGCCCCCAGCGTGTTGCCGTGATAGCTCTGCCGCCGCGCGACGAACGTCGCGCGCTGCGGCTGCCCGATCTCGACGAAGTACTGCCGCGCCATCTTGAGCGCGGCCTCCACGGCCTCCGAGCCGCCGCTCACGAAGTACGCGTGGCTCGTCCCGGAAGGCGCCGTCCGGATCAGCCGGTCGGCAAGCTCCTCGGCCACCTCGGTGGTGAAGAAGCTCGTGTGCGCGTAGGCGAGCCTGTCCGTCTGCGCGTGCATCGCCGCCAGCACGTCGGGGTGGCCGTGGCCGAGGCAGGACACCGCCGCGCCGCCGCAGGCGTCGAGATACTCCTTGCCGGAGGCGTCGGTGATGAACATGCCGCGGCCGGCGACGGCGACGGGCGGCGTGCGGCGAAGATGGCGGTGCAGGACGTGGGTCATGGCAGTCTCGCATGCGCTGGGGGCGGCGCATTGAGCCAACAAGGATACTGCCCTGGCCGCTCAGTGGCTCGTCCCTTTCGAGCCATCCAAATCCGAAGGGCCTCGGCGGCCTTGACGTGCCCGGACGATCGGACTAGACTTAGCTAAGTTTAATGGACACGATGAACATGGCTGACGAATCGGTAAACATCCACGACGCCAAGACGCAACTGTCGAAGCTCGTGGCCAAGGCAGCCGCGGGAACCGAGGTCGTCATCGCCAGGGCGGGCAAACCTGTGGCCAGGCTGGTGCCACTCGCGCCGGCCGGGCGGATCCGCAAGCTGGGCGCGCTCAAGGGCAAGCTCCGGGTCCCGGACGATTTCGATGCGCCACTTTCCGCGAAGGTGCTCGCCTCGTTCGAAGGTCGTTGATGCGCCTGCTCCTCGACACCCATTTGCTGCTGTGGGCCTTGGGCGAACCCGCGAAATTGCCCGCCGCGGCACGGGAGCGCATCCTCGACATGTCCAACGAAGTGCTGTTTTCGGCAGCGAGCATCTGGGAGATCGCGATCAAGACGGAGCTCGGACGGATTGATTTCGCTGCCAGGCCCGAGGACATCGCACGCGTCGCCGTCGAGAGCGGATTCGATGAGTTGCCCGTGTGCGCGCAACACGCCGCGCTCACGGCGCGACTGCCCCGGCACCATCGCGATCCATTCGATCGGCTCCTGGTCGCCCAAGCAATGACCGAGCCTGCGCGCTTGTTGACGGTGGACGCGGCTTTGAGACCCTACTCCGAGCTCGTCGTCGTGCTTTGAACGGGCGGACCCGCCGGGATTGGAATTGCACCGACTTGAAGTCAAGCGGCGGGGCATGCCGCAGGTCCACGCCTGCGTGATGCCGTGAATGCAGAAAATGACTTACAAAAAACGTCGCAATGATCCCTGTCCTTGTGGCAGCGGCAGGAAGTACAAGCACTGCTGCGGCCGGAGCGCGACCTCGGCGGAGGCGCCGGCCGACTCGCACGAGAATGCGGTCGCGCGTGCGATGGCCTGGCTCGCCCAGCACCATCGCAAAGCCATGGCAGCGGCCGTGATGTCGGCGTTGGACGACGCGGTTGCCGCGATCTTCGACGACGAGGACGAAGCGCGCGCAGCCATTGCTGGCATCGACGGGGAGCTCTGGACCCAGATTCAGCTCAATCTCACCGAGTGGCTGCTCGCCGAGGGCGACATCGAGGTCAAGGGTGAATTCCGGCGTGTGGCCGACCTGCTGCTCGGCCCGGGCGGACCGTTGCTGACGGTGGCCCAGCGGAGTTGGCTGGAGCAGCTCGCGATGAGGCCGCTACGGCTGTACGACATCACCGAGGTAGTGCCCGGAGCGAACATCACGCTGTGCGACG
>CAYGYQ010000307.1:0-3068 GCA_964354035.1 uncultured Bordetella sp.
CCTGCAGGTTGTGGCCTTCGCCGCCGATGTAGCTGATCACCTCGAAGCCGTTGGTGAGGCGCACCTTGGCGACCTTGCGCAGCGCCGAGTTGGGCTTTTTCGGCGTCGTCGTGTAAACGCGCGTGCACACCCCCCGTTTCTGCGGGCTCTGCTGCAGCGCCGGGACCTTGCTTTTCGACACGGCGGGCTCGCGGCCCTTCCGTACGAGCTGATTGATGGTTGGCATCCTGATTTTCCGTTTCGTGCAGCCGGAGGCTGGCTCCGGTCGCATGGCTCAAAGCTTCGCGAAACAACAAATTAAAGTGGCCCAAGCTCGCGCTTTCACGCCGTAGCCCGGGCCATTTTTCTGCGCCACGGCCGACCCTGTGTTCCCAATGCGGCCTGGTACGCTTGCCTACCCCCGTGCGCAGTTTCCCTGGTGCGCAAGGCGATGAGCGAAAAGACTGCAATTATAAGGGGATAACCAATCCCGCGTCAACAGTCTGTAGCGGGCCCGGATCGGGTATGCTGCGCCGCAGAAACGACCTTTTGCATCCGAGCCATAAGGCCGGGGGTCGGAGCGGCTCCGCCGCCCGGCACCCGTCCGTCGCCACCCCCCATGAACGCCCAGAATCCATGTCCGCGCTTCGGACCCGGCAGCCGGCTGATTTTCTGCGCACCGAGCGAGCGTACGTCGATGATGAGCCAGATCGACCGGAATCTGGCCGACGAGGCGATCGCTTATTGTCAGACGGCCTCGCGCGCGCATCGGCAGGGCGCGCTGAATGACGCCGCGGCGACACTGCAGACACGGTGACGCCGCCGCGCACGGCGCGACCCAGGCACTTGCCTACCGCTACCGGAGAAGCCCCCATGCGACACGATCTCGCGCGCACGACGCTCGGCGTGCTGTTCATCGTAGCCATAATCGCGGCGTCCCTCTGGATCATGCGGCCCTTCCTCGTGCCCGTCATCTGGGCGACGATGATCGTCGTGGCGACCTGGCCGCTGATGCTGAAGATCGAGGTCGCGTTCGGACGGCGGCGCCTGCCAGCCGTCGCGTTGATCACCATCGCCATGCTGTTCGTGTTCGTGCTGCCGTTCTGGACCGCCGTGAGCACAATCGTCGAATACTCGGACGAGATGGTCCATTGGGCCAAGGAACTGAAGGAGATCACGATCCCGCCGCCGCCTGACTGGGTCGCCGGATTGCCGGTCGTCGGGGACAAGATCGCCGCGACCTGGAAGGAATACGCCGCCCAGTCGCCGGAGGCGCTGGCGCTGAAGCTGGGACCCTATGTCGGCCGCAGCCTGCAGTGGCTCGCGACCGAGGCCGGCGGCATCGGGGCCTTGATCGTGCAGTTCCTGCTGACGATCGTCATCGCCGCCGTGATGTACTCGGGCGGCGAAGCAGCAGCGCGCACCGTGCGCAAGTTCGGCGCCCGGCTCGGCGGGCCGCGCGGCGAGGATGCCGTCGTGCTCGCAGCGCAGGCGATACGCGGCGTGGCGCTGGGGGTGGTGGTCACGGCGCTCGTCCAGTCGCTGCTGGGCGGTCTCGGCCTCCTGGTCGCCGGCGTTCCGTTTGCCGGCGTGCTGACCGCCGTCATGCTGATGCTGTGCCTCGCCCAACTGGGGCCGATGCTCGTGCTCGTTCCGGCGACGATCTGGGTGTACTGGTCCGGCGACAACCTGTGGGGCACGCTGCTCCTCATTTGGACGCTGTTCGTGGGCACGCTCGACAACTTCCTGCGCCCGTTCCTGATCAAGCAGGGCGCCGATCTGCCATTGCTGCTGATTTTCGCCGGCGTGATCGGCGGCCTGCTCTCGCTTGGCCTGCTGGGGATCTTCGTCGGGCCGGTCGTGCTGGCCGTCGCCTAC
Organism: uncultured Bordetella sp.; assembly: GCA_964354035.1. Lineage (GTDB taxonomy): Bacteria > Pseudomonadota > Gammaproteobacteria > Burkholderiales > Casimicrobiaceae > CAIWHR01. The sequence continues at coordinate 1,858 of CAYGYQ010000307.1, forward strand.
ACGCTGCTGGACGCCTGGGTCAACGAGACGCCACGGAAGGACTGATCGTCACTGGCGCCTCGGGAAATCGTCTGGATCCGGATGCGCGACCACTGCATCCCGACGAGTCTGTGCTGCGCTCGATAGGCAACCGCATTTCCGGCAGGTTGCTGCTCGGCCTCGTGCTCGCGGCTCGGCGCTCAGCGCGTCACTTCGTTTCCGGCTTCGCCTGCCACGCGCGCTGGCGCTGTTTCGCCTCGATCAACTGATCCCGCGTCATGTTCGCCGAGACATCGGTCATGGCCCGGGCGACGTCCATGCGGGGCCCGCCCGGAGGCAATCCGGCAAACGCGATCTCCAGCCACTTGAAAGCTTCGACGTTGTCCTGCGGGACGCCGTTGCCGGCCGCATAGAGCAGCCCGAGATTCAGTTGCGCGAAGGCCATGCCCTGGTCCGCCGCGCGGCGAAACCACTTGGCCGCCTCGACATCGCTCTTCCCGACCCCGGCCCCCGTCGCATAGCTGGCGCCCAGGTTGTATTGCGCAGCGGCGTTTCCCTGGTTCGCGGCGCGCTGGAACCACAGGAAGGCCGTCGCGTCGCTCTGTTCGACACCGGTGCCTTCGATATAAAGGGTACCGAGAAAATACTGCGCTTCGGCGTCACCTTTTTCCGCGAGCGGCCGCAGCAGCTCGGCCGCCTTGGCGTACGCCTTCTCGCGATAGGCGTCGTTGGCGTCCTCGAGCGGCCCGGCGGCCGCGGGTGCGCAAAGGGCTGCTGCAACGGCCAGCACACCCAGCAGACCGCGAACCCGGCGGCTCACCCGGACTTCTCCGTCAGGGGCAGCGCTCACGCGGCATCGGCTGACACCTCCGGCGTCGCCGGGGTCGCGTCGGCCGGGGCCTCCACCTCGCCGGGCTGCAGGAATCCGGCATCCGGCCCGAGCAGCTTCTGCTTCTTGCGCGCGTTGTGGTAGGCAAGGCCCGTGCCTGCCGGGATCAGCCGGCCGACGATCACGTTCTCCTTCAAGCCGCGCAGGTCGTCCTTCTTGCCCATGATCGCCGCCTCGGTCAGCACGCGCGTCGTCTCCTGGAACGAAGCCGCCGAGATGAACGAGTCGGTCGACAGCGACGCCTTGGTGATGCCGAGCAGCATGTGCTCGTAGGTCGCGCCCTGCTTGCCCTCCTCCGCCATCACCTTGTCGTTCTCGTCCAGCAGATCCGACCGCTCGGCCT
>CAYGYQ010000308.1:0-3012 GCA_964354035.1 uncultured Bordetella sp.
GGCGCGGCCGTTCGCCACGCACCATAACGCGCTCGACATGCAGCTGTTCCTGCGCATTGCGCCCGAGCTCTATCTCAAGAAGCTCGTCGTCGGCGGCATGGAGAAGGTGTTCGAGATCAACCGCAACTTCCGCAACGAAGGCATTTCGACCCGGCACAACCCGGAATTCACGATGCTCGAGTTCTACGAGGCCTACCAGGACTACCGGTACCTGATGGACCTCACCGAGACCCTCTTCCGGGAGGTCGCGCAGAAGGTCACCGGAACGACGACGGTGAGCTACCAGGGCATCGCGATCGATCTCGGGCAGCCGTTTGACCGGCTCACGATGGCTGAGGCTATCCACAAGTACCACCCGCAGTACCCGCTCGCCGAGCTCGCCAAGCCCGAATACCTGAAGGCTGCGTTGGCGCCGCTCGAGGTCGAAGTGTTCGCCACCGATGGCATCGGCCTCCTGCAGCTGAAGCTCTTTGAAGCGACCACCGAGGACAAGCTCGTGCAGCCGACGTTCATCGTCGCGCATCCGACCGACGTGTCGCCGCTGGCGCGCGCGAACGACGCCAACCCGTTGGTGACCGACCGGTTCGAGCTCTTCATCACCGGTCGCGAGCTCGCGAACGGATTTTCGGAATTGAACGATTCCGAGGACCAGGCCGCGCGCTTTCGCGGGCAGGTCGAGGCGCGCGAGGCCGGCGACGAGGAGGCGATGTACTACGATGCCGACTACATCCGCGCGATGGAATACGGGTTGCCGCCGACGGCGGGCGAAGGCATCGGCATCGACCGGCTGGTGATGCTGCTCACCGATGCGCCGTCGATTCGCGACGTGATCCTGTTTCCGCAGCTGAAGCGCGAGGGCTGATTTCGTCAGTCGGGCAATCGCCGGCAATGCCGGATGGAATCCAGGAAACCCATGGCAACCGATTTTCGCAGCGACACCGTGACCCGCCCCTCGCCGGCGATGCGCGCGGCGATGGCGGCCGCCCCGGTCGGCGACGATGTGCTGGGTGATGATCCGACCGTCATCGCGCTCGAAGCCGAGGTCGCCGAATTGCTCGGCTTCGAAGCCGCGGTGTTCGTGCCGTCGGGAACGCAGTCGAACCTGGTCGGCGTGATGACCCACTGCGCGCGCGGCGACGAATACATCGTCGGCCAGGAAGCGCACACCTATCGCTACGAGGCCGGGGGCGCCGCAGTGCTGGGCAGCGTGCAGCCGCAGCCGCTGAACAATGCGGCGGACGGCACGATCCCGCTCCCGGACATCGAGGCTGCGATCAAGCCGCTGGACGCCCATTTCGCCCGGACGCGCCTGATCGCGCTCGAGAACACCATTGGCGGCCGCGTGCTGCCCGCGGGCTACGCGGCCGCCGTGCGGGAATTGGCCGCTGCCCGCGGACTCTCCATGCACCTCGACGGCGCGCGACTGTGGAATGCCGCGGTGAAGCAGGGCGTGTCGCCGCGGACGATCGCGCAGGACTTCGATTCGGTCTCGGTGTGCCTGTCGAAGGGACTAGGCGCGCCGGTCGGCTCGGTGCTCTGCGGCGGCCGTGACTTCATCAGGGAAGCGCGCCGCTGGCGCAAGATGCTGGGCGGCGGCATGCGGCAGGCGGGAATCATCGCGGCGGCTGGGCGCTACGCGATCGCGCACAATATTCCGCGGCTCGCGGAGGACCACGAGCATGCGGCGCGGCTGGCGGCAGGGCTCGCGCGGCACGCGGAGCTCGCGGTGGCGCCCGTGCAAACGAACATGGTCTTCGTCGCGGTGCCCGAAACCATCGCGGCAGCGTTCAACGTGCATCTCGCGGCGGAAGGCGTCCGTCCTTATGGCACGGCGCGGCAGCGCTGGTGCACGCATCTCGATGTCGCACGAGCGGACGTCGATGCTGCGATCGCCAGCGTCGACCGGTTCTTCGCGCAGCGGCGCTGATGGCCGGATCGATGGCGCAATCGCCCCGCTCCCCCAGCTTCGATCCGGCGCAGCGTGCCGGGCCTTGCAAACCGTGACGAGCGGGTCCATTTGCCCAATATGGAAACACGTGCCGTCGATCTCCAGCTCACCGGGATGACCTGTGCCGCATGTGCGGCCCGGATCGAGAAGGTGCTGAACCGCACGGCGGGCGTCGATGCGGCAGTCAACTTCGCCACCGAGACGGCGCACATCGTGTTCGATCCCGGCAAGGCCACGGCGGAGTCGCTGATCGAGGCGGTACGCAAGGCCGGCTACGATGCGGCGCCGGCCGCCGACCCGTTTACGCAGCCCGAGCGCGACGCGCGGGCGGAGGCGGGACGCTACCGCCGCGAACTCTCGATCTTCGCGATCGCCGCGGTCCTCACGGCGCCGCTCGTCGCGCAGATGGGCTACATGGTCACGGGCCGGCACGAGATCGAATTGCCGATCTGGTTCCAGTTCTGTCTCGCCGCCCCCGTTCAGTTCTGGGCGGGTGCCCGATTCTATGCCGGTTCGTGGAAGGCGCTGCGCGGCGGAGCCGCCAACATGGACGTGCTGATCGCGCTGGGCACGACCGCCGCGTTTGCTTTCAGCCTCGCCGTCTGGCTGGTGCCACTCGCCGGTCAGCACGTCTACTTCGAAGCCAGCGCTGTCGTGATCACCCTGGTGCTGCTCGGCAAGCTGCTCGAAGGACGCGCGCGCGCCCGAACGGCGTACGCGATCCGCGACCTGCTCAAGTTGCAGCCGGCGGTCGTGCGCCGCGAGCGCGACGGCGAGATCCGCGAAGTGCCGCTGGCGGCGGTGCGGCCCGGCGACGTGTTTGTGGTTCGCGCCGGCGAAAGCGTGCCGGTGGATGGCCGCGTGCTCGACGGCGAATCGGCAGCGAACGAGGCGATGCTGACGGGTGAAAGCGAGCCGGTCGCCAAGGCGCCTGGCGACCCGGTGCTTGCCGGCACGGTCAACGAGGCGGGCCCGTTGCGCTGCGAGGCGACGGCGGTCGGCGCGTCGACGCTGCTGGCGGCCATCGTCCGGCAGGTGGCCGCCGCACAGGGATCGAAGGCGCC
>CAYGYQ010000309.1:0-2998 GCA_964354035.1 uncultured Bordetella sp.
GGTCGCGCAGCTCCGCGTACGAATCGAACGTCAGCGGATTCTTCTTTTCCGGGCGATCGAGCGTGATCGTCGCGACCCGCGCGTCGGCGTCGACCTGCCAGCGAAAGTGGGTCGCGCCGTAATCGCGGAACGGGTGCAGGTGATGCGTCATCGTCATGCCTGTTTCCTTCCGGTTACCGCCGCGTTACTGACATCGCGCCCATGGATCGTAGTCTTGAGCCGGCCGAGCAGCGTGTAAAGACGAGCGCGCTCCGCGCGGGTGAGGCCCGACATCAGCTCCTCGACCCAGCCTTCGTGCTCGATCGCCATCGCGTCGAACGCCTGCTTGCCCTTCGGGGTGAGCCGCACCGCGTGCGCGCGGCGGTCCCCCGCGATCGGCTCGCGCCGCACAAGACCCTCGGCGACCAGCTGATCGGTGATGCCGGTGACGTTGCCTCCCGTCACCATCAGGCGGCGCGACAGCTCGCCCATCTTGAGGCCCTTCGGATTGCGTTCGAGCTGCGCCATCAGGTCGAAGCGCGGCAGGGTCGTCGCGAAACGCTCCCGCAGCCGCGTGCGCACGCGCCCCTCGATCGTCAGCGTGCAGGTGAGCAGGCGCAGCCAGAGACGCAACGTCTCGTGATGGTCGTCGTGGACGCGCGACTCGAGATCGGGTTCAACCTGAGCCGCCGAGTCGGCACGCGCGTACACCGGTGCAGCCTTGCGTTCCACGCAAACCCTTTCCACGACCGCCCCACGTTATCGTAGGCGCGGCCTTGGCCGCGCTCCTCCATTGACCATCCACCGGCGCCCGTCGAGCGCGGGCAAGCCCGCGCCTACGAATGGCCAACCGGCCCGGCCAACCTGCCGTCCCCATTCCTTGCCGTCTGAATATCTTAGACCTCAAATACAGTTCGTCAAGAGGCGGGGGGTGGCGTGCTCCTCCGCTCGCCATTGCACGTTTGGCTTAGGCCGTTTGCAGCATTTCGGGCGCGCAGGACCAGACCTACGCTGGCGTACCGGCGCTGCGCGCCTGCCGCGGCGCACGGCCCGACCCGATGCCATATCGCAACGACAAAAACCAGAACCGTGGGCCCGGGTCGCAACAGTGCGCCCCGCGTCACGACCGACGCCGCACTCCGCGGTGCGCTGGATTTGCCCTGCCCGTGGCCTTCGCAGCGTTCACGCTCGTTGAGCTTGCCGTCGCGCTCGCCATCGCCGCGTTGCTCGCCGCGGTGGCCGGTCCGGCCTTTCACGATTGGCTTTCCGCCTACCAGCTCGCGAACCACGCCAAACATCTCGCCGAATCCATGACCCGGGCGCGCACCGAGGCGATCCGCCGCGGGCACCGCGTCAACCTGTGCAAGTCGGTGGATCAGCAGCAATGTGCCGACCATGTCCGCTGGGATGCCGGCTTCGTGGTCTTCGCCGACGTCAATCACGACGGACGCGTCGACGCCGACGAGCCGCTGCTCGGAATCGAAGGGCGCGCGCCGCCGGGCATCACGATCGAGACTAATCGGCCGCTCGACGATTACGTGTCATTCACGAGCCTCGGCCACGCCCGCATGCTGAACGGCGCGCTGCAGATGGGCACGTTCACCCTCTGCCGCAGCGGCCAGCGCGCGCTGCGCGTCGTGCTCGCCAACAGCGGTCGCGTGCGCATTGAAAAGACCAGCGTCCCTTGCGCGTGATGCCGGATATGTTGCTTCGACAATGAGTTGCGGCGCGCACTTCATACGACGCTCGAACATGCGCGACAACAATCCGCCATCGCGAAAATGCCAATGTCATCGGATCGCGCGCGCACGCGCAAAAAAGATAGGCAAAATGCATCGGCCGTCCATGCTCGCGCAAGGCCCGTTAGTCGGCGATCATTTGCCGCACCTCCATCGCCGACCTACGATACGGGCATCCGGAAAGGGATCCATCGATGACATCGCGCCAATTCACGAATCTCCGCGTCGCCGGATTCACGCTGATCGAAGTCATGATCACGGTCGCCGTCGTTGCGATCCTGGCGGCGGTCGCGTTGCCGCAGTACTTCGACTACGTCACGCGCAGCCGGCTGGTCGAGGCGAAGACCAGTCTCGTCGACATGCGGACGCGGCTCGAGCAGTTCTTCCTCGACAATCGCACCTATCCCACGTCGTGCATCGCCGCCGGTGTCGCCCCTAACGCCACCCAGATCAACCTACCGGCGGGTGCCAAGTTCTTCCCCGTCACCTGCAACCTGACGGCAACGACCTACACGATCACCGCCACAGGCATAGGCAGCATGACCGGCTTCGTTTTCACGGTGAACGAGGCCAACACGCGTGCGACGACGGGCGTGAAAACTGGCTGGACCACCCCCAGCCCCAATACGTGCTGGGTCGGCCGCAAGAATGGGGATTGCTGACGTGAAGGCACGATCACCGGGCTTCACCCTGATCGAGCTCATGGTCGCGCTGGCGATCGTCGCGTTGCTCCTTCTGCTGGGCATGCCGTCGTTCACGACGTTCGTGCGCAACAGCGAGATCCGCTCGACGTCGGAATCGATCATCAACGGCCTGCGCGCGGCCACTACCGAAGCGGCGAACCGCAACAAGAAGATCACCTTCGAACTCGCCAGCGCCACGGGCGCCGACTGGACATTCTGGGTCTTCGATGACGACGGGGTCACGAAAAAGACGATCCAGAGCTACTCGAAGAAGGAAGCCGGTACGAACACGAAGATCACGATCAAGCCCGCCGGGCAGACGTCGGTCACGTTCAACGGACTCGGCCGCGTCGACATCGATCCGGCAACCCCCAACGACCACATCCGTCAGATCGACATCGATTCGGTGGTGGCCGGCGAAGCCCGTCCGTTGCGCATCATCGTCGACGATCCGGACCCGGATCCGAACAAGCGGCGCGGGCTCCGGATGTGCGACCCCGATCCCGCGCTTGCCGCACTCGTCCCTCCCGACCCCAGAGCCTGCTAATGACAACCCCCACGCTCACTCCGTTCGCTGCCCCCCGAGGGGGCGCTCAG
>CAYGYQ010000310.1:0-2974 GCA_964354035.1 uncultured Bordetella sp.
CATGCACCAGACCGTGATGGGCGGCCCGGACGGCCGCCGCACCCGCGCGGGCTCGCACCCGGCGGATACCGCGTTCCCCGCCGACCTCTACCTCGAAGGCTCCGACCAGCACCGCGGCTGGTTCCACTCGTCGCTGCTCGTGTCGTGCATGCTGAACGGCCGGCCGCCGTACAACGCGCTGCTGACCCACGGCTTCGCGGTGGACGGCGAGGGCCGGAAGATGTCGAAGTCGAGGGGCAACGGCGTCGAGCCGCAGAAGGTGTCGAACACGCTGGGCGCGGAGATCCTGCGCCTGTGGGTCGCGGCGACCGACTACTCGGGCGAGCTTTTCATCTCCGACGAGATCCTGAAACGCGTCGTCGAAGGGTACCGCCGCATCCGCAACACGCTGCGCTTCCTGCTGGCGAACACCTCCGATTTCGACGCGGCGACGGACGCCGTCCCGCTCGCAGATCTGCTGGAGAGCGACCGCTACGCACTCGCGGCCGCTCGTGCCCTTGCCGATGCGGTCGAGGCCGATTACGCGCGCTACGAATTCCATCTCGTCGTGCAGCGGCTGCAGACTTTCTGCTCGGAGGACCTCGGCGGCTTCTACCTCGACGTGCTGAAGGATCGCCTGTACACGACGGGCAAGGTCAGCGGCGCGCGCCGCTCGGCGCAGACCGCGCTCGCGTTGATCCGCGATGCGCTGCTCCAGCTGATGGCGCCGGTGCTCTCCTTCACCGCCGAGGAGGCCTGGCGCATCGTGCGGCCCGGCGACGTCTCGATCTTCTGCCGGACGTGGGCGGACGGATTGCCGAAGCTGCCGGATGCCGAGCTGCTGCTGGCCAAGTGGTCGCGCATCCTCGCGGTGCGCGTCGCCGTGCAGAAGGAGCTCGAGACGCTGCGCCAGGGTGGCAAGATCGGATCGTCGCTGCAGGCGGAAGTCGCGATCGGCGCTGCCGGCGAGGACTACGACGTGCTGGCGAGCCTCGGCGACGACCTGCGCTTCGTCCTGATCACGTCGGCGGCCACCGTTACGCGCGCCGACGCGCTCGCGATCGACGTCACGCCCAGCGGGAAGGCCAAGTGCGAACGCTGCTGGCACTATCGATCCGACGTCGGTGCCGACGCGAGGCACCCAACGCTGTGCGGCCGCTGCATGGCGAACCTCTTCGGCTCCGGCGAGCGGCGCGCGATTGCGTGACCGGGCCGCCCCGTCGATGGCAACCGCAAATGCGCGCTGGAGCCGCTGGCTGTGGCTGGCCGCGGGCGTGATCGTGGCCGACCAGATGTCGAAGGCCGCGATCCTTGCCATGTTGCCTGAAGGCGGCGGGCGGGCGGTCACGGGTTTCTTCAGCCTGGTGCTCACGTACAACACCGGCGCGGCCTTCAGCTTCCTCGCCACGGCGTCCGGCTGGCAGCGCTGGCTGCTGGCGGGCATCGCCATCGTAGCCACGATCGTGATCATCGTGCTCCTGCGCCGTGGGGGAAGCGCGCTGTTCAGCACGGGACTGGCGTTGATCCTGGGGGGCGCGCTGGGCAATCTGTACGATCGCCTTGTGCTTGGCAAGGTGGTCGATTTCCTGCTGTTCCACTACGCCGGCTGGGCTTATCCGGCGTTCAACGTGGCGGACAGCGCCATCACGGTGGGTGCCGCACTGATCATAATCGACAGCTTTCGCCGGCAGCGCAGCGACGCGGCCGTGGCCCCTGGAGGGAGCTGATGGAAGTCGTGCTGGCCAATCCACGTGGTTTCTGCGCCGGCGTCGATCGCGCCATCGCCATTGTCGAGCAGGCGCTTGCGCTTTGCGGCGCACCGATCTACGTCCGCCACGAAGTGGTCCACAATCGATTCGTGGTCGATGACCTGAAAGCCAAAGGCGCCGTCTTTGTCGAGGACCTGGACGAAGTGCCGGCGGGCAGCACGGTGATCTTCTCTGCGCATGGGGTTCCGAAGAGCGTGCGCGCCGAAGCGGAAGCCCGCGGCCTCAGGGTCTTCGACGCAACGTGCCCGCTGGTGACCAAGGTCCACGCCGAAGTCGAGAAGATGCGCGCGCAAGGCCGCGAAATCGTGATGATCGGCCATGCCGGGCACCCGGAAGTCGAAGGCACGATGGGCCAATGTGTCGGCGGCATACAACTCGTCGAATCGGTCGCGGACGTGGCGCGGCTTTCGGTCGCCTCCGCCGACGCGCTCGCCTACGTGACGCAGACGACCCTCTCGGTGGACGACGCGGCCGCCATCGTCGCGGCGCTGAAAGAGCGATTCCCGGGGATCGTCGGCCCGAAGAAGGACGACATCTGCTATGCGACGCAGAACCGGCAGGACGCCGTCCGGTTCATGGTGCGCCAGGTCGATGTCGTCATCGTCGTCGGCAGCCCCAACAGCTCCAACTCGAACCGGCTGCGCGAAGTCGCGGCGAATCGGGGTGTGCCCTCCTACATGGTCGATCGGGCGGACCAGTTGCAGCCCGAGTGGATCGCCGGGAAGGCCGCCGTCGGCGTAACGGCCGGCGCCTCGGCGCCCGAGGTGCTCGTCCAGGAAGTCCTGGCAAGGCTGGCCGAGCTCGGCGCGCGCGGCGTCCGCGAACTTGAAGGCGTCGCCGAGCGTGTCGTGTTCGCCTTGCCCAAGGGTCTGCAAGGACCGGCGGCGACCAACGAATAACGGCGGCGGATCCGACTCCCGGCAAAGCGCCGATTCGCCGCGGATGAAGTGCCCCGGCGAAGCCGACGCTACTTTTCCGCGCGGAACGACATAAGTATCGCCACCAGCGCGCTCAGCGCGAGAGCCGTGGCGACGGCGGCGACGTAGGCATGCCGGCCGGACTCGGTCATGGCGCGGACGATGCCCTCCGCCGCGAACAGCGGCAAGATGAGGCTTGCCACTTGGCGCGCCTTGCGCCTACCGCGCACGAGCGAAAGCCAGACCCATGCGAGCGGCACGACCTTCAGCGCAAGCCAGGAACCGCCGGGTCGAAGTGGGGCAAGCGAT
>CAYGYQ010000311.1:0-2862 GCA_964354035.1 uncultured Bordetella sp.
GCGACTACCTCGCCAACCTGCGCGTGCAGGAGGCGGCCTACGTTTCGCATCGTGAAGGAAGGCGCGTCGTGCTGTCCGGCTTCGCGCCGCCAGCCGGAGTCGAGTCCCAACCCCACGTCTAGGCGGCCACGACGCGTCAGCGCGTCGCGGGTCGCCGGACCCAACCCGAGGAGAAGTCCATGAATCGTCGTCATTTCGCCATGCGAGCGATTGCAGTCGCGGTGCTGTCGGTAGCGTTCGGAGGCGTTGCCTCCGCCCAGACGGCGCTCAAGTTCAGTCACACCGACCAGCCCGGCGGCGCGCGCCACAGGGCCGCCGAGCTGTTCGGGCAGAAGATCGAGCAGTACACGCAGGGTCGCTACAAGCTGCAGATATTTCCCGCCGGGCAGCTCGCCAACGACCCGAAGGCGATCGAGCAACTGCAGCTCGGTGGCATCGACTTCACCGTGTCGTCGACCGGCTCGTTTGCAACCCACCTCGCCTCGCTCAACCTGACGATGCTGCCGTACCTCGTCGAGACCTACGAACAGGGCTGGAAGCTGTACGACGAGTCGAAATGGCTGCAGGCGGAGTTCGCCAAGGCGCCGGCCAAGGGCTTCCGCTTCCTCGCCACCTGGGAGGCGGGCTTCCGCGACATGACGACGCGCGAGGCGCTGCCGTCGCCGGCCGCCACGAAGGGGATCAAGCTGCGCACCTTCCCCAACGAGATGATGCGCTGGACGCTGGAGGCGATGGGCTTCAGCGTGCAGATCATGCCGCTGCCCGAGGTCTACCTCGCGATCCAGCAGGGCGCCGTCGGCGGCCAGGAGAATCCGATCGACACGATCTATTCGAACAAGTTCTACGAGGTCGCGCCGAACGTCACGCTCACCAAGCACGTCTACAGCCCGATCCCGCTGGCAGTCTCGGAGAAGACGTGGCAGAGGTTCTCCGAGGCCGACCGCGCCGCGGTGCTGAAGGCCGCGCAGGAGGCCGCGGCGTGGAGCCGCAACGAGATCCGCGCCAACGACGAGAAGCAGCTCGCCGACATGACGGCGAAGGGCGCCAAGGTCGCGCGGCCCGCGCTCGCGCCGTTCCGCGACTCGGTGCAGCCCGCGTACGCGAAGGCGAAGGAGAAGTACGGTGCCGACGTCGATGCGATCCTCGCGGATGCCGAGGTGGTGCGCAAGGCCGTGCCTGCGAAATAGTACCGCGCGTCCGCCGGCGAAGAAGGCGCTGCCGGCGGACGATGCAGGAGGAGCGGCGATGAGTGAACCCAGCACACCCGCACGCGTCCACGCGGACGCCGCAACCGGGATCCGGCCGGCCGTGCCGGCGCGTCCGCTGTTTCCCCGGTCCCCTCCCGCGCCACCGCTACTCGAGGCGTTCGGGGCCCTGGTGGACTGGACCGTGGTGCTGATCGGGGCGGCGATGATCGTCCTGGTGTTCACCAATGTGGTGTTGCACATCTTCGGCAAGGACCTGGCCGCTGTCACCGAGTCGGCCGAATTGCTGATGGTCTGGGTGACCTTCCTGTCCGGGGCCTGCGCGGCCCGCCGCGGCGCGCAGATGACCATCACCGAGTTCATCGACAAGCTCGGAGGCAAGGCACGGGAACGGGCGGATGCCGCGGTGGACCTGATCGCGATCGGGATGCTCTTGCTGTTGCTCTGGTACGGCATCAACCTGGTGATCATCGGCTGGGGGAACGAACTGACGGTGCTGCAGATTCCGATGTCGTTCCAGTACCTCGGCATGCCGGTCGGGGTGTTCGCGATCCTGGTCTGGATGGTGTACGACCTGTGGTTGATCCTGCAGGGCAGGACCCGGGCGCAACGCTGGCCGAAGGAGGCGTGACGCCATGCTTGCCGGACTGCTCTTCCTCGGCTTCTTCGTGCTCGCCCTCGTCGGCGTGCCGCTCATGTATTCGCTGCTGGTGGCGACGGTGGGCGCGATCGTCATCGGGGGGCTGGGGCACCCGCTGGAGACGATCTTCCTGTCGTTCATCGGCGGGGTCGAGCCCTTCATCCTCATCGCCGTGCCGCTGTTCATCTTCGCCGGCGAGATCCTGTCGTCGGGGGGCATTGGCCAGCGGATCGTGAACTTTGCCCGGGCGCTGCTGGGATTCCTGCCCGGCGGGCTGGGGGTGGTGACCGTCGCGTCGTGCCTGATGTTCGGCGGCGTCTCGGGCTCGGCCATCGCGGACACGGCGGCCATCGGGTCGCTGGTGATCCCGTCGATGCTGAAGCGCGGCTACTCCCGCGGCTTTGCCGCCGCGCTGCTTGCGGTCGCCGGCACGCTGGCGCTCCTGATGCCGCTGTCGATTCCCTTCCTCGTCTACGCGTTCATCTCCGGCGTGTCGATGCGGCAGCTGTCGATGGCGGGTCTGGTGCCCGGCCTGGTGATGGCGATCGCGCTAATCGGCGTCTGCGTCTGGTACGGCAGGAAAAGCGGCTGCGACAGCGGCGACGTGCGCGCCACGCGGGGCGAGATCTGGGCTGCCTTCAAGGACGCCGGTCCGGCGCTGCTGATGCCGCTGATCATCGTCGGCGGCATCTGGTCGGGCGTGTTCACGCCGACCGAGTCGGCGGCGGTCGCCGTCGTCTACGGCACGGTGGTCTCGCTGTTCCTCTATCGCGACATCACTGTGCGCGACCTGCCGCGCCTCCTGGTCAGTGCGTTCCAGACCAGCGCCACGGTGATGCTGGTGATCGGAGCGACCGGCGCGCTGGCCTGGCTGATCACCGCCGAGCAGGTGGCGGTACAGCTGGCCGCCTGGATCAAGGTGGTGGCGGCGCAGCAATGGACGTTCCTGCTGATGGTCAACGTGGCGTTGCTGCTGCTGGGAATCTTCATCGAGCCGCTGCCGGCGATGCTGCTGAC
>CAYGYQ010000312.1:0-2847 GCA_964354035.1 uncultured Bordetella sp.
GCCTGGGCTTACCCGCAGCGGCATTCAGCGACGACAGGCGCGCGGCCATCCTCCGACGCGGCACCGGCGGCCTGCACATTGCCATCGTCCGCTCGCTCCCGGACAGGGGTGGATTCACCCGCCACGACGCCAGAACCATCGACCCTGTTGTCGTCTACACCGCGCGGGATCGTGCGGCTACGGGTTGGCACAGCGTTTGCTGAATGGCAGGGACGGCGCGATTCGGGATCCATGATTCGCTGCGGATGCGCGTGTAACGCAGGATGGTCCGGCAGCGCACCCCTGTCGTCGGTCGGCTACCCATGTTCAAACTGCTTCGCTATTTTTCCCTCACGAGCTTCTTCTCGGTCGTCATCGTCGCGGGCGTCCTCGGCGTGTTCTATCGCGAGATCGCGGTCCACTCCCTGGTCGCCATGGGTGAGACGAACAACAGCGCCGTGGCCCGGATACTTGCCAATTCGCTGTGGCCGGAGCTGGCGCCCTATCTCGCCGCCGCGGAGACACTTCCGTCCGACGGGCTTGCGACACATCCGGATCACGACCGTCTCTCGGCGGCAGTTGCCGCGCACCTGCAGGGGCTGTCGGTGGCCAAGGTCAAGGTGTACGACCTCAACGGCCGCACGCTATTCTCGACCGAGGCCAGGCAGATCGGGGAGGACAAGAGCGACAACGCCGGCTTTCGGGGCGCCCGCTACGGCAGCGTCACCAGCGAACTGACTCACCGTGACGAATTCAGCGGATTCGAGCGGGCCATAGTGAACGCCGACCTGCTCTCCACCTACATTCCGGTGCGCCAGACATCCGACGGGGCGATTCAGGCGGTATTCGAGATCTACGACGACGTCACGCCGTTTCTGGCGCGCGTCGAGCGCACGCAGCGCATGGTGATGGTGGCGGTGTTTTCGATCCTGTGCGTGCTGTACGGAGTGCTGTTCGTGATTGTGCGTCACGCCGATGGCGTGATCCAGCGGCAATACCGGCAACGCGACGCCGCGGAGCGAGCACTGCGCAGGGCGCAGCACACGCTCGAGCAGCGCGTCGAGGCGCGGACCGTCGAGCTCGCGCGCGCGAATGCCGGATTGCAGGCCGAGATCGGCGAGCGCCGTCTCGCCGATCAGCGCGTGGTGCACATGGCCCATCACGACGCGCTGACCGGGCTCCCCAACCGTACCCTGCTCGCCGACCGTGTCGGTCAGGCGATCGCCCGCGCCCACCGTCGTGGCGGCAAGCTGGCCGTCCTTTTCCTCGACCTCGACCGGTTCAAGAACGTCAACGACTCGCTGGGCCACGCGATCGGCGACTTGCTGCTGACGGCGGTTGCCACCCGGATCCAGACGTGTCTGCGGGAAGAGGACACCGCCGCGCGCCTGGGGGGCGACGAATTCATCATCAGCCTTCCGGACGTCACGGACGCCGCCGAGGCCGCCAGCGTGGCCGGCCGCATCCTCGCCGAGCTCGCGCGGCCGTTCGCGATCGGCGAGCACCAGCTGCACGCCGACGGCAGCATCGGCATCGCCCTTTATCCGCGCGACGGCGAGACCCCCGAGACGCTTCTGCGCAACGCCGACACCGCGATGTACCATGCCAAGGAATCCGGGCGCGCCAACTACCAGTTCTTCAATACCCAGATGACCGAGCGCGTCAGCCATCGGCTCTCGATGGAGACCGAGCTGCGGCGCGCGCTCGAGCGTGGCGAATTCGTCCTGCACTACCAGCCGCTGGTCAACCTCCCCGCCGCGCGCATCGAGGGCGCCGAGGCGCTGCTGCGCTGGCCGCAATCGGACCGGCGCGTGCTGCCGCCGGGGGAGTTCATCCCGGTCGCCGAGGAGACCGGGCTCATCATCCCGCTCGGCGAATGGGTGCTGCTCGAGGCCTGCGCCCAGGCACAAGCCTGGCAGGCCCGAAGTCCCGGTTTGCGGATTGCCGTGAATCTCTCGGCACGCCAGTTCCGGCAGAAGGACCTGATCGGCATGATCGAGCGCGTGCTCGGCGAAACCGGACTTGCGCCGGGCCTGCTGGAGCTCGAGCTGACCGAAAGCATGCTGATGCATCACGTCGAGGAAACCGTGACCATTCTCCAGCGCCTGAACGAGATGGGCGTACGGCTCGCGATCGACGACTTCGGCACGGGCTACTCGAGCCTGTCCTACCTGAAGCGCTTTCCGTTGCACACCTTGAAGGTCGATCGCTCGTTCGTGCGCGACATCAGCACCGACCCGGACGACGCGGCCATCGTCACCGCGATCGTGGCCATGGCACGCAGCCTGGGCCTCAACGTCATCGCCGAAGGCGTGGAGACCGAAGAGCAGGCGGCATTCCTGAGCTCGCTGGCCTGCCAACAGGCCCAGGGCTTCCATTTCGGCCATCCGATGCCGGCCGTGGAGTTCGCGGCGCGGCTGCAGAGTGCACTGACGGCGCAGCGGATTCGCGTCGCGGCCTGACCGCGCCCTGAAAAGCAAAACGCCCAACCGAGGGGGCTGGGCGTCTGCATTGAGGGTGCCTGACGATGACCTACTTTCGCATGGGTAGTCCACACTATCATCGGCGTGCCGCCGTTTCACGGTCCTGTTCGGGATGGGAAGGGGTGGTTCCGGCGGGCTATGGTCGTCAGGCATTGACGGTTGGCTGACCGCGCGTGCGCGGGCAGCCGCATTCGGAAGAAGCAAAGCATTGGGGTCAGATTGGCGCGAACGCCATTAACCAGACTGCGCGAACTGAATCGCTCAGCACTCACGGTTATGGGGTCAAGCCGCACGGGCAATTAGTACCGGTTAGCTCAAGGCATTACTGCCCTTCCACACCCGGCCTATCAACGTGGTGGTCTGCCACGACCCTTCAGGGGGATCA
>CAYGYQ010000313.1:0-2845 GCA_964354035.1 uncultured Bordetella sp.
GCTGATAGATCTCATAGCGCTTGAACCGGTCCTTGATCCAGCGCGTGCGGGCGATGAGGTGGTCGAACTCCTCGAGCGAGAAATCGCTGATCTGGAGGAAATGCTTCGGCAGCTTGGCAGTCATGTCGAGTCGGGGTGACCCGAGAATCGGGCGTAACCCTGTCAAATCAACATTTTAACATCTGGAGGCGCACTCTCATTCCCATCGTGATCTTAACCCGCGTCACGCCAAGGCGGGCGCGGGCGAGTGAGGCGTTTCCACGCTGTCGTCGTTGCCGAGTACTGGCCCGCGCTCGAGATGCATCTCGACCATGCCGTTGGCCCACGCGGACTGCAGATCGCGTTCGATCCGCTCCATCGCTTCGTCGTCGCTCCGGCGCAGCCGGCGGATGCCGTAGGCGCAGTTGCGCCCATCGAGCTTGGCCATGTACAGCGCCATATCGGCGAGGCCGATCGCGCGCTCCCAGGAAAGGGAGATGTTCTCCGGGGGCAGCGGCATCGGCGCGTAGCCGATCGACGCCGTCACTCGTATGCTGTTGCCCTGGTAAACGATGGGTTCCGTGGCGACCGCCGTCATGATGCGGGACGCGATCTCCACCAGCTTGTCGGCGCCGGTCGCCGACACGAAAACCAGGAACTCCTCGCCGCCCCAGCGCACGATCATGTCGGTTTCCCGCAGCGTGTCGCGCAGGCGGCGGGCCACGACGACGAGGACCGCGTCTCCCGCCGCGTGGCCATACCGGTCGTTGGTCTGCTTGAAGAGATCGATGTCGATGAGCAGCAGCGCGTGAATGGGCGAATCCGGCTCGGTTCGGCGTCGGCGCTCCTGTCGCTCGGGCGCGTCGCGCATGAAATCCTGGAAGTGGCGCCGGTTGTAGAGCGCGGTCAGCGGATCGCGGCTGCTGCGCAGGCTCAGCTCGCGGTTCTTTTGCGTGAGCAGCCCGTTGTTGGCGCGCAGTTTACGGTAGTACACGATGATCACGGCGAGCGAGATCACGAACACCGCGGCGAACAGCCAGCCGACACGTTCCCGCAGCCCCTGGTTTTCGAGCTCGGCCGAATTGAGCGCGTTCTGGCGGTTGAGCAGTTCGATTTCGCGGCGATTTCTTTCCGACTCGTACTTCTCCTGCAGCTCGAGCACCAGCCGCTGGTGCGCGGTGGCGGCCATGTCATCGTGCAGCCGATGCGCCCGATGGAAAAACGTCAGCGCGGACTTGTAGTCCCCTGCGCGCTCGAGATACTGGCCATACTCGTTGAGCAGAATGGCGATTTCGGCGGTTGCGCCCGTGTCTTCGTATTCGACGAGCGCCTCGTCCGCGTACCGCTTGCCTTCGGCGGCGCGTCCGAGCCCGAACAGCGCGAATCCGATGTTCGCCTTGCTGGTCGCGATCGCCGCCCTGCCGTCGTGCGCGGTGGCGAGCGCAAGCGACTGGCGCGAGAGCTCCAGGGCGACATTGAATTGCCGGCGCCGCAGCCTAATGTCGGCGAGATTGATGAGCGCGAGGCTTTCGCCGACCTCCGAGCGCGACTTGCGGGCAAGCGCAAGGGCCTCTTCCATCGCCGCCAGTTCCCGCGCCGGGTCGGCGAGCACTTCGAGCGCCGCCGATT
Organism: uncultured Bordetella sp.; assembly: GCA_964354035.1. GTDB lineage: Bacteria > Pseudomonadota > Gammaproteobacteria > Burkholderiales > Casimicrobiaceae > CAIWHR01. The sequence goes on from CAYGYQ010000313.1 coordinate 1,609, forward strand.
CCGCCATGCGCGCCTTGACCATGCCGGGCGTGCTGCCGGCAAGCTCGGCGAACCGGTAGGCCTGCCGGCTCGCATCGAGCGCGTTCTGCGGCTGCTTCAGCACCAGATACAGCGTGGACAGCTGGTAGAGCGCGCCGGAGCGACGGTGCGCATCGTCGTCACGTTCCGCCATCGCCATCGCCTCCTGCAGGCTGCCCAGGGCTTCCGCGAGGTTACCCCGGCTGCGGGCGGTCATGCCGATGGTCATCGCTGCGAGATAGTCGAGATACGGGTCGGACGCTCCCGTCAACAGCGAGCGCGCCTCCTTGGCATGGGCGTTCGCCCTGGCAGCGTCGCCGGCCAACCATTCTGCCGTGGCTCGCACGAGGCGGGCCGAGGCCCGGAGAAGGTCGTCGGGCGGGTTGACGGCATCCCGTTCGAGCCGATCGGCGTGGGCCAATGCCTCGGCCTTCCGTCCGGTGGCCACCAGCGCCTGCCCGTAGAGAGTGGAGACGTAACGGCGTTCGGGACCGGATGCTTCAGCCGCGCGCGCGACCAGCACGGCGAGCTCGGTCTCGGCACGCCTGGGGAACCCGTAGAGTTGCGCTTCGATCTCGCGCGCCTTTGCCAGGAACGGTTCCGCGGCCAGCGCGATCGGCGACTCAACGAACGTGGCGACGCATAGCGCTACCAAGGTGACGGCCACCGTCCGCGCGAAACGGACCCGGCATCCGCGTGGCGGTGCCATTGGTGGCGAATTCCGCCGTGCCACGCAAGCCATGCCTTCGTACTCCCCGGGTGGCAATGAGGTCCCGGGAGGCATAAAGCAATCGCCGTGCCCGCGGACGCACCAACAAAAAGGGGCGCCCGGAGGCGCCCCTTTACCGATCGCGCAATGCGCGTCAGGCCATGGCTTTGATTGCGTGCGCGAGCCGCGACTTGGTGCGGGAGGCGAGGTTCTTGTGGACGATCTTCTTGTCCGCGATGCGGTCGATCACCGCCTGCGAGGACTTGAGTCTCTGTGCCGCCGCCGCCTTGTCGCCAACGGCAATGGCCTTGCGGACCTGCTTGACCGCGGTGCGCAGCGCGGAGCGCAGGCTGGAGTTGTGCTTGTTGGTTTCTGCCGCCTGCCGGGCGCGCTTCCTTGCTTGGGCGCTGTTCGCCATGGGTCGAAAATCCTTCGTAGTCTGGAGTAGCCGAAAAAGACCAAGCATAATAGCAGCTTACCGTTGCCCGCGCAACACCGCCGAGGCTCGCG
>CAYGYQ010000314.1:0-2768 GCA_964354035.1 uncultured Bordetella sp.
TGCAGCTCACGACGCGTGCGAGGTCCCGTCCGGACATCGACGGCGCCGCGCGGGCCCGCGCGACCGCCGCGTCGGCATCCGCACCGCTCGCCGCCGGACCCGCTACGATGCAGCCGTTCTGCGCTCCCCTTTCGCGCAGCATCCGGGTGAGCCGGCGGGTGTCGAGGTCGGCGATGCCGACGATGTCGTTAGCCGCGAGATACGCGCCGAGATCGCCGGTCGAACGGAAATTCGACACCAGCCGGGGCAGATCGCGGATGACGAGCCCCGCCACGAACGGCCGCCGCGATTCGACGTCTTCCGCGTTGACACCCACATTGCCGATGTGCGGATACGTCAGCGTGACGATCTGCCCGGCGTAACTCGGATCGGTCAGGATCTCCTGATACCCGGTCATCGCCGTGTTGAAGACGACTTCGCCGACCGAGGCGCCCTGGGCACCGATCGCCCGCCCGCGAAACACGGTGCCGTCGGCCAGCGCCAGGACCGCTGGCGCAGCCTCCGGAAACAGGGCCGGGCGGGCGTTGGCGGCGGTGGTCGTGGCGGGCATGGCGAAGGCGCGATCGGCTTGGGCCGAACCGCCCGCAGGGGACAGTCCGGTGTCCGGACGTGCGAAGCGGGAACGCCAGCGTCACCCGCAGCCGTTCCCGCTTTGACACTGCCGATTATACCGGCGGGGGCGCGGCGTTACAACCGCGCGTTGACACGGCGCGTTGACCCGGCCATGCCTTCAGTACGCTGCCGAAAACCCGCCGTCGACGGACAGCAGGTGGCCGGTCACGTAGTCCGCCGCCGACGACGCGAGGAACACCGCGGCGCCGGCAATCTCCGCCGGCTCGCCCCATCGTCCGGCCGGTGTGCGCCGTGCGACCCAGGCGGAGAACTCGGCATCGGCAATGAGCGGCGCATTCATCTCGGTCCGGAAGAACCCGGGGGAGATGCCGTTCACCTGGATGTTCGACGGCGCGAGCTCGACGGCGAGCGCGCGCGTCAGCATCCTGAGCGCGCCTTTGCTCGCCGCGTAGGGGACGATGTTCGGCCGACCAAGATCGGAGGCGAGCGAGCACACATTGATGATCTTGCCGCTGCGCCGCGCCTTCATCGCCGGCAGCAGCGCGCGGGTGAGGAGAAACGGGCCGTCGAGGTTCGCCGCCATCAGCGCGCGCCATTCGTCAGGCGTGAACTGCTCCAGCGCCTTGCGCTGGTTCATGGCGGCGTTGTTCACGAGTATGTCGATCGGGCCCGCCACGCTTTCGACGCGCGTGACGCCCTCGGCCACGGCATCGGCATCGGTGACGTCAAACGGCGCGACGCCGGCGTCGATGCCTTCGCGCGCCAGCGCTTCGGCCGCCTGCGCGAGCTTGTCCCGGTTGCGGCCGTTCAGCACGACCCGCGAACCCGCGCGTGCGAGGCCCCGGGCGATAGCAAAGCCAAGCCCCGAGCCGCCGCCGGTGACGAGCGCGCGCCTGCCGGTCAGATCGAAAGGATGCGCCGCCGCGATCACCGCAAGCCCAGCACGTCCTGCATGTCGGCCAGGCCGGCCTGTCCAGCAGCGCGGCGCGCGGCGACGAAGTGCGCGGCGCGCAGCGCGCCCGCGGCGAAGTTCTGCCGCGACGTCGCCTTGTGCGCAAGCTCGATCCGCTCACCCGCGCCGGCGAAGATCACGGTGTGCTCGCCGACGACATCGCCGCCGCGCAAGCAGGCGAAGCCGATGGCGCCCTCCTTGCGCTCGCCGGTCACGCCTTCGCGCGCGTAGACGGCGCATTGCCCCAGTGTCCGCCCGGCGCCGCGCGCCGCTGCCTCGCCGAGGCCGAGCGCGGTGCCGGAAGGCGCGTCGACCTTGTGCCGATGGTGCATTTCGACGATCTCGATGTCGTACGCGGGGCCGAGCCGCGCCGCCGCCGACTCGACCAGTGCCAGCAGCACGTTGACGCCAACGCTCATGTTCGGCGCGAACACGACGGGGAACGTCAGCGCGTGCCGCGCGAGCGCCGCCTTCTGTTCCGCCGAGAATCCCGTGGTGCCCACGACCGCGCCGGCACCGTGCCGCGCGCACGCGGCGAGATGGGCGATGCTGGCTTCCGGACGCGTGAAGTCGATCATGACGTCGGCGACGCCCGCCGCGGCATCGGCATCGGTGCCGACCGTCACCCCGGTCGCGCGGCCGAACCGCTCGCCGGCGTCGCGTCCGACGGCACTGCTGCCGGCGACGTCGAAGGCGGCGACGAGCTTGCTGCCGGCGTCGGCGAGCACCGCCTCGACCAGCGCCTGCCCCATTCGCCCGCCCGCCCCTGCAATGGCGATCCGCGCTGCCATCGTCAGTTCTTGAACACGTCGACCACCTTCTCCCACCACGAGCGCGGGTCGGACCAGGCGGCCTCGCCCGCGGTGATCGCGGCCGCCGACTTGTTGAGCTCCGCTACCGATGCCGGCATTTCGTCGCCCTCCCAGCGCGCGAGCTTGTCGGCGACGAAATACACGGTGAACGTGCGGTGCTCGCGCACCACGCCCTGCCGGGTGAACTTGTAGACATAGTCCCACCGGTTGTCGCGAAAGGCGCTGACGACGAGCGGCGTGCCCAGCAACTGGCGCACCTGGACCTTCGTCTGGCCCACCTTGAGCTTGTCCACCATGTCCTGGGACAGGTAATTGCCCTGGTTGACGTCGAGCATGTAGACGCCGAACGAGCGCAACGTCGGCAGGTAGGTGTCCACCGTCGCACAGCCGCCGCCGAGAAGGGTCGCGGCTGCGAGCGCGGCGAGGCCAAG
>CAYGYQ010000315.1:0-2751 GCA_964354035.1 uncultured Bordetella sp.
GCGGTGCTCATCGGACGAAGAACAGCAGGGCCAGCAGCGTGCAGAAGCTGTAGGTGAGATAGACGGAGATCCGGCCCTGCTGGAGCAGGCCGGCGATCCGGCCCAGGAAATCCGCGCCCTTCGCGATCGGCAGGTAGAGCCCGCGCCAGAAGCGATCGTCGACCTTGACCGCATAGCGCGGCGCCGCATCGAACGGCGACGGCAGATGGCGCTCCATCCGGAAGAACGGCTCGAAGATCTGGCGTATGGGCTGGCCGAAGCCCTCCGCGGTGTCCTGCATCCGCGGCGTCTGCAGCGCAAAGCCGCAATCCCACGGCGGCGCACGGCGAACGCGCCCATGGTAGAGCCGGTGGACGATCTGAATCGTCAGCAGCACCGCGCCGACGATCACCGCCAGGACGATGAGCGGGCTGTAGCTCGAGCGGTCCGCATTGATCGGGGCGAGCAGCAGCCAGTGGTCGGCGATCTGGTGCGTTGCCGTCGAGCCGATCAGCAGGACGTTGACGGGGTCGATGAGCGCGATCACGTTGACCGGAAGGACACCGAGCAGGACGCACCCCGCCGCGAGCCAGACGAGGGCCGCACGCTCGAACGGGCCCGCGTCCTTCGCGTAGGCGAGGTTCGCTTCGCGCGGCCGGCCGAGAAAGATGATGCCGTAGAATTTGACCATCACGTAGGCCGCCAGCGCCGCGGACAGCACGAGCGCGGCCGCGGCCAGCGGCACCAGCATGTTGACGAATGACTGCGGCAGGCTCGGCGTGAACAGGAAGGCCTGCAACAGCAGCCATTCCGAGACGAAGCCGTTGAGCGGAGGAATCCCCGCGGCGGCCAGCACGCCGACGAGCGCAAGCCACGCCACCCACGGCATCCGGTGGATGAGGCCGCCGAGCTTGCCGAGACTCCGCTCTTTGGTCGCGTGCAGCACCGAGCCGGTGGCGAGAAACAGCAGGCTCTTGAAGAACGCGTGGTTGAGGCAATGGTAGAGCACGGCGGTGAGCGTGACCGCGGCGAGCAGGGTCTTGCCGTAGGCCTTGAACAGGATCGCCAGGCCAATGCCCGTGACGATGATGCCGATGTTCTCGATCGATGAATACGCGAGCAGCCGCTTCATGTCGGACTGCACCGCGGCGAAGACGACGCCGAACAGCGCGGTTGCGAGTCCGAGTGCGAGCGCGACCACGCCCCACCACCAGAGCTGGGCATGGAGGAGATCGAACGTCACGCGCAGCAAGCCGTAGATCGCCGTCTTCAGCATCACCCCGCTCATGAGCGCCGACACCGGCGACGGGGCCGCCGGGTGCGCCTCCGGCAGCCAGACGTGCAGCGGCAGCAGCCCGGCCTTGGCGCCGAAACCCGCGAGCGCCAGGAAGAAGGCGGCGGTGGGCCATGCTCCCGTCAACGTGAGGGACCGCATGGAGGCGAAGGTGTAGTCGCCGCTGCCACCCTGCAGCACGCCGAAGCAGAGGAGGATGGCGAGCGCGCCGACGTGCGCGATCAGCAGGTACAGGAAGCCGGCGCGACGGATCTCGGGCAGGCGGTGGTCGGTGGTGACGAGAAAGAACGATGCCAGCGCCATCGTTTCCCACGCCACCATGAACACGTAGGCGTCGTCGGCCACGAGCACGAGCGCCATCGCTGCGAGGAACGCATGGTACTGGAAGCAGACGACACCGGGCGCGGTTCCTTCGCTCGTGCGGAAATAGCCCGCGGAGAACAGGGAGATGGCCACGGAAGCACCGCCCAGCAGCAGCAGAAAGACCGCGGACAGGGCGTCCAGGCGCAGGTGGAACGGCAGATCCGGCAGGCCGAGCGGCAACACCATTGCCGCCGGTGGCGCGTCGATGGCGTAGCCGGCCACGATGGCCAGCGCCAGCGCCACGGCGGCGCCGACCGGAAACAGCGCGTGGCTGATGAAGCGAAGGTCCCGCGGACGGACCAGCCCGAGCGCGCCGATGGCGAGCCACGTCACGATCGCGGCAATGACCAGGGCCAGCGGGGACAGCGGCGTTGCGCTCATCGCGGCGCGCGCGCGTCAGCGTCCGCGCGGCCGGCGGGAGATCCTGCGTGCGCGGTCACTTGACCCGCATTCCAGGCTGCGCGCCGGCATCGGGTGACAGCAGGAAGATACCGGGGCCATCGCCGGACGCTGCGAGCACCATGCCCTCGGAGACGCCGAATTTCATCTTGCGCGGCGCGAGGTTCGCGACCATGGGCGTCAGCCGCCCTATCAGGTCCTCGGGCCGATAGGCGGACTTGATGCCCGCGAACACCGTCCGGTGGCGACCTTCGCCGACGTCGAGGGTCAGCTTCAGCAACTTGTCGGCGCCCTCGACGTGCTCGGCATGGACGATCTTCGCGATGCGCAGATCGATCCTGGCGAAATCGTCGACGGCAATCGTGCTGGCCGCGGGTGCCGCCGCGGCAGCGGCCGGCGGCGCCGATCTGGCGGCGTCCCCCTTCGCGGCAGAGGCCTGTGCCGGGTCGCTGGCGCCGGGTCGTGGCGCCGGTGCGAGGGCGGTTGCCCCACCTTCGATCAGCGCGTCGATCTGTTTGGGATCGACGCGGCGCATGAGGTGCGTGTACGCCGAAAGCTGCTCGGGCAGACGTCCCGCCTGCCCGGGCCCTGCCGTCAGATCGGCCCAGACGAGTTCCGGCGTGCCGAGCCACTTCTCGACGTCTTGCGCGAGGCGTGGCAGGACCGGCTTCAGCAGGATCGTCATGCGGAAGAACGCCGCGATGCAATCGCTGCAG
>CAYGYQ010000316.1:0-2660 GCA_964354035.1 uncultured Bordetella sp.
CACGACGAACGCGCCGTCGGTCGCGTGGCCCTCGGGTTCGACGACGATGATCTCGCCTTCGACGAACTCCGGCGCCATCGCATCGCCCAGCACCATCAGCGCGAACGGCTCTGCGCCCGCGCAATCGCCTGCGGCAGCGGGCAGGATGGGGATCTCCGGGCGCTCGCGCATGGTCGTGCGGTCAGAGAACGAGCGAGAAAATCTGCGGCGCGGGCACGCCCGCCGCCTGCAATGCCGGCGCGATCGCGCCGACGAACGCAGCGGGTCCGGCGACATAGACGTCGGATCCGGCGAGGGACAACGCCGCGGCCATCGTCTCGGCCACGCGCCGCGCGCCGGCGGCCGGGTCCGGGTCCACATGCGCCGCGTAGCGGAAATGATCGAACGCCGCCGCCCACGCGCGGCACTGGTTCGCGAGGTAGTGTCCGTCGGGACGAGTGGCGAGCCAGTCGAGCGAAAACGACTCGACCGCATCGACGGCCATCGCGTGCTCGATCAGGCTCTTGATCGGCGCGAAGCCGGTGTCGCAGGCGACGAAAGCGAGCGGGCGGCCGGTGTCGGCCAGCACGAACGCGCCGGCGGGACCCCATACCGTGAGCGGATCGCCGGCCTTCACGGCACCGTCGAACAGCATCTGCGCAAACGCATCGCCATCGTCGCGGCCGATGTGGAAGTGCAGGTTGCGGTCGTCGCAGGGACAGCTCGCGATCGGGTAGACGCCCTGCGCGTCCCGGCCACCCGCGCCGCCGAACAGCGTCACGCTCTGGCCGGCCAGGAAACGCAGCCGGCCGCTGCGCGCGGCCTGCAGGTGCAGCAGCCGCGTGTCCGGCGCGAGCGCCGTGACGCTACGGATGCGCACGCCGATCTCCTGTTCGGGAATCTCGCCCGGGCCCAGCGCCTCCAGCGTCTCGATCGCGATTTCGCTCGAGCCTGCCGAATGCGCGCACAGCAGCGTGTAGCCCTGCAGCCGTTCCGCCTCGGACAGCGGGTAATCGGACGGCATCGTCCGCACGACCTCGCCGGCGACGACGCGCGCCTTGCACAGCCCGCAGGTGCCGTTCCCGCATCCGTAGTTGAGCTTGAGACCGGCCTTGAGGCCGGCCTGCAGCAGCGAATCGCGCCCGTCGACGAAAAACTCGTGGCCGCTCGGGCGCAGCGTGACGTGCGCGGACACGATCTTCAGCATGTCATCCATGATCGACAGGGTGTCGGCGGTTTCGGTGGCGAGAACTTCGGCGAGGCCGCGTTCGACCGCGGCGGACAGCTCCGCGAGGTCGGGATCGGCAGTCGCGGCGGCGAGCTCATCGATGCGGCGCTGCGTGGTCACGACGAGCTCGTGATACCGCTGCAGGTGCCGGCGGACGTCGGCGAGCTCCTGGCTTTGCGCGAAAATCCGCTGCGCCATCACCGCCTGGCTCGGCAGCACGTGCTCCAGCACGCGCCGCCCGAACGCCTCCTCCTTGAGCCGCGCGACGCGCTCGAACGCGCCGGATTGCTCGAGGCTGAAATCCGGGTACAGCGTGCCGAGGCTCGCCGTGGAAATCAATCCGTCCGCCGTCGCGAGCCGGCCCTCGCGGATCTCCTTCTGCAGCACGCCGCGCGCGACACCGACGAGGCGCGCGGCGCGGGACAGGGAGAGCCATTGCGTCATGCATCGCTTCCGCGAGGGCCGCGTTCACGTTTCCGCGACGCGATCGTAAAAGCGCGCGCGATAAAGCAGCCGCGGCGCATGCTCGTCGTCGACGAATCCGGCGCGCTCGTGCAGCACGTTGTTGCACAGGATTCCCATGCCCGCCTGCAGCGTGATGCGGTGATGGTGCGGCGAAGGTGTCGCCAGCACGCGCGCGAGCGCGGCGACGGCTGCGGCTACCGCGGCGTCGCGCTTCCATTCGATGCTTTTCGTCCGCGCCGTATAACGCATGTGCAGCGCTCCGCTCTCCGGCTCGATGGAGAACACGGGACCGGTCTCTGCCGGTCGCGCGATGCCGTCCTCGTCCTCGCGCGCCGGGATCGTCAACGCGTCCGGGAGCATCAACGCGCGCACGTGCGCGGGATCCTCGTCGCGCAGCCGCAGATAGGCGATCTCGTGGTCGAGCAGCGTGTTCTCGCCGCCTGCCGCCGCCCGGCAGACGCAATGGAGCAGCATCGCGCGAATGCGCCGCTCGGGCGGATTGTAATAGCCGTCGGTGTGCCAGCCGAGCGGCCGGTTCGTGTAGGGAATGAACTCGCCGCGCGCCTTGTCGCCAGCCACGGTCAACTGGCTCACCCCGTCGTCGTCGGCGAGGAAGTTGCGGTCGAGACGGGCGAGACCCAATTGGCGTCCCAGCACGCGTGGGATGCCGGGGTCCCCCGCGCGACTGCGGCAGGCGTACACGGCCAGGTTCGCGCGGCCGACCGCATCGATGAGCCCCGCGCGCTCGGCAACGCTCAGCGCGCGCGGGTCGCCGATCTCGATCGTGAGTGCGGACAGGCCTGGCGGATAACCGGCCAGCTTTTGCTCGCGCCACTGGAGGTAGCCGCCTGCATTGTCCGGATCGAACGGGCTATCCGCAGCCGAAACAGTGCGTAGCCCCGTGCTCATGGCCTCAGCAGCGAACCCAGCGGAGAAGCGCGGCCAAGGCCGCGCCTACGAACCGAGCGCCCTCGCGGAGGGCAGCAAA
>CAYGYQ010000317.1:0-2636 GCA_964354035.1 uncultured Bordetella sp.
CTGGATTTCCTCGATGTGGATCGCGCCGCCCTCGGGCTTGCGCTTCATCAGCGCGTTGACGACGGCGTCGGTGTGCTTCACCACTTCGTCGCGCACGCGCGCGCTGGCCGCGCCCTGGCCGCCGTTGACGGCGAGGAACGCCTTGGTGACCGCGATGGTGATCTTCGCGGGTTCGAAACCGACCACCGCCCCGTTGCGGCGAATCACCTTGTATTGCGTGTAGCGCGCTTCGGTCGGGGTCATGGCGCTTCCGGATTCGCCGGCCGGGGGGTCACGCCGGGGCGGGGATGTATTGGCGGCGGAAGCGCTCGTGAGTTGCATGTAGGGTCTCCTGTCGAAATCTTGTCGTTGTGATTGCCATCAGCGCGTTTTTGCTGGTACGGGCTGTTTCGTGCAAAGCAAGGCGCGATGCGGGTTTCGGGCCTGCGCGCCTGGATTTCCCCTCTGGGCGAGATGCCCGGCGGACATGGCCGTCACGGGAGAGCCCAGTTTCTTGTTGCAAATCAAAATCTACTACATCTTGTGTTGAAGTGCCTGATGAGCACAAAGCATAGTGGGGAGGCCGGCGCTTGGCAAGCGCTTTTTGATGCACAGGCGAGGGGTCGAAAAACGACAACGAAAACAGCCCATTGCGGGGCCGTTTCCCGGCTATGCAAACGTGTTCCACCGCACATTCACCGGGTTGTCCACAGGATCCCCAGCCGACGAACGGTTGGGCTCGCGTTGCAGTATTGCGACAAGCCATTCGCGCGGCCCGGCGCCTGGACCTGCGCGGCGCCAGGCGTGTGTCCAGGACACCGCGTGACTAGCGCGGGTTCGGCAGGGCGAACAGTCTGAATCCGGCGATGGCGACGATGGTTTCGCCTGGGTTAGGCGCGACCATCGCCAGCCCGGTCAGTCGTCCGAAAGCGGGGAGGAGGGTGCGCCGCCGCCCGAGGACGAAGCACGGCAGCCGGAGGGATTGGTGCGCGCCGCCGGCGATGCGCACGCCCGGGTGCAGATGCCCGCACAGGGCATGTCCAGTACGGGGCGTCGCCGGTTCATGGCAGAGCACGAAAGGGGCAAGCGGGTGCGGACCCGGAACGACCGCGATGTCCCATGCCGGCGGCGGATCGCCGGCGCTTACGTCGTGGTTGCCGCGCACCAGTGTGATCGACAGCGCGGCATGGGCGGCCCGCCAATGCGTGAACGCAGCATGCAGCGCGGGGACGCGTCCTGCTGCGGCATGGAGGAAGTCGCCGAGCACCACCAGCCGCGTCGCCGCCGTGCGCTCGATCAGGGCATCGAGTCGGGCGAGGTCGTTCGCCGTCGCGCCCCGGGGAATCGCGACGCCACCGGCACGGAAGGTGGCGGCCTTGCCGAGGTGGATGTCGGCCACGAACAACGTTCGCGCCCGCGGCCAGAACAGCGCGCGCTCGGCGAGCAGTTCGACGGTCTCACCGGCTAGCGTGACGACCACGGCGCCCGCGCGCATCGACAACTCCTGCGGCGCCGCCGGCTTGGCCGTACTGGCAGGGAAGAGCGACTCCACGGACGATCGCGCCATGCGCGCCAGTCGTGAACCGCGCTGCTTCCGTTACATGCTGCGACGGTATTGGCCGCCCACTTCGAACAGCGCATTGGTGATCTGCCCCAGCGAGCACACGCGCACGGTTTCGACCAGCTCGGCGAACACGTTGCCGTTGTCGATCACGACCTGCTGCAGCTTCGCCAGCGCCGCCGGCGCCGCGGCCGCGTGCCGCTGGTGGAAAGCGGCCAGTCGCGCGAGCTGCGACTCCTTCTCCGCGTCGGTCGAGCGGGCCAGAGTGATCGTGGGCGGCGTCGCGTCGGCATGCGGATTGCGAAACGTGTTGACACCGACGATCGGATAGCTGCCGTCGTGCTTGCGCTGCTCGTAGACCATCGACTCTTCCTGGATCTTGCCGCGCTGATAGCCCGTCTCCATGGCACCCAGCACGCCGCCCCGCTCGGAGATCGCCTCGAACTCCTTCAGCACCGCCTCCTCGACGAGATCGGTCAGCTCCTCGATGATGAAGCTGCCCTGGTTCGGGTTCTCGTTCTTCGTGAGCCCCCACTCGCGGTTGATGATGAGCTGGATCGCCATCGCGCGGCGCACGCTTTCCTCGGTCGGGGTCGTGATCGCCTCGTCGTAGGCGTTGGTGTGCAGCGAGTTGGTGTTGTCGTAGGTCGAGATCAGCGCCTGCAGCGTCGTGCGGATGTCGTTGAAGGAGATCTCCTGCGCGTGCAGCGAGCGGCCGGAAGTCTGCGAGTGGAACTTGAGCTTCTGCGAGCGCTCGTTCGCGCCGTAGCGCTGCTTCATCGCCACGGCCCAGATCCGGCGCGCGACTCGTCCGATCACCGTGTACTCGGGGTCCATGCCGTAGCTGAAGAAGAACGACAGGTTGGGCGCGAACTCGTCGATGCGCATGCCGCGCGCGAGGTACGCCTCGACGAAGGTGAAGCCGTTCGACAGCGTGAACGCGAGCTGCGAGATCGGGTTCGCGCCGGCCTCCGCGATGTGATAGCCGGAGATCGACACCGAGTAGAAATTGCGGATGTCGTGGCCGACGAAAAACTCCTGCATGTCGCCCATCACCTTGAGTGAGAACTCGGTCGAGAAGATGCAGGTGTTCTGG
>CAYGYQ010000318.1:0-2631 GCA_964354035.1 uncultured Bordetella sp.
GTCTTCTATCGCGGCCTGCACTGTCCGATCTGCGCGAAATATCTGCTCGAACTCGGCCGCATGCTGCCGGATTTCGCGCAGCGCGGCGTCGGCGTGATCGCTGTCTCGAGCGACACGCGCGAGCGCGCGCAGGCCATGGCCGACAAGCTCAATGCGCCGAACCTGCGCCTGGGCTACGGGCTCGCGCTGCCAAACGCGCGCGACTGGGGCCTGCACATCAGCACCTCCCGCGGCGTGACGTCGATCGGCATCGAGGAGCCGGCGCTGTTTTCGGAGCCCGGGCTCTTTCTGGTTCGGCCCGACGGAACGCTCTACTACGCCGCCGTGCAGACGATGCCGTTCGCGCGCCCGCATTTCGACGAGATGATCGGAGCCCTCGACTTCGCGATCGCCAAGGACTATCCGGCGCGCGGCGAGTACGTCGGCGCGGTGTGATCGGCGAGCCGGATGAAGTGCCGCCGGGACGATGCCGCCTGTGTGCGGCACATGCCGGAGCGCCCTTGTCCGCTCACTGCGTGGGTTCCTCCAGACCGTCAGCAACAGCAGTGATACGCCCGAAGGCCCCGGCGCCGAGCAGCAGCGCCATCAGCGCCGCCAGATCGGCCCGCGGATCGGTGTCCTGGGCGGCCGTCGCGGCAGCGGCGAGCGTTCCACCCGCGGCGCAGGCATCGAGAAACGCGCAACCGGGCTTCCCCAGCGACGTCCACAGGACGGCGCCGCGCGGGCGCGTGATCAGCACGCCCTCGGCGCCCCATGCGAGATCCGGCGCGAGGCTTGCCGCATCATTCACGATCCAATCCGCCGGGCGATTGCGCGCCCAGATCGAGAAAATGGGCGCGTCGTCGAACCACGCCCAGCGCGCGGACGCATGCGGATGCAGCGCGACCCGGGCGAGTTCCGCGGCGGTGAATCCGGCCACCCTGCCGGCGGCGACGGGAATCTCGTCGCGCGCGACGTGGGCTTCGGTCCAGCAGCGATCGAGCCGGGCAACGCCGGCGAGATACGGCAGCTCCGCCGCCGGCTCGAAAGCCGCGAGAAACGCGGCGAAGTCGGCGCCGTAGTCGAGCAGCGACGGCTGCACGGGAAGATTCGCCCGCGCGTAGATCGCGGCGGCGGCCCTGAACCACTCGTCGCCTACGAGACGCGACACCGTCGGGTAGTTGGCCTGCAGCGCATCGATGCAGCCCTTCTGCACCGTGTTGCGATAGACGGCGAACCCGGGCTGCGCGACCAGACGCGCGATTTCGGGCGGGACGTCGGACACGCCGCCGGCTGGAACGACCGGCGCGATCAGTGCGGCGGCGAAGCCGTCCTGAAAGGCACGCAAACAGCCGGACGGGCTCGCGCCAGCGTTCATCACGCGGCCTGCCGCGCCGGAGCGCACAGCACCGCTTCGGCCCGCCGTCGTTCCTGCTGCAGCACGTCGAACGCCGGCAGGTTGTCGTCGCGCTCGATCAGCGTCGGTCGCGGACCAATCCGCGCGATCAGCCGTTCGTAGAGGCTCCAGACGTCGGCGGACACCGGCGCATCGTGCGAGTCGATCAGCAGCGCCTCGCCGAGCGACGGGTCGGCCGAGTGGCCGGCAAGATGGATCTCGTCGACACATCCCGCCGGAAACGCATCGACATAGGCCTCGGCATCGAATTCCAGGTTGCGCGCACTGACGAAGACGTTGTTGACGTCGAGCAGCAGGCCGCAGCCGCTGCGTCGCGCGATTTCTGTCAGGAACGCGATCTCATCGTGCTCGTGCCCTTCGATGCGCAGGTAGTGCGACGGGTTCTCGATCGCGATGCGCCGGGACAGCGTATGCTGCACGCAGTCGATGTTGTCGACCAGGCGCGCGAGAGCCTCGTTCGTGCGCGGAAACGGCAACAGGTCGGGACGATAGGCGCCCCGCCAGGTCGACCACGCGAGGTGCTCGGAGACGAGCGCCGGTTCGAAGCGCTCGACCAACGCCGCCAGACGCCCGAGGTGCAGCGCGTCCGGTTGGGCATCGGCGGCGAGCGAGAGCCCCACGCCGTGCAGCGAAAGCGGGTGGCGACCGCGGATCGTCTCGAGCCAGGCGAGGCGCGGTCCGCCCTCGACCATGTAATTCTCGGGATGCACCTCGAACCACAGGCCGTCCGCAGGAGCGGCATGCGCCGCGTCATAGTGCTGCGGCTTCAAGCCCAGCCCTGCGGACAAACCTGTAGTCACGCGCTGCTCCTTCCGACCTGAACGACGTTCAGCCCTTCATCGGTTCCAGGCTGCCCTTGCCCTTCGGCGTCGCGATCGTGGTGCAGGTACCCTTGGGCACGTTCTTCCACGCACTGGCCTGATAGTCCGTCTTGGACGTGCCGGCGCAGGTGGTGCCCGGACCCGAGGCGCAGTCGTTCTTGCCGGCGAGCGCGACGCCGTAGCACTTTTCCATGGTCGCCATGTCCTTCTTGTCCATGCTGCCGGGTTTGCTGTCCGCGGCCAGGGCGGCGCCGGAAGCCAGTGCGGACAGGGCGAAGGCGGTGAGAGCGAGCTTGTTGCCATTCATGTCTGAAACTCCTTGGGGAGTGGTGGATGGGACTGCGGATTCTACGCCTTGAATGTCCCGCGGCCTGCCACCCCATTTTGGCTGCTCACCAACCAAGGCCGCCACCA
>CAYGYQ010000319.1:0-2567 GCA_964354035.1 uncultured Bordetella sp.
CGAGAAGAAGCATTCGTGGCTCTACAACGTGATCGAGCGCTTCCTGCAGGGAATCACCCACGGCTACCGGCGCGCGCTGAAGACGACGCTCGGGGCGCCGGCGCCGATCGTGCTGGCGTGGCTGGTGGTGGCCGGTCTGGGCGGGCTGCTGTTCACGCAGTTGAAGGCGGAGCTGACGCCCTCGGAGGATCGCGGCGTGATCTTCGGCATCGTGTCCTCGCCGCAGGGGGCGACGGTGCGCTACACCTCCGAGAACACGCGCCCGATCGAGGAGCTATACACGCAGATTCCGGAGGCGGCGGCGTGGAGCGCGATCTCCGGCTTTCCGACGGTCGCCGACGGCAACGCGATCCTGCGCCTGAAGCCGTGGGAGGAACGCACGCGCCGGCAGCAGCAAATCACCGACGAGCTGCGGCCGAAGTTCGCCCAGATTCCCGGCGTGATCGCGTTCCCGGTGAACCCGCCCTCGCTCGGCCAGTCGCCACGATCGACGCCGATCGAATACGTGATCATGTCGCAGGTGCCCTACGCCGAGCTCGCGCGCACGACCGAACAGTTCATCGCCGAGATGCGCAAGTACCCCGGTGTGCAGAACCTGCAGATGGACCTGCGGCTCAACACGCCCGAGGTCAGGGTCGCGGTCAAGCGCGACAAGCTCGCCGACCTCGCGATCAACGTCGACGCCGTCGGCCGCACGCTGGAGACGCTGCTGGGCGGGCGCCAGGTCACCCGCTTCAAGAAAGACGGCGAGCAGTACGACGTCATTGTCTGGGCCGGTGACCGCGATCGTGCCTCGCCGTCCGACATCACCGACATGTACGTGCGCGGCCGCAATGGCGAGATGGTGCAGCTCGCCAATCTGGTCGACGTGCGCGAGGGGGTGTCGCCGGCGTCGCTCAACCATTTCAACCGGCTGCGGTCGGTCAAGGTCACCGGCACGCTGGCGCCGGGCTACACCATCGCGGATGCGCTGAAGGCGATGGACGCCACCGCGAAAACGCTGCTGCCGCCGACGGCGCAGACGGACCTCGACGGCCAGTCGCGGGAATTCCGCGCGTCGGGCAAGGAGATCTATTTCACGTTCGTGCTGGCGCTGTTGTTCATCTACCTCGTGCTGTCGGCGCAGTTCGAGAGCTTCGTCCATCCGTTCGTGATCATGCTCTCGGTGCCGCTGTCGATGACCGGCGCGCTGTTCACGCTGTGGCTGACCGGCGGCACGCTCAACATCTATAGCCAGGTGGGCCTCATCACGCTGATCGGCCTCATCACCAAGCACGGGATCCTGATCGTCGAGTTCACGAATCAGCTGCGCGATCAGGGGCACGACATGATGGCGGCGGTCCAGGAGGCCGCCGTGCTGCGGCTGCGGCCGATCCTGATGACGACCGGCGCGATGGTGCTGGGCGCCTTGCCGCTGGCGCTCGCGCACGGGGCGGGCGCCGAGTCGCGGATCCAGATCGGCTGGGTCATCGTCGGCGGCATGTCGTTCGGCACGCTGCTGACGCTGTTCGTCGTGCCGACCGCCTATACGCTGCTCGCCGGCAAGCGCGTGCGGTTGCCGCACGGGGAAGTGCCGGCGGCCCCGCTCCCGCAACCGGGCGCGGCGGATTAGCGAAGCCGTCGACCTGACGGCTGCAATATGAGGGCGGAAGCCTGTAGGCGCCGGCTTGCCGGCGCTGCGCGCGGAAACCTGTAGGCGCCGGCTTGCCGGCGCTGCGCTGCGATGATTCCAGCGCGGGCGAGCCCGCGCCCACGAAATCGACCCGGTTATCAGGCGTTTCTTGCGAGCGTCAGGCGTCCAGGCGCGCGCCGGTCGCAGCGTCGAAGTAGTGCCGGTTTTCCGGCCGGTAACGCAGCGGCAGCCGGCCCTGGACGGTGTTCAGCGCCGCGTGCAGGCGGGCGATGATCCGCTCGCCATCCACCTTGCCGTGCGCCAGCGTGTCGGCGCCCAGCGGCTCGACCAGATCGACCTCGGCGATGAAGCTCGCCTCGGACTCCCCGCAGGGCTCGAGGTGCTCCGGCCGCACCCCCAGCAGGACATCGCGCCCGTCGAGCTTTGACGGAATCAGGTTCATCGGCGGCGAGCCGATGAAACCGGCGACGAAGGTCGTGGCCGGTTTCGCGTAGACATCGATCGGCGCGCCGATCTGCTCCGCGCGCCCGGCGTTCATCACGATCATCCGGTGCGCCAGCGTCATGGCCTCGACCTGGTCGTGGGTGACGTAGAGGCTGGTGGTGCCAAGCCGCCGATGGAGCGCCTGCAGCTCCACGCGCATCTGCACCCGCAACTTCGCGTCCAGGTTCGACAGCGGCTCGTCGAACAGGAACACCGCCGGTTCGCGGACGATCGCGCGGCCCATCGCTACGCGCTGGCGCTGGCCGCCGGAAAGCTCGCGCGGCTTGCGGTCGAGGAACGGGCCGAGCTCGAGGATCTCGGCCGCCCGCTTGACCTGCGCCTCGATGTCGGCGGACGCCATGCGGCGGATCTTGAGCCCGTAGGCCATGTTCTCGCGCACCGTCATGTGCGGGTAGAGCGCGTAGTTCTGGAACACCATCGCGATGTCGCG
>CAYGYQ010000320.1:0-2559 GCA_964354035.1 uncultured Bordetella sp.
TGAGCCTCGCCGGCGGGGAGGCGAGCATCACCGACCTGCGGCTCGCGCTCGAAGGCATCACGCAGCCGATGTGGCGCGTGCCCCGGCTGGTGGCGCGCGGGGTCGACGTCGACGTCCCGCGGCGCCGCGTGACCATCGCCGACCTGCACAGCCGCGGCACCGCGCTCAGGGTAGCGCGCGAGGCCGACGGCACGCTCGAAATGATGCGTGTCGTGAAGGCGGCGGCGAACGCGAAGCCGAACGACGATGCGATCTGGACGCTGCTTACGGGCAGGCTGGCGCTCGAGGATGTCGCGCTCGACATCGAGGATCGGGCGTTGCAGCCGCCGGCCAGATTAGAGCTGCGCGAACTATCGTTCACGGCGACCGACGTCAGCAGCGCGCCCGGGGGAACGGCGAAGGTCGCGCTGCGTTCCCGAATCGCGGCGCAGGGTCGCGCCGCATTCACGGGGAAACTCGCCCGCCAGCCGTTTGCGATCGACGGGCAGTTCGACCTGCAGGCTTTCCCGCTCGTCGCGCTGAAGCCCTACCTCGAGCCCCGCGTCAACGTGGTGGTCACCGACGGCGCGTTGACGGCTAAAGGGCAACTCGCCGTCAGCACGCCTCCGGCTGGAGAGCTGCGCGCCATGTGGCAAGGCGACGTGGCGATCGCCGATTTCGCATCGCTGGACAAGCCGACGGCTTCCGATCTCGCGCGCTGGAAGTCGCTCGCGCTGGACGGGCTCGAGATCGCGACCAGCCCGTTCCGGGCGAGCGTCAGGCGCATCGGCCTCGACGATTTCTACGCGCGCGTCATCGTGTACCCGGATGCGAGCCTCAACGTGACGCGACTGGCGACGCCGGGGGCGAGCCCGGAGCCGGCCGCTGGGGCGACGTCGCCGCGACCGCCTCCTGCCTCGGCGCCGCCCGCGGGGCTGCCGATCGCGATCGGCGCCATCGAGATGGCGCGCGGCAACGTCAATTTCTCCGATCTGTACATCAAGCCCAACTACTCGGCCAATCTGACCGACGTCGCCGGCCGCGTGACCGCGCTCTCGGCCGATCAGGCCGGCGACGTTACGATGTCTGCCCGCGTCGACCACTCGGCGCCGGTGGAAGTCCAGGGCCGCCTGCATCCGTTCGCGAAGGATATCTCCCTCGACATCACCGCGAAGGCGCGCAACATCGACTTGCCCGCGCTGACGCCGTACGCGGGCAAGTACGCGGGCTACGGCATCGAGAAGGGGCAGCTGACCTTCGACGTGCGCTACCAGGTGGAGAAGCGCAAGCTTGTCGCGGAGAACCGGCTCGTGCTCGATCAGCTCCAGTTCGGAGCGCGCGTCGAGAGTCCGACGGCCACCAAGCTCCCGGTCCTGCTCGCGGTCGCCCTGCTCAAGGACTCGCGCGGCGTCATCGACCTCCGGCTGCCGATCGCGGGATCGCTCGACGACCCGCAGTTCTCGATCGGCGACATCATCATCCAGATCATCATCAACCTGATCACCAAGGCGGCGACGGCTCCGTTCGCGCTGCTCTCCTCGCTGTTCGGCGGCGGCGAGGAGTTGTCGACCCTGCCGTTCGCCCCTGGCAGCGCGGCCCTGGGCACCGACACGCAAAGACGCATCGATACGCTCGGCAAGGCACTCCTCGACCGGCCGGCGCTCAAGCTCGACATCGCCGGGCACGCCGACCCGGTGGCCGACCGCGAGGCGTTGCGCCACGCGGCCGTGCAAGCGGCAATGCGCCGCGAGAAGATGAAGGCGCTCGTCGCGCAGGGAACGGCGCCCGCTTCGGTCGATCAGGTCGCCATCGATGAGGCCGAACGGGACCGCTGGCTCGCCGCCGCCTATCGCGAGGCGCCGATTCCCGACCGGCCGCGAAACGTGATCGGCATGCTGAAGGAACTGCCGCCGGCCGAAATGGAAGCGATGCTGCTCGCCAACGCGAAGGTCGACGACGAGGCACTGCGCTCGCTCGCGAACGCGCGCGCGCGGGCCGTCAACGACGCGCTCGTGGCCAGGGGCATCGGCGACGACCGGCTGTTCCTCGTTGCGCCGCGGCTCGGTGGCGACGCGCCCGGAGGGGCGGCGGCGGGTGCGCCGACCCGCGTCGATCTGGCGCTGCGATAGAGGGCAGCGTTCGCGTCAATCCTCGGGCGGCGGAATGGCTCCCGTGCGCTCGACGATCAATCGGTACGCCTGCGGCTGCCGGTGCCTGGCGAAGTTGAAGGTCGTGTTCTTGTACGACAACCCGAGATCGAGGTCGCAGCGGGCGATCGCGAGCTCGTCGCCTTCGGTCGTGCAGGCGGCGACGATTTCCCCTGAAGGCGCCACGATGATCGAGTTGCCGATCTGGCGCACGCCATCCTCGTCGCCGGCCTTGGCCACGCCCACCACCCAGCAGCCGTTCTGGTAGGCGCCCGCCTGCATCACCAGCTCGTTATGAAAGTGCGCGAGGTTGTCGTGCTCGGGGGAGGGCGGATTGTGTATCGGCGTGTTGTAGCCCAGCACCACCATCTCGACCCCCTGCAATCCCATCACGCGGTAGGTTTCGGGCCAGCGGCGGTCGTTGCAGATCGCC
>CAYGYQ010000321.1:0-2450 GCA_964354035.1 uncultured Bordetella sp.
CGATCGGCAACGTGTTCAAGGGAATGTGGGGGCTGGCGAAGAAGTACCCGATGCAGATCCTGCGTGGCAGCACGCTCGGCACGGCCGTGGGCGCGCTGCCCGGGGCCGGCGCCGACATCGCGGCGTGGATGTCCTACGCAATCAGCAAGAAGATGTCGAAGGAGCCCCAGAAGTTCGGCACCGGTCACGTCGAGGGCATCGTCGAGAGCGGCGCCGCCAACAACAGCGCGCTGGCTGGTGCCTGGATTCCGGCGCTGGTGTTCGGCATTCCGGGCGACTCGATCACCGCGATCATCATCGGCGTGCTGTACATGAAGAACATGAACCCCGGTCCCTCGCTGTTCACCCAGAACCCGCAGAATGTCTACGCGGTCTATCTGCTGTTCATCCTCGCCAACCTGATCATGATTCCGCTCGGTTGGTGGTGCATCAAGGCGTCCAAGCAGATCCTGAAGGTGCCGCGCAACGTGCTGATGCCGGTCATCATGCTGTTCTGCGTCGTCGGCTCGTTCGCGATCAACAACACCGCCTTCGACGTCACCGTGATGCTGATCGCCGGCATCGCGGCCTATGTGCTCGAGGACAACGGCTTTCCGGTCGCACCCGCGATCCTGGGGATTGTGCTCGGTGCCATGCTCGAAGAAAATTTCATCACGTCGATGATCAAGTCGGATGGCGATTTCCTGGCCTTCGTCGAGCGACCGGTCGCAGCTACCTTGTGCGCCTTGACGCTGGCCCTCTGGTTCCTGCCGCCGCTGCTGCGCCGCCTCCGCCGCCTGGCCGGGGCCTGAGCTTGCGCACCCTGAGCCCTGAGCCCTGCGCCACCGGCGCTGGGGCGCGCCGGGGGACGCCGCCGGCCATGCGTTGCTCCCGGTTGCGGCACTGCGGTATAATTTTAAGGATTTGCAGCCTCATCCCCGAAAGGGGGCTCTCGGGGCGATTCTACGGGCGGCAAGGGACTCCATCGCTATGCGCGGCAAACTTGTCGTCGGCAACTGGAAGATGAACGGCGGGCTCGCGGCCAATGCGGTGCTGCTTTCCGCGCTCGTCGCCGGCTGGAAGCCGCTGTCGGGCCGGCAGATCGCGGTGTGCGTGCCCTTCCCGTATCTGGCGCAGGCAGGTGCTGCGCTGGCGGCAACGGCCATCGCGTGGGGCGCGCAGGATGTGAGCGAGCACGCTGCAGGGGCATACACGGGCGAAGTGTCGGCGGGGATGCTCGCCGATTTCGGCTGTCGTTACGCGCTCGTCGGCCACTCGGAGCGGCGGCAGTTCTACGGTGACACCGACGCGGTCGTGGCCGCAAAGGCAGTGGCAGTATTGGCCGCGGGACTGACGCCGATCGCGTGCGTCGGCGAAACGCTTGCGGAGCGCGATGCCGGGGTGACGATGGCCGTCGTGGCGCGGCAGCTCGGCGCCGTGCTGGCGGCGGTCGGCGCGAAGGCGGCGAAGCTGGTGGTGGCCTACGAGCCGGTCTGGGCGATCGGCACGGGGCGGACGGCCTCGCCGGAAGAGGCGCAGGTGGTGCACGCGGCGCTGCGCGTGCAGTTGGCGCAGGCCGGGGCAGCGGATGTTGCGCTGCTGTACGGCGGCAGTGTCAAGGCAGACAACGCGACGGCGTTGTTCGCGATGGCGGATATCGATGGCGGTCTGATCGGCGGTGCGTCGCTCAAGGCGACCGAATTTTTGGCGATCGCGCGGGCTTAGCGCGCGGCGCTGGAGTGAAGAATGACTATTCTGCAAACGGTACTCCTGGTCCTGCACGTGCTGGTGGCCCTGGCCATCTGCGGCTTCGTCTTGCTGCAGCACGGGAAGGGCGCCGACATGGGCGCCGCTTTCGGCAGCGGCTCGTCGGGCAGCCTTTTCGGCGCGGCCGGGTCGGCCAATTTCCTGTCGCGCACGACGGCGGTGCTCGCCGCCGTGTTCTTCGCCTCGAGTCTCGCGCTCACCTGGCTGGCTTCAACCCAGGGCGCACCGTCGCGGGCGGCGCCGCAAGGGGTCATGGAAAAAATGGCACCGAAACTTTCCGACGTGCCCTCGGCTCCCGGCGCGCTTCCCGCGCCGGTCCCGGCGGCGGAACCGGCGAAGGCGCCCGTGGCGCCCGCGCCGGAGGGCTCGAAGTCGGGCGAAGTGCCGAAGTGAACAGGCCGACGTGGTGAAATTGGTAGACACGCTGTCTTGAGGGGGCAGTGGCGTAAGCCGTGGGAGTTCGAGTCTCCCCGTCGGCACCATATCTAGGACAGGTTCGCGCGCGAACGACATTTCGCGGAAGGCAGCAAGGATGCTCGAACAGTATTTCCCGGTTTTGCTGTTCATCCTGTTCGGGGTGATCGTCGGTGGCGTGCTGCTGGCCGTCGGGTCGCTGCTCTCCCCGAACCGCCCCGATGCCGAGAAACTGTCGCCGTACGAGTGCGGCTTCGAGGCCTTCGAGGACGCGCGGATGAAGTTCGACG
>CAYGYQ010000322.1:0-2435 GCA_964354035.1 uncultured Bordetella sp.
ACCTTCGCGCTGCGCGCTCCGGTATTCGCGCTTGGGGCGGCCCGGCGCGCTCATGGCCGCGCGACGAGCTCGACCTTCGCCCCTTCGCGCAACCTGTCCGCGCCGTCGATCACGACCCTCGCGCCGGGCGCGACCCCGCGGTCGATCACGGCGGTCTCGCCTTGCGTGGGCCCGACCTGCACCGGAGTCACGGCGACCGTCAGGTCGTCCTTGACGACGTACACGAAAGTTCCCGCGGCCCCGCGCTGGATCGCCGCCGTCGGCACCAGGGTCGCGTCGACCCGCGTTTCGACCGGCATGCGCACGTTGACGAACTGGTTGGCGAAGAGCGCGCCGTCGGCATTCGGGAATTCAGCCTTCAGCTTGATGGTCCCTGTTGCGATGTCGATCTGGTTGTCCGCGGTGAGCAGCCGGCCGCTGCCGAGCTTGTCCTTCTGGGCCCGGTCGTAGGCGTCGACCGGGATGCGATTGCCGGCGCGCAGCCGCTTCATCACGCGGGGCAACGCATCCTCCGGAATCGGAAACACGACGGCGATGGGCTGCAGCTGCGTGATCACGACGATGCCGTTGGCGTCCCCCGCGCGCACGATGTTGCCGGGATCCACCAGGCGCAGGCCGACGCGGCCGCCGATCGGGGCCACCACGCGGGCGTGCGTGAGCTGCAACTTCGCATTGTCGATCCCCCCCTGGTCGGCCTGCACCGCCGCCTCGTACTGGCGCACCAGGGATTCCTGCGTGTCGACCTGCTGCCGCGAAATCGAATCCTGGGCGAGCAGCGTGCGATACCTTTCGAGATCCGCTCGCGCGTTCTCGAGCAGCGCCTGGTCGCGCGCCAGCTGTCCGGTAGCGAGCGTCAGCTGCACCTCGAACGGCCGGGGATCGATCTGCGCGAGGAGATCCCCCGCCTTGACCATCTGGCCTTCGGTGAACGCGACCTTCATCAGCTGGCCGTCGACGCGACCGCGGACCACGACGGCGTTCAATGGCGTCACCGTGCCGAGCGCAAAGAGGTAGATGTCGAGGCTGCCCTTCCGGACGGGCGCGGCGAGGACGGGACTGGCACGCAGCGACGGATCGACGCGGCTGCCACGGTCGGTCGTTGCATTGGGATTGGCCGATTTGGCGGAGTCGGCGGGACGATGACCGGCGTACCAGATTGCTCCGCCGGCTGCGGCCAGGGCGAGAACGACGACCGCGGCGAGCGCACGCCTGTGCCCGCGGCGCTCCGACCCTGACGCAGGCGTGCCGGGCGGCGGGCCGGCGGAGTAAACATTCGAGTGCGTGGAATCCGTCATGGCATTCGGGATGAGGCCTTCCGATCAAACGCCGGCAACAGGGGAGGGGACCGTGCATTATAGAGTCGGCGGCTGCCCGAGAGGACCGCCCGGCCCGAATCGGTCGCGGGCTTGGCCCGGCACGACGCCGCGCGAGCGATCCGCCTGGTACTGCGGCACATCGGCCCGGCGCCGGGGCCGCGATTTGAGTTATGCGTCCCGGTAGGCGAAACTGTCAGGTTGGTGACGGATCATGCATCGCGCCGCGGGCTTTTTTCGTGCGTTGCGCGGGAGCATGGCGCGTGCCGCGAAGCCGCGGTAGGTTTGACCACAAGGTGGAACAAGGGTGAAAGCGATTATCCTGAGTGCCGGCCAGGGCCGCAGATTGCTGCCGTTGACCGAACGCGTCCCGAAATGCATCCTTCCGGTGCGGGCACGGCCGCTGATCGGGTGGCAGATCGACACTCTCGCCCGGTGCGGCGTCTCGGATGTCACGGTGCTTGTGGGCTTCGCCGCGGACGCCGTCGAAACAACGCTCGCGGAACTCTACGGCCCAGGGCGGATCCGGACCCTCTACAACCCCTACTTTGCCTCCAGCGACAACCTGGTGAGCTGCTGGGTGGCGCGCGTGGAGATGCAGCAGGAATTCCTGCTGTTGAACGGCGATACCCTGTTCGAGGCGGAAGTGCTCGAGCAGCTGCTGGCGGCACCGGAACATCCGGTCACACTCGCCGTCAGCCGCAAGGACCGGTACGACGACGACGACATGAAGGTCGTGCGCGACGGGGACCGGCTCGTGCGCGTCGGCAAGAAGCTCCCGCTCGCTTCCGTCGACGCGGAGTCGATCGGCATGATGACGTTCCGGGGCGACGGGCCGCGGCTCTTCCGCGATGCCATCGAACGCGCGATACGCACGCCGGAAGCGCAGAAGCAATGGTATCTGTCGCTGATCGACACGCTGGCCCGCGGCGGCGTGGTCTTCACGCAGCCGGTCCCGGCGCAGGGGTGGGCGGAAGTGGACAGCCCGGCCGATCTGGAGCGCGCCGCGACGCCCGGCGCGCCGTGGCTGGCCGTTGCCGAGCGACCTTCGGTGCCCGCGTAGCCGGCGATCGCCTCAGTGCCCGCCCGGCCGCCCGAAGGGCACTGACTGCCCCCGCGGGG
>CAYGYQ010000323.1:0-2425 GCA_964354035.1 uncultured Bordetella sp.
GCGGTCGTCGCGTTCTACGTCAACGGCAAGGGCCTCGTGGCGATCGTCCCCGGCGCGAAGGACTGGCCCCGCCCGTCGCCGCGGACGGTGACGCTCAAAGGCCGCACCGACTCGCCGCAGCACTTCATCGTTTCCGCCGCGCTCGCCGCGAATGCGGGCGGCCCCTTGTCCGATGCGATCGGGCTCTACCGCGAGGTGGACGACTCCCGCCGCGGCAGCGGCTTCAGCTTCGGCGACATCGCCGCGGATCGCGCCGGCACCGTGTTCGGCGAAGTCGCGACGCGCTCGCCCGACAGCGCGCGGCGCCTGCAGCAGCGCGTCGCCGCTGGCGTTCGGGAAGCCGACCTGATGCCGGAGATCGCCGACCTGCCGGAATTCATGCCCGAGGCCGAGTTCAAGCGCCGCTTCGGCGGCGTCGGCGCCCCTGCATACAAGCAGATGATGCAGGACATCGAACGGCGCGTTGCCGCGTGTTCGTTGTATCGTTGAGCGACGCGCGCCGGATCGATCTGCCCGCACCCTTCGGATGAGCGAAACACCCCCTGCCGCTGGCCTCGGCGAACCGGGCCGCATCGTGCGCCGGCAGGCTGCCGCTGCGCAGTCCGGGTGGCGGCGTTGGCTGCCGGGAATCGACACCCTGTCGCGTTACGAGGCCAAGTGGTTTCCCCACGACGTCGCGGCGGGGGTCGTGCTGACCACGTTGCTGGTGCCGGTCGGCATCGCGTATGCGGTCGCGTCGGGTCTGCCTGGCATCTACGGCCTCTACGCGACGATCGTTCCGCTGCTCGCCTACGCGCTGTTCGGCCCCAGCCGCATCATGGTGCTGGGCCCGGATTCCTCGCTGGCCGCCGTCATCCTCGCTGTTGTCGCGCCGCTCGCCGCCGGCGATCCGCAGCGTGCCGTCGCGCTGGCGGGGGCGATGGCGATCGTGTCGGGCGCCGTGTGCGTCGCGGCAGGCATCGCGCGTCTGGGCTTCGTCACTGAGCTCCTGTCCAAGCCGATCCGCTACGGGTACATGAACGGCATCGCGCTGACCGTGTT
This sequence comes from uncultured Bordetella sp., assembly GCA_964354035.1. Taxonomy (GTDB): domain Bacteria; phylum Pseudomonadota; class Gammaproteobacteria; order Burkholderiales; family Casimicrobiaceae; genus CAIWHR01. Next base: position 1,042 of record CAYGYQ010000323.1, read on the forward strand.
GATCAGCCAGCTGCCGAAGCTTTTCGGCTTCCCGATCGACGCCGAGGGTCCGTTGCGCCAGCTCTGGGCAATCGTCAGCGCGTTGCTCGCCGGGAAGATGAACGGCGCTGCCTTCGCCGTCGGCGCCGCGACGCTCGCGGTCATCTTTCTGCTGAAAGGCAGCAAGCTCTTGCCCGGAATCCTGATCGCCGTGGTCGGCGCAACGGTCGTCGTGGGCGCCCTCGACCTGGCGGCAGGCGCCGGCGTTGCGGTTCTCGGTTCGCTCCCGCAGGGACTGCCCGCATTCGCCATTCCGTGGCTTGCCCAGGACGACGTCGTTCCCGTGCTGATCGGCGGATTCGCGGTGGCGCTCGTGTCCTTCGCGGACACCAGCGTGCTCTCGCGCACCTATGCCGCGCGGACCGACACCTATGTCGATCCCAATCGGGAGATGGTCGGGCTCGGGGCCGCCAACCTGGCAGCCGGGTTCTTCCAGGGCTTTCCGATCAGCAGCAGCTCGTCACGCACCCCGGTGGCGGAGGCGGCAGGTGCCCGGACGCAGTTGACCGGCGTTGTCGGCGCGCTCGCCGTCGCGTTGCTGCTCCTGCTCGCCCCGGACCTGCTCCGGCACCTGCCCACGCCCGCGCTGGCCGCCGTCGTCATCGCGTCCGCCATCGGCCTCATCGAGATTGCCGACCTCGTCCGGATCTACCGCATCCAGCGCTGGGAATTCTGGCTGTCCGTCGGCTGCCTCGCCGGTGTGGCCGTGCTGGGCGCGATTCCGGGCATCGGCCTCGCGATCGTGATTGCCGTCATCGAATTCCTGTGGGACGGCTGGCGGCCGCATTCGGCGATCCTCGGGCGCGTGGAGGGGCTCAAGGGCTACCACGACATCGCGCGCCATCCGGAAGCCCGCCAGATTCCGGGGCTGGTGCTGTTTCGCTGGGATGCGCCGTTGTTCTTCGCCAACGCCGAGTATTTCCACGACCGCGTGCTCGATGCCGCGGCGTCGTCACCCACGCCGGTGCGCCGGCTGGTCGTTGCCGCGGAACCGGTCACCAGCGTCGATGTGACCTCCGCCGACATGCTGGTCGAGCTGGACGAGACGCTGCGCGCGGCAGGCATCGAATTGTGCTTCGCCGAAATGAAAGGCCTGGTCAAGGACAAGCTGAAGCGCTTCGGTCTCTTCACGCAGCTGGGTGCCGAAGCCTTTTTCCCGACGGTCGGCGCGGCGGTGAGCGGCTATCTCGCGGCGCACCCGGTGGATTGGGTGGACTGGGAGGACAGGAAGGACGTGAAGGGCAGCGAGCCGCAGGGCCGCAGCGTCGCATAACCGGCGCGCGTTACATAGCCTTCGCGCGTTTCGCCTGCAGCCGCTGTGCGGTCTTCTCGATGCCGACGATGA
>CAYGYQ010000324.1:0-2419 GCA_964354035.1 uncultured Bordetella sp.
GAAGGCCCGGGGTGTGGACGTCAAGGCCGAGATCATGGTGCCGCTGGTGGGCACGGTGCGCGAGTTCAACGCGCAGGCCGCGGTCATCCGCGCCACGGCCGCCCAGGTGTTCGCCGAGCGTGGCGAGACGCTGCACTACCTGCTGGGCACGATGATCGAGACGCCGCGCGCGGCGTTGGTGGCCGACAGCATCGGCAAGCAGGCCGAGTTCTTCTCCTTCGGCACGAATGACCTGACGCAGATGACATTGGGCTTCTCGCGCGACGACGCCGGCAAGTTCCTGCCCGAGTACCTGAAGCGGGGCATGTACGAGCACGACCCGTTCCGCTCGATCGACCAGAAGGGCGTGGGCCTGCTGGTGGAGATGGCCGTGAGGAAGGGCAGGGAAGTGCGCCCCGGCATCGAGGTCGGCGTGTGCGGCGAGCACGGCGGCGACCCCGCCTCGGTCGCCTTCTTCCACCGCGCCGGGCTCGACTACGTGAGCTGCTCGCCGTTCCGCGTGCCGATCGCGCGACTGGCCGCGGCGCAGGCGGCGATCGGCGCCTGAGAAGAAGGGGCCCCACGCTTGCCGCCCCTCGCGGGGGCGATCATCACCCTTCGGGCGACCGATTGGCCGCACATCCATTCGGATATACTCCGGCGAAGGCCTCGTCCCCGCAGGGCAAACTTGCCGCCTTTCGATTCCGGGCATCGTGACTGAATTCTCCCCTTTCGCGCGCGAAGCCGTTCGCAGCCTGCGCGCCTCGAAGATCCGCGAAGTGGCCAACGCGGGCATGGGGCGCGACGACGTGCTGGCGTTCTGGTTCGGCGAGCCCGACGAAGTTACGCCGGCGTTCATTCGGCAGGCGGGGATCGACGCCCTCAATGCCGGCGCGACGTTCTATACGCACAATCTCGGGATACCCGAACTGCGCCAGGCCCTTGCCGGTTATCTCACCCGCCTGCACCGTCCCGTCGAAGTCGGCCGGATTGCGGTCACGAGTTCGGGGATGTCGGCATTGATGCTGGCCACGCAGGCGCTCGTCGGGCAGGGCGACCGCGTCGTGGCGGTCACGCCGCTCTGGCCAAATCTGGTGGAGATCCCGAAGATCCTTGGCGCCGAGGTCACCTGCGTCGAACTGATGTTCGGGCGCGCGGGCTGGACGCTCGACCTCGGCCGTCTGCTGCACGCACTCACTCCGTCGACCCGCGCGGTCTACATTAATTCGCCGAACAATCCGACCGGCTGGACCCTCGGCGCCGCCGACCAGCAGGCCATCCTGGCGCACTGCCGCAGGCACGGCATCTGGATCGTCGCGGACGACGCCTACGAGCGGCTCTATTTCGAAGGCGCGGGTGTCGCGGCTGCGGCGCCGTCGTTCCTCGACCTGGCCGAACCCGACGACCGGATCGTGAGCACGAACACGTTTTCGAAGACCTGGCTCATGACCGGATGGCGTCTGGGCTGGATCGTCGCGCCGCCGGAACTCGTTCCCGATCTCGGCAAGCTGATCGAGTACAACACGTCGTGCACGCCAGTATTCATCCAGCGCGCCGGGGTCGTCGCGGTGAACGAAGGCGATGCGGTGATCGCGCATACGGCGGACCGCTTGCGCCGCGCGCGCGATTTTCTGCAGGCACGACTGCAACGGCTACCGGGCATCGAGGCGGCGGCCGCGCCGGGCGCGATGTACGCGTTCTTCCGCGTCGAGGGTGTCGTCGACAGTCTTGCGTTCTGCAAGCAACTCGTCGCCGATGCCGGCCTGGGTCTCGCCCCCGGCATTGCGTTCGGGCCGGAAGGCGAGGGATTTCTGCGCTGGTGCTTCGCTGCGAGCGAAGCGCGGCTCGCCGACGGCGTCGAGCGCCTGCAGCGGCACCTGGCACGCCGCGAACGCGCACGTGCAATGTGACACTGGGAGGACCGACATGGACGAGCAACTGCGCATCGCCGCTCTGGAGTATCACCGGTTGCCGACGCCCGGCAAGATTTCCGTCACGCCCACCAAGGGCCTCATCAACCAGCGCGATCTCGCGCTCGCCTATTCGCCCGGCGTGGCGGCCGCCTGCGACGCGATCGCTGCCGATCCGGCCGAGGCGCGCTCGCTGACCTCCCGCGGCAACCTCGTCGCCGTCATCACCAACGGCACCGCCGTGCTCGGCCTTGGCAACATCGGCCCGCTCGCCGGCAAGCCGGTGATGGAGGGCAAGGCCTGCCTGTTCAAGAAGTTCGCCGGCATCGACGTGTTCGATATCGAGATCGCGGAAAACGATCCGGAGGAGCTGGTGCGCACGATCGCCCGGCTCGAGCCGACGTTCGGCGGCATCAACCTCGAGGACATCAAGGCGCCCGACTGCTTCTACGTCGAGCGGAAGCTGCGGGAGCAAATGAAGATCCCGGTCTTCCACGACGACCAGCACGGCACGGCGATCGTCGCCGGCG
>CAYGYQ010000325.1:0-2417 GCA_964354035.1 uncultured Bordetella sp.
TCACGGCGTCTGCGGCGCCCGGGGGAACACGCGCAGGCGCTCCGCCGGCAGCGCGATCAGCATGTGCTTGCCCTCCTCGATCGACAGGTCGCGCACGACGTTGATCGAGAAGTCGGCAACGAGTTCGGGATTCCCGCCGTTGAGCGCGAGACCCACGCGGCAGAACGAGCCCAGGAATTCCACGTCGGCGACGCGCGCCATGAACGTGTTGGCGTTGGTGGCCACGGTGTTGCGCACGACGACATCCTCGGGCCGGATCGCCAGCGTGACGTCGCTGCCGGGGCCAGGTTGAATGTCCAGGTCGCAGGCGAGGTCCATCTCACCGAACCGCACGATCCCGGGCCGGACCACCACGCCCGGCAGGAAATTGGTGGTGCCGACGAAATCCGCGACGAAGGCGCTCGCCGGCTTCCGGTACACCTCGGTCGGCGTGCCGACCTGCTCGATCACGCCATGGTTCATCACGACGATGCGGTCCGCCATCGTCAGCGCTTCTTCCTGATCGTGGGTGACCATGATCGTGGTGACGCCGAGGCGATGGTGCAGACGCCGGATCTCGCTGCGCAGATACGCGCGCACGCGGGCATCGAGCGCGGAGAGCGGTTCGTCCAGCAGCAGCAGGCCGGGCGACAGGGCCAGCGCGCGCGCCAGTGCCACGCGCTGCTGCTGGCCGCCGGAGAGCTGCGCCGGATACTTGCGGCCCGAGTCGGGCAAGCCGACCAGCTGCAGCAGATCGCTGACGCGGGTCGCGATCTCGACCTTGGGGAGCTTCCGGCTGACGAGGCCATACCCGACGTTGGCTGCCACCGTCAGGTTGGGGAACAGCGCGTAGGACTGGAACACGATGCCGAAATCGCGGTGCGAGGCCGGCAGGTTCGAGATCTCGCGGTCAGCCTGGAAGATCCGGCCCGAGGTCTGGATGTCGAGCCCAGCGATCGCCCGCAGCAGCGTGGTCTTGCCGCAGCCGGACGGGCCCAGGAAGCAGACGAATTCCCCCGGAAATATGTCGAGGGAAATGTCCTTCAGCGCGGCGAACGCGCCAAACTGCTTGCGCAGTCGCTCTATGCGCAGGTACGGGGCGCGGGCGGTCGTGGCGTCGTTTTCGGGCATGGGAACGAAAGCGGCCCGCGCCTCGCCACCGGCGACGGCGAGGGCCGCGGCACGTTTGCTGTCAGTGGGCGATGCCGGGCCTTACTTCGGCGCCGACTTGGAATCGTAGCGCTTCGTCCACTCCGCGAGGATCTTCGCACGCTCCTGGCCCATCTGCGCGAGGTCGATCTTGGCCATCGCGGCGTCGGCGGAGGGCGGATAGTTCGGCGGCGCCGGGTTCATGCCCGGGTAGCCGACGATCGCATAGGATTTCCCGTAGAGCTCGTAGGCACCCTTGGAGACCGCGAAATCGGCGAGCTTCTGCGCGGCCGCCAGATTCTTGGTTCCCTTGACGATCGCCGTCGCTTCCATGTCCCACGGCGCGCCTTCCTTGGCCAGGATAATGTCGATGGGTGCGCCTGCCGTCTTCTCCCGTGCGCCGCGCATGTCGAAGCCGATGCCGATCACGCGCTCGCCCTTCGCCGCTTGCACGCAGGGGGCCGAACCCGAATGCGTGTACACGGCGATGTTCTGGTGCAGCTTGTCCATGAACTCCCAGGCGGCCTTCTCGCCCATGAGCTGGATCCACGCATAGACCGCCTGATAGCCCGTCCCCGACGAGGCGGGATTGGGCATCACGATCGAGTCCTTGTAGACGGGATTGGCGAGATCGGCCCAGGCGGCGGGCTTCGGGAGGTTCTTCTTGCCGCCTTCGACCGTGTTGTAGCACATGACCGCGAGCCACGCGTCCATGCCGGTCCAGGCCATCGGGTTCTTGGTGCTGCGGAACGCGGGCTTCACCTGGTCCGCGCCCTTGGGCGTATACCCTTCCAGCATGCCCATCGAGTCAAACAGCGCGACGCTGGACGCCCCGAGGCCCCAGATGACGTCGGCGCGGGGATTGTCCTTCTCGGCCAGGAGGCGGGCGGTGATGACGCCCGTCGAGTCGCGGACCCAGGCAATTTCGACATCCGGATTCGCGGCTTCGAACGCCGCCTTGTAGGGACCGACCTGATCGGCCTCCAGCGCGGAGTAAACGGTGATCTTGGTCTTTTGCGCGAGCGCCGGGCCGGCGACCAGCGCAGACACGGCGGCAACGGCCGCACTCGCGATCAGGCTGCGGAGAATCGTCTTGAACATTGCTTGAGCTCCTTGGCAGTGAAATCAGTCTGTCCCGGGCGGGGTCGATGGCGCCCCGGTCCGGATTCCGCGACCGCCATTCCACCCGAAACGGTAGGGGCAGTAAAGCGGATTGGTGATAGTAATGCGAATTTGTGACAACAAGGCGAACGGGCGGCAAAAACATGCGGGAACGTCCGCGCCCGCGC
>CAYGYQ010000326.1:0-2400 GCA_964354035.1 uncultured Bordetella sp.
TGGCTCGTGCTCGGGGTGGCCGGGCAGGTGAACCTTCCGGTACTTGCCGAGAATTCGGCCGGCCTTGTCGACGAGGATCGACGTATTGTAATGGTGCGCGACCTCGCCTTCGAGCGCCAGCTCTGCGAAGCCGAGGTAGAAGCCGATGCCGAGCTCGCGCGCGCAGTCGAACAGCGGTTGCGTCGCGGCGTTGGGCATCGCGCGCTCGAAGTACGCGTCGATGTCGTCCTGCCGGTCGTAGTACCAGTGCGGGAAGAACGCCGTGAGCGCGCATTCCGGAAACACGACGAGGTCGCAGCCATGGGTTGCGGCCTGCCGCAGCAGCACGATCATGCGCGCGACGGCGCTCGCCCGGCTCTCCGTGCGGGCGATGGGGCCGAGCTGGGCGGCGCCGACGGTGACGATGCGTGCCATTCAGGGTTCCTCCTCAGCAGCAAGTTCGAGCAGCGTGTGCAGCAGAACGTTGGCGCCGGCCTCGAGGTCGGCTGGCGCGGTGTATTCGGCGGCGTTGTGGCTGATCCCCTTCACGCTGGGCACGAAGATCATCGCCGCGGGACAGATGCGCGCCAGCATCTGCGCATCGTGCCCGGCGCCCGAGGTCATGCGCCGCTGGCTCAATCCCAGCCGCGCGGCCACGCCTTCGATGCATTGGATCACGGCGGGGTTGAAGGCCACCGGCTCGAAGCGGGCCAGCCGCCTCGTGCGGATCGTCACGCCTTCATCGCGGCCCAGCACGGCGAGGAAGGCGGCGAGCCGTTCCTCGGCCTGCCGCAGCAGTGCTTCGTTGGTGTTGCGCAGATCCGCGGTGAGCGTTGCCCTGGCCGCGATCACGTTGATCAGGTTGGGCACGAGCTCGATCCGGCCCACCGTGCAGACCTGGGCGCCGCCCATCTCGCGCGCGAGGCCGCGCAGGAAGCCCGCGATCGCCGCGGCGCCGTAACCCGCGTCGTGGCGCAGGCGCATAGGCGTCGTGCCGGCGTGATTGGACTGGCCGGTGATGACGATCTCCTGCCACGAGATGCCCTGCAGGTCCTCGACGGCGCCGATGGTGATGCCTTCGGCATCGAGCACCGGGCCCTGCTCGATGTGCAGCTCGACGAACGCATGCGGATGATGGGCGGGCAACGGCGCGGCGCCGGCGTATCCGATGCGCCGCAATTCGTCGCCGAACTCCTTGCCGTCGATCGCGACCGCGGCCAGTGCGTCATCCAGCGACAGGCCGCCGGCATAGACCAGCGAGCCCAGCATGTCGGGCGTGAAGCGGGCACCTTCCTCGTTGGTGAAGAACGCGACGACCAGCGGCCGCCGCGTGACGATGCCGGCGGCATTGAGCGTCGCGACGACCTCGAGCCCTGCGAGGACACCCAGGTTGCCGTCGTATCGCCCGCCCGTGCGCACGGTGTCGACATGCGAACCCGTCATCACCGGCGGCAGCGGCTCCCGGCCGGTGCGCAGTCCGAACACGTTGCCGACGGGGTCGATGGCGACGTCGAGGCCGAGCTCGCGCATCCAGCCCACGACGAGATCGCGTCCTGCCTTGTCCTCGTCGGTCAAGGCAAGCCGGCAACAGCCGCCGCCGTCGATCGGGCCGATTTGCGCCAATCGATCGAGCCGTTTCAGCAGCCGCGCAGCGTCGATGCGCAGTTCGGGAGCGGTCATTGCGCGTCCATGCTTTCGGTCTAATCCAAACACGTCGTCGCCTTGCCTTCGGCAGGCGCGACGATTTGCCGATAGATCTCCGGATCGGTGTCGCCTTCGCTGCCGATCAGCAACACCCGCGAGCGCCCGTCGAGACCCAGAGTCTGCCAGATCTCCGCGTGGTCTTTGGCAGCCAGCAATGCCGCCAGTCCGCTCGCCCCGGTTTCGCCCGCCACGATGGCGGGATCCCCGGGAGCGGGCGCGGCCAGCGCGCGCATCGCGTCGAGTGCGAAGCGGTCATCGACGACGACATAAGCGTTGGCACCGGCATCGACGATCTCCCAGGCAAGCGGCGATACTTCACCGCAGGCGAGACCGGCCATCACCGTGTCGAGGTCCCCGGTCACCGCGATCGGCCTGCCCGCCACGCCGCTCTGGAAATAGCAGTCGGCCTGGATCGGCTCGACGATCACGAGCTCCGGGCGGCGCGCTTCCCAGGCGAGCCAGAAGGCCGCAGCTACCGACGCCGCCAGCGCGCCGACGCCGGCCTGCACGAACACGTGCGTCGGCGGCTCGTCAGCCAACAACCGGACGATCTCCCGCGCCATCACGCCGTAGCCGTGCATGACGTCGATCGGAATCTCGCGGTAGCCCTCGTAGGTCGTGTCCGACACCACGGTCCAGCCGTTTCTCCGCGCCTCGTCCGCGGCGTGACGCACCGAGTCGTCGTAGTTGCCCGGTACGCGGATCACTTCGGCCCCG
>CAYGYQ010000327.1:0-2393 GCA_964354035.1 uncultured Bordetella sp.
CCGCGATCTCGCCGACGCCTACTTCAAGTACCTGATCGGCGTACTGCGCCTGAAGGCTTCGGTCGGCGCACTCACCGAGCAGGACATCGAGGACCTCAACCGCCAGCTCAAGGGCTGACGTCCCCGCCCGCGGGGAGCTTCCTGCCCTCGATGGCTGCCGCAAGGCGCGGCGAGAGCCAGGTCCAGAGCCGATCCGCGGCGCCGCGGTGCGCCGCGTGAAAGGCCAGCGCATCGGCGCCCATCTTCGCGCGACGCGGCGCATCTTCGAGGAGTTGAGCCACCGCGCCGAGCAGTGCGGGTGCGTCCGCGACTTCGATGGCCGCGCCCGCAGCGATGGCCCCTGCCGCCGCTTCGGCGAAGTTGAACATGTGCGGGCCGATCAGCGTCGGCCGCCCCATGCTGATCGGCTCGATCAGATTCTGGCCGCCCAGCGGCAGCAGGCTGCCGCCGACGAAAGCGACGTCCGCGGCGGCGAAATAGCCGGGCATTTCACCCATCGAGTCACCCAGCACGATGTCGATGTCCGCGGGCACGGAGGCGTTGCTGCTCCGGCGCACGAACGGGATCCCGCGCTGGCGCAGGAGTTCGGCCACCACGGCGAAGCGCTGCGGATGGCGCGGCACGATCACGGACAGGGTGCCGGGCGGCAGCGGCGTCGCTGCGAGCGCGTCGAGCAGCATCGCCTCCTCGCCGTCGCGCGTAGAGGCGGCGACCCACACCGGGCGCGCCGCGCCGAAACGCACCCTGAGCTCCCGGCCCAATGCTGCCATGTCGTCCGGGGTGCTGGCGTCGAATTTGAGGTTCCCGGTGACCGCTGGGGACGGTGCGCCGAGATCGGCGAGCCGCTTGGCGTCGACTTGCGTCTGCGCCGCGACCCCCGACAACGCTGCCAGCATCGGTCGCGCAAGCGAAGGAACGCGAGCGTAGCCGCGTGCGGAGCGTGCGGACAGCCGCGCGTTGACGAGGTAGAGAGGCACCTCTGCCGCGTGCGCGAGCGCGACGAGATTCGGCCACAGCTCGGTTTCCATGATGAGTCCCGCGCGCGGCCTGAAATGCGCGAGGAACGAACGCACGGCGAACGGGACGTCGTAGGGCAGCCACGCCTGCACGACGCTGTCGCCGAAGAGCGCGTGGCCGCTGGCGCGGCCGGTCGCAGTCATGTGCGTCAGCAGCACGGTCGCCCCGGGATGCGCGCGGCGCATCCGGTCGACGAGGGGCACGGCGGCACGTGTTTCGCCGAGCGACACGGCGTGCACCCAGAGCACCGGCTCCGGCACCGCGCCGCGATAGCGGCCGTAGCGCTCGCCGACGCGCTCGCGATAGCCGGGCTCGCGGCGGCCGCGCCACAGGAGGCGCAGCGGCAGCAGCGGCAGCGCGAGATACCAGAGGAACGTATAGATTGCGCGCACCCGGGTCCTCAGCAGCGCGGCGCGCGGCGAATGAGCTCCCCCGCGGCGCGTTCCACCGCTGCGGGAGACGGGACGCTGCCCACTCCCCCCAGGTCGCGCGCGTGGGCGCCGGCAGGCCCGACGCCGCAGCGCTTGGGGTCGGTGGCCACGAACAGCGAAAGGGTCGGCGTGCCGAGCGCGGCGGCGAGGTGGACGAGCCCTGTGTCGACGCCGATGGCAATCTCGGCGCGCGCGAGGAGACTCGCGAGCGCGGGCAGCGTCAGTCGTGGCGGCGGCGGCACTTGGGCGTTGGCGACGCCGGCCGCGTAGCGCTCGCTGCGCGCGCGTTCGGCGTCGCTGCCCCACGGCAGGACCACCGCGACTCCCGCCGTCGCGAACGCCTCGATCAGGCGCCGCCAGTGCTCGTCCGGCCACTGCTTGTCGGTCCTCGACGTGCCGTGAATGAACACGACGAACGGGCGGTCGGGCACCATCCCTGCCGTCGGGGGCGGCGGCACGAGGCCGAACCGGGGCGGTCCTTCGACCCGATAATCGAGGGCCGCCGCCGCGAGCTGGCGGCAACGCGCGATGAAATGCTGGTCGGGGTCGATCGCATGATGCACGTCGTGCGCGAGCGTCGCCACGGGTTCCCGGATGCTGGCGCGATCCGGGCCGTGCCGCACGCCTCGCGCCATGCGGGCAATCAACGCGCCCTTGACCTGCTCCTGCAGGTCGAGCACCGCCGCGTACTCCTCCCCGCGCAGCGTGCGGCAGAACGATCCGAATTCACGCCAGGTCGATGCGGCGAAGAGGTGATGTCGCCAGTGCCGCAGCGCGACGGGAATGATGCGCCGGATGCCGGGGTGGAGCGCGACGAGCGGCACGAATCCGGTCTCGGCGACCCAGTCGATCGCGAGCTCGGGTCGGTGCGTGCGCACGTCGGCAACGAGCGTGAGCGCATGGACGATGTCGCCAAGCGACGAGGGGCGCACGACCAGGATGGCG
>CAYGYQ010000328.1:0-2385 GCA_964354035.1 uncultured Bordetella sp.
AGACCAAGCATAATAGCAGCTTACCGTTGCCCGCGCAACACCGCCGAGGCTCGCGGGCGGCAAAGGCAGGCCGACTCCGAATGTCCTTCCCGACTCCCGACACTTCCCTCCTTTGCCACGGCTCCGCGCGACGTGCCCCGCGCCCGGGGTCCGTGCGCCGGCGGCCGCGTTGAATCTGCTCCGGACGCTCTCGACGGTCAGCGGAATGATGCTGCTGTCGCGGATCACCGGGCTCGCCCGCGAGAGCCTCAAGGCGACGGCGTTCGGCGCCGGCGTGCAGATGGACGCCTTCGAGGCGGCCTTCCGCCTGCCGAACATCCTGCGCCGGCTGTTTGCCGAGGGCGCGTTCGCGCAGGCATTCGTCCCGATCTTCGCGGAGTATCGCCGGCAGCGCGGCCAGGAGGAGACCCGGGCTCTGGTCGGCCGCGTCGGGACGCTGCTCACGGTCGCGCTCCTCGTCGTGACGATCATCGGCGTGCTGGCGGCGCCCTGGCTCGTCTACGCGCTCGCGTCCGGTTTCGCGGCCACCCCCGGCAAGGTCGAGCTGACGGCGGACATGATCCGCATCGTCTTCCCCTACCTGCTTTTTGTGTCGCTGGTATCGCTCGCCGGCGGCGTGCTCAACGTCTACCGCCAGTTCGCCATTCCCGCCTTCACGCCGGTATTGCTCAACGTCTCGATCATCGGCGCCGCGCTCTTTCTGGCGCCTTACTGCGATCCGCCGATCAAGGCGCTGGCCTGGGGCGTGTTCATCGGCGGCATCGCGCAGCTCGCGCTGCAGCTCCGGCCGCTGGCGAAGATCGGGATGCTCGGGCGCCCACGCTTCGACTGGCGCGACGAAGGCGTGCGCCGCGTGCTGGTGGCGATGGGACCGGCGGTGCTCGGCGTGTCCGCGGCGCAGATCTCGGCGCTCATCAACACGCAGCTGGCCGCGGCGCTGGGTGATGGCCGCATTTCGTGGATCACCTACGCCGACCGGCTGATGGAGTTCCCCAGCGCGCTCCTGGGTGTCGCGCTGGGCACGGTGCTGCTGCCGTCGCTGGCGAAGCTGCACGTCGACGCGAACCCCGACGAGTACACGTCGCTGCTCGACTGGGGGCTGCGGCTCGCGTTCATGCTGGCACTGCCGGCGGCGGTCGCGCTGTGGGTGCTCGCGATTCCGCTCGTTTCGACGCTCTACCAGTACGGCCGTTTCACCGTCAACGACGTGCTGCAGACGCGCACGGCGCTGCTCGGCTACAGCGTGGGCCTGCTCGGGTTGATCCTGGTGAAGATCCTGGCGCCGGGCTTCTACGCGCGCCAGATGTTGACGACGCCGGTGAAGATCGCCGTCGTGACCGTGCTGGTGTCGCAGACGCTCGCGCTGGTCCTGATGTTCCCGCTGGGCCACGCCGGCCTGACGCTCTCGACATCGATCGGCGCCTGCCTCAACGCGGGGCTCCTGTTCTGGTTCCTGCGCAAGCGCGGCATCTATTCGCCCCGGGCCGGCTGGGTGCTGTTCGTGGCCAAGCTCGTCGTCGCGCTGTTCGTGCTCGCCGCCGTGCTGCTGTGGCTCGGAGGGCCGGCGTCGTACTGGCTCGCGGCGTCGCTGTGGGAGAAGGTTTCCCGGCTCGCGGGCGTGTGCGCCGCGGGCGCCGCGGTGTATTTCGGCGCGCTGTGGCTGCTGGGATTCCGCCTGGCCGACTTCAGCCGCGGGGACGTTGCAGCGGCAGAACAGTAGGGTCAGAGCCGGCGACTGCCCGGGCTTGCGCCGGTGGCCGCCGGGCGTGCCGGCGCGGATCCGGCCCTACTTTGGCTTGCGGTGCGGGCAGCGCGGCTTGACGCACTGCGCGTACAGGTACAGAGCGTGCTCCGCAATCTCGAAGCCGCGCTCGCGGGCCACTGCATGCTGACGCTTCTCGATGGCCGCGTCGTAGAACTCCTCGACCCGCCCGCAATCAAGGCAGACGAGGTGGTCGTGATGGCGGCCTTCGTTCAGCTCGAACACGGCCTTGCCGGAGTCGAAATGATGGCGGACCAGGATGCCCGCCTGCTCGAACTGGGTCAGCACGCGGTAGATCGTGGCGAGGCCGATGTCCGGTCCGTCGGCCAGGAGTTTGCGGTAGACGTCCTCAGCCGACAGGTGCCGCACCTTCGACGTCTCGAACAGGCCGATGATCTTGAGCCTCGGCAGCGTCGCCTTGAGGCCGGCGTTCTTGAGATCAGCGGGCGTGGACACGAGGGCGACGGGGGAGGGGGGGCTGTTTGGCTGGACGGGGCCGCGGCATGATCCGGCAGGGATTTCGAGTGCGCCCGGAGCCGCGGCTATAATAGCTGATTATCCTGCCAAACACAGGCACCTGCGTTGATCCCGCCGTCTACGCGACCTTTCCCGCGTCACCTTGG
>CAYGYQ010000329.1:0-2313 GCA_964354035.1 uncultured Bordetella sp.
GACGGACGGCATTCGCGGTTCGAGTGTTGGGCATGGCGTTGGTTGTCCGGGGGATGAATTGCCAGGAAGATCTGCGGTTCGCAGCGAGTAAAGGCCGAGGCCGTCAAAGCTCGGATTCTGCGGCCGAAGCTTTCTCTTGTGTTCAGGTTTGTCCGACGTTGACGTTCTCAAAAGACTGCTTTTTCAGATCCTTCAAGGGGTCCACATTGCAATTGTCCCTCAACCGATGGAGATCCGTGATGCAAGTGCTTTTGAAGTCCCGCCAGCTTCAAGCCACCGAACTGCACGACCTGACCGAGTGGGGAAGCAGCAGACGTACGTGTTCAGCTTTCGGGGTCAGCCGGTGGTACAGCTGAGCACGAAAGCCTGGTATGCAGCATTGGAACGCGCCGGCATTGCGGATTTTCGGTGGCACGATCTGCGGCATACGTGGGCAAGCTGGCACGTGCAGAACGGCACGCCGCTGTTCGCGTTGCAGGAATTGGGCGGCTGGGAGAGTCCGGAGATGGTGCGGCGCTATGCGCACCTTGGCGCGGATCACCTCGCCGCCTACGCGGAACGCCTCTGTGCAGGAAAGGCCATCGCGGCACCCAGCGACGGCACAAATCCGGCACAGGTCTGAAAAGGACAAGGGCCTGCATCGCTGCAAGCCCCTGTTTTGTTGGTAGGCCGTGCAGGGATCGAACCTGCGACCAACGGATTAAGAGTCCGCTGCTCTACCAGCTGAGCTAACGACCCGATGGAGCGATTATAACCATGAACCGAGCAGTCCCGATACGACGCAAACAGGGCGCTTCAGCGACGCGCCGGGCGCCATGCCCTCGACACGGGTTTCCGCACGTTCCCATGCAGCGGTTCCGCGGTCCGGTGGACTTTGCCGTGACCATTGCGCGCAATGGTAGGCCGTGCTGGATTCGAACCAGCGACCAACGGATTAAAAGTCCGCTGCTCTACCAACTGAGCTAACGGCCCGCCGGGAGCCGGGCATTATAGCCGGAAGGGGGCGGCCGCCTCAACCCGCAGGACCGCCCGTGGGGTCGCCCCTACGCGGCGTCAATGGTGATCGCGCGTGAGGAACGGCGGCAGCGACGCGAAATCGATGCCTTCCTCGCGCAGGGCGTCCGCGTCGTCCTTCGACGCCTGGCCACGGATCGGTCGCGGCGGGACTTCCTCGTAGTGGATCTTGCGCGCCTCCTCCGGAAAGCGGCGGCCGACGTTTTCCGTATTGCGCACGATCTCGCGCAGCTTGCTGATGAGCTCTTCCGGCAGGCCCGCAACGGCCTGCGCTTCAGGCTCCTCCGCGGCACGCGGCGCGTCGACTGTCGCTCGACCGACGTGCACCTTGGCCGAAGGCACGCGCACGACGCTCGCGTCGTCGCAGACGGGGCAGCGGACCATCACCGCTTTCGCCTGCCGCTCGAAATCATCGGCCGACGCGAACCAGCCCTCGAACCGGTGGCCGTGCGCGCACGTCAGATCGAAGATGATCACGATGCCCTCAGTCCGCGTAATCCAGGCGCCACATCTGGTACTTGAGCGCAGCCACGCAGCCGGCGACGATCGCGCCCACCGCCAGGAATGAACCCAGCGCCAGCGTCGACACGCCGGAGAGCCCCTGACCGATCGTGCAGCCGAGCGCCGTCACGCCGCCGAAACCCATCAGGATGCCGCCGACGACATGGTTGGCGAGGTCCTCGGTCGTGTTGAAGCCTTCCCACCGGAAGGTCTTCGTCGCGAGCGCCATGCCGGCCGAGCCGACGAGCATGCCCAGCACGCCGGCGATGCCGAACGTCAGCACGCGCGACTGGTCCGTCCAGTAGATCAGCAGCTCGAGCAGGTAGGCGATGGGCGCCGTGTAGCTGAACGATTCGGCGCGGCCCGAGTTGGTGGCGACGAATTTCTCCTCGAGCGTTGCGGGGTCCTCGGCCACATAGCCCAGGTGGCCCGACACGTACCAGCCGCCGACGATCACCGCGCCGATGATGATGCCGCCGACGATCATTTCGCGCGTCGCGCGGAACTCGCGGTTCGCGAGCACCCCTGCCGCGATCGCCGCCGCGAACACGAAGGGAAACCACAGCTTCACCGCGCCGCCCGCGCCGAGCGCCGCGAGGATCGACGGCAGATCGGAGGTCTTGGCGCCGATGGCCGCGACGTCGAAGCGCATCGGGTCGAGTCCGGCCGTGCGCCACAGCGCGAAGAGTCCCTTCAGTGTCATGTACGCGGAGATCGCGAAGAAGACCAGCACGATCAGCGATTTCAGGTTGCCGCCGCCGACGCGGATCAGCGTCTTGCTGCCGCAGCCGGAGCCCA
>CAYGYQ010000330.1:0-2307 GCA_964354035.1 uncultured Bordetella sp.
GTAGGTGCGGAAGGAGTCCGCGACCTGTACCGCGAGCTCACGGGTGGGCGTGAGGATCAGCGCGCGCACCGGGTGCCGCGCCGGCGAGTGGTTGGTGTTCGCCATCGGCGCCAGCTTCTGCAGGATCGGCAGGGCGAAGCCGGCGGTCTTGCCGGTGCCGGTCTGGGCGCCGCCCATCACGTCCTTGCCGGCGAGAATGACGGGGATGGCCTGCACCTGGATCGGCGTAGGCGTCGTATAGCCGGCTTCTTCCACGGCCCGCAACAACTCGGGTCGCAGTCCGAGCTCGGCAAAGCTCGTAGCGTTCATGGATGCTCCTGGTCGCGGCCCATCCCTCGAGGGGATTTCCGGTCCAGGCTGCGGTAGATGGACACGAGACCGGGGCGCCTTGCACGACCTGCGGTCGTGCGCGCCCCGTATCTGGGTGGGCGGTGACCGGAACGGCCGCCCGAGACCGTATTATAGGCTAAGTTTCAGATTTTGCGAATAAAATGTGGCCGGAAGAGGCTTTTCCGAGCTATAATTACAGGTTATCCGGCGCGGCTTTGGGATCCGCCCAGCAGCGCGTCGCACCGCCATCCACCTGCCACCATGACCAAGCCGTCCAAGACCCTGCGCAACATCGCCATCATCGCCCACGTCGACCACGGCAAGACGACGCTCGTCGACAAGCTGCTGGTGCAGGCCGGCACCTTCGCCAAGCACCAGCATGTCGCCGAGCGCATGATGGACACCAACGATCTTGAGCGCGAGCGCGGCATCACGATCCTCGCCAAGAACTGCTCGATCCGCTACCAGCAAGGTGAAGTGAGCGCCCAGATCAACATCGTCGACACGCCCGGCCACGCGGATTTCGGCGGCGAGGTCGAGCGCGTGCTGGGCATGGTCGACGGGGTGCTGCTGCTCGTGGATGCCGTGGAAGGGCCGATGCCGCAGACGCGCTTCGTGACGCTGAAGGCGCTGAAGCTCGGCCTGTCGCCGATCGTGGTCGTGAACAAGGTCGACCGGCCTGGCGCGCGGCCCGAGTGGGTGGTCAACCAGACGTTCGAGCTCTTCGACCGGATCGGCGCGACCGAGGCCCAGCTCGATTTCCCGGTCGTCTATGCATCGGCGCTGAACGGCTGGGCGACGCTCGACGTGAACGTCGCCAAAGCGCACCAGGCACCCGAAAGAGCCGACATGCGCCCGCTGTTCGAAACGATACTCGCGTACGTTCCGGCACCGGTGGGCGACGCCGACGGGCCGCTGCAGTTCCAGGTGGCCGCGCTCGACTATTCGAGCTACGTCGGGCGGCTGGGCATCGGCCGCATCCGCCGCGGCCGCCTCGCAGCCGGGCAGGAGGTCGCGGTGCTGAACGGCCCGCTGGCGGAGGGACAGGTCGCCCCGAAAGCGCGGGTGACGCAGATCTTCGCCTTTGCCGGGATGGAACGCGTGCCCGTGGAGTCGGCGCAGGCCGGCGACATCGTGCTCGTCACCGGCATCGACGAGCTTGCGATCGGCACGACGCTGGCGTCGCTGGAGACGCCCGAGGCGCTGCCGCCGATCATGGTCGACGAGCCGACGCTGTCGATGTATTTCCAGGTCAACACGTCGCCGCTCGCCGGACGCGAGGGCAAGTACGTAACCTCGCGCAACCTGCGCGACCGGCTGGCCAAGGAGATGCTGACCAACGTCGCGCTGCGCGTCGACGAAACCGGGGACACCGATTCCTTCCTGGTGTCGGGCCGCGGCGAATTGCATTTGACGATCCTGATCGAGAACATGCGCCGCGAGGGATACGAGCTGGCCGTGTCGCGGCCCCGCGTCGTGCTGCGCGACATTGGCGGCATTACCTGCGAGCCGTTCGAGTTGCTGTCGGTCGACGTCGAGGAAATGCATCAGGGCGCGGTCATGGAGGCGCTCGGCCCCCGGCGCGGCGACCTCACCAACATGGAATCGGACAGTCGCGGTCGCGCCCGTCTCGAGTACCGCATTCCGGCGCGCGGGCTGATCGGCTTCCAGGGCGAGTTCATGAACCTGACCCGGGGCACGGGGCTGATGAGCCACGTGTTCGACGGCTACGCACCGCTGAAGGGCGGCATTCCCGATCGGCGCAACGGCGTGCTGATCTCGGCGGAGGACGGCGACGCGGTGGCGTACGCGCTGTGGAAGCTGCAGGAGCGCGGCCGCATGTTCGTGTCGCCTGGCGACAAGCTGTACGAGGGGATGATCATCGGCATCCACAGCCGCGACAACGACCTCGTGGTCAACCCGATCAAGGGCAAGCAGCTCACCAACGTTCGCTCCTCCGGCAAGGACGACGCGATC
>CAYGYQ010000331.1:0-2274 GCA_964354035.1 uncultured Bordetella sp.
CGCCGCCATCTCGGCGGCCAGCCGGTCGAGCCAGGGCCAGCGATCGGCGTCGGTGAGCGGCGTTCCCGCCGCCATCTTGGCAACGTTGGCCGCCGGATGGAAATCATCGCCGTCGAAGAACGGCCAGCCGAGATCGGCCGCCAGCGCCTCTCCGACCGCGGTCTTGCCGCAGCCGGACACGCCCATCAGCACCACGATCACGGCTGCGGAACCTTGGCCGCGACCGCGTGACCGCCGAAGCCCTTGCGCATCGTCGCGAGCCGGCACGCCAGGTTGCCGCCCATGCGGCCGATTCCGACGATGCCGATCTGCATGCGGGAAATTCTACCCTGAATCAGGCAGCAAAAAGGTTGACGAACTGGCGTGGCGCCAGAACGACAATCCGGGGCGGCGGATTTTCTCCCAATGCACGGTCGCCCGTTACGAGCACCGCGCGCTTCTCGCTCTGGACGAGCGACCACAGGTGATCGTCCTTCGGATCCGGCGCTCCCGTTCGCGGCGCCGGCTCGCGCACGATGGCGTTTGCGGCGAGCGTCGTCAGCAGACTGTCGACCTCCCGCTCGCCGAGACCGTGCAGCGCACGAATCTTCCTGCGCAAAAGAACTTCCCGGTACTCGGCCAGCAGGGCCGCCGACAACAGGAACGGAAACGCGCCGCAGCACATGCCGTCGAGAATCCACGCCGTGGGGGAATCGGCACTTGCGGTCAGCAAGCCTGCGACCACGACATTCGTGTCGATGACCGCGGCGGAATGCTTCATCGCCGCCGGGCGGCGCGCGTCTCAGCGACTGCGAGCCGCACGGCGTCGGCCTCGCCGAGCGCGGCGCGTGAACGCGCCTTCGCCACGAGCTCCTCCGCGCTGCGCTGGGTCTTGATGCCGTAGAACTCGAGACTTTCCTCGATCAGCTGCCCGATCGTCTTGCGCCGCTTCACGGCTGCCTCACGCAGCGCGCGGTGACGTTCGTCGCTCAAGCTAATGGTCAGGCGGGTCATGGTCAGCACCTTGGTGTCTAAGCACCAGGACATCATATCACCTAGCTGCACATGGTGCAAACCGCAGTCCCGGTGGATGCTCGCGGCGTTACCGAGGCCGCAGCGGCGAGCCAACCGTGGCAAGCGACGAGCGCCGTGTCGCGACCACGGCCGCGGCGACGATCAGCGCGGCGCCGGCGAGCGTCCGCGGACCCGGAACCTCGCCCAGGAACGCCAACGCGAGGACGATCCCGTACACCGGCTCCAATGCCGCGACCACACTCGCCGTGTGTGCGCTGACCGCCGCCAGCGCACCGATGAACAGCGTGTGCGAGAGCGCCGTGCACGCGAGCCCCAGCACGAGCAGCAGTACGATCTCGCGCGCGCCGATCGAACCGATTTCCCATGGGGCCGCCCACATGAACGGGAGCAAGGCGAGCGCCGCGAGCAGGTTCTGCCAGAACGCGATGTCGGTCGCCGTCCGCGAGGCTGTCCAGCGCCGGTTCATCACGACGATGAGCGCAAACGTGAAACCGGACACGAGCCCCCAGCCGAGTCCCTGCACGATGGGGTTCGACAGCGAAAGCTCCGGCACCAGCAGGACCAGTCCTCCCGCGACCAGCAACGCCGTAATGCCCTCCCGCCGGCGCAGACGGCGCGCGAGGAACACGCGCTCGGCCGCGAGCGTGAACAGCGGAAAGCACGCATAACCCAGGAGACCGACCGCGACCGTCGAAACCTGGACCGCCGCGAAGAACGAAAGCCAGTGCACGGCCAGCACGACACCGTTCGCGATCAGGCGCACGTCGAAGGGCGCTCGCTCGTCGGCGCGCAGGCGCAGGATGCCGAGCGCCACGGCGGCGATGGCCGTCCGACCGAGGACGATGACGACCGGGGACAGCGCCAGCCACTTGCCGAAAAGCCCCGCGAAACCGAATAGCGCCACGGCGGCGTGCAGCGCGAGCAGCGCCGTGGCGTGCGTCATGCAGGTGCGTCCGAGGAATGTCTCACGTCATGTGGCGGGGCGAATTGCGCAGCACAAATCCTGAGCGCGAGGTCGAAGTGGACGGCATGATCAGCATGGCGAGGAATCTGCGGCCACGCGAGACTCTCGCGCCATGAAAGCAGATTCCTGGCTGCGGAGTTTATCCCAGGCACTCGCAGCGCTGCCGAGCCGCCTCCCGCAAGGCCGCGGCGAAAGCATCGATTTCAGGTGACCGCAGGTACGCCCCGACGACTAACGCATCGGCGATGGGGGAGCGCGGGCAAGCCCGCGCCTACGGGTATGGGCGATGGGGGAGC
>CAYGYQ010000332.1:0-2265 GCA_964354035.1 uncultured Bordetella sp.
CCTGCACCGCCATCCCGCCGCCCAGCGTCCAGCGCATCGTCGAGAAGTCGAGCTTGCCGAATTCCGGGTTGTTGACCAGCGCATTGAACAGCGTGTTGACCCCGGTTATCCCGGTGAACTTGACCGTGCCCATCTCCTTGACGAGCCCCGGGATGTCGCGCGGGTTCGGGATCAGGACGTTTTCGCCGCCCATCGTCATGAACGTGAGGCAGTTCGCCGTCAGCGAGAAGATGTGATAGAGCGGCAGTGGCGTGATGATGACCTCGCGCTCGCTGCTCAGGAACGGCCGCACCCACGCGCGGGCCTGCAGCAGGTTGGCCACGATGTTCCGGTTCAGCAGCACCGCGCCCTTGGCTATGCCCGTCGTGCCGCCCGTGTACTGGAGGAACGCGATGTCGTCGTGCGCGAGCTCCACCCGCTCCAGCTTGCCGGTGCGGCCTGCCGCGAGTGCGTCGGAGAGGCGGACCGCCTCGGGCAGCGACCAGGCCGGGATCATCTTCTTCACGTGCCGCAGCACCAGGTCGACGACGATGCCCTTGAAGCCGAGGAGCTCGCCGATGCTGGTGACGATCACCCGCCGGACCTTGGTCCGGCCGAGCACCTCCGCCACGGTGCGCGCGAAGTTCTCGACGACGACGATCACTTCGGCGCCGGAGTCCGTGAGCTGGTGCTCGAGCTCGCGCGCCGTGTACAGCGGGTTGACGTTCACGACGGTGCAGCCGGCGCGCAGCGTGCCGAACAGGCACACGGGGTACTGCAGGATGTTGGGCATCATCAGCGCGACGCGCGTGCCCTTCTTGCAGCCGTTCGCCTGCAGGTAGACGCCGAACGCGGCGGACAGCCGGTCGAGGTCGGCGAACGTGAGCGACTTGCCCATGCAGGTGAACGCGGGGCGGCTCGCGAACTTCGTCGCGCTCTCCTCGAACACGTCGCGCACCGACTTGTGCTCGTTGACGTCGATCTCGGCAGGTACGCCTTTCGGATAGTGCTTCAGCCAGATTTTTTCCACGGATGCCCTCCCTCCCAAAAGGAAGCGGCGATGCGCCGAGGCGGGGACGCTGAGCGTCCAGTCGTTCGGCGGCGCCGCGGGCAGGACGGCGGCGCTCGCGCCGACGCTGCCCTACCTTGGGGATGCTACACCAGAAGCCGGCGGTGCTGCGCCGGCGACGCGCGCGCGGGACCGCGACAGATTGTCGCCGTCCGCTGCCGGGCGCTCCTGGCCGGTGTCGCTCAGGCGGCCGCGGCGGCGCGCGCGCCCTGTCCTTCGGCCGCGGCGTGGTGGAGCGGACCGCCGCGGAAAGGAGCGAATCCGGTGCCGAAGATCGCGCCGGCATCGACGAGATCCGCGTCGGCCACGATGCCCTCGGCGAGCGCGGCCCTGGCTTCCGCCACGAACGGACCGATGAGGCGGTCGGCGAGTCCCGCAGGAACAGCGCCGGCCGCCTGCTTGGCCGCCTTGCCGCTCGCGTAATCGTAAAAGCCGCGCTTGGTCTTGCGCCCAAGGTGTCCGGCCGTCACCAGTTCCGTCAGCCTCTTCGGCGGCGTCGCGTCCGGCGTCAGCATCCTGCCGACAGCCACGCAGATGTCGAGACCCACGGTGTCGGCAAGCTCGATCGGTCCCATCGGCATCCCGAACGCAAGTGCCGCCTCGTCCACTGTTTCCGGCGCGATGCCTTCGTCCACGCAGCGCATCGCAGCCATCAGGTAAGGTGCGAGCACGCGATTGACCAGGAAGCCGGGGGCGCTCTTGACCGGGAGCGGCAGTCGATCGATCTGGCGCACGAAAGCGGCCGCCGGCGCGGTCAGCTCGGCGCGCGTCTGCCGGCCGACCACGATCTCGACCAGCATCATCTTCGCCACCGGATTGAAGAAGTGGAGGCCGATGAGGCGCGTCGGATCAACCATCGCGGTCGCGATGTCCTCGAGCGGAATGGACGACGTATTGGTGGCCAGGATGGCGCCAGGTTTCGCCTTCGCCTCGAGCGCAGCGAACAGGCTGCGCTTGGCGTCCACATTCTCGAAAATCGCCTCGATGATCACATCGGCGCGCGCGACGCCGTCGCCGGCAACATCCGGCAGCAGCCGGTCGGTCGCGTCGCGGACGCGGCGCGGGTCGCGCAGGCGGGCTGCGAACAGCTTCGCCGCGCGGCCCATGGCCGGCGCGAGTCGCTCGGCGTTCTGATCCTGCAGGGTGACCGTCAGGCCGCGCAGCGCGCACCACGCCGCGATGTCGCCACCCATCGTGCCGGCACCGACCACGTGCAC
>CAYGYQ010000333.1:0-2265 GCA_964354035.1 uncultured Bordetella sp.
CACATCGACTTCCCCGACTACGGCGAGGGCGAGCTCAACGCAATCGCCGCGCTGATGCTGGACAAGCTCGACTACCGGCTCGATGCCGGCGCGGAGGCGGCGCTCCACGAATACATCGCGCTGCGCCGGATGCAACCCAATTTCGCCAATGCGCGATCGATCCGCAACGCGCTCGACCGCGCCCGCCTGCGCCAGGCGACTCGCCTGTTCGCGGCCGTCGCACCGGTCACGCGCGAGGCGCTGCAGACGATTTCGGCCGCCGATATCCGGGCGAGCCGTGTCTTCCAGGGAGGGTGACGATGCTCTACGGTCGCACGACGCTGTCGAAATTCATCATCGAGGAGCAGCGCCGGCTGGAGGGAGGCGCCGAGCTGATCGCGCTCGTCAACGACATCCAGACCGCCTGCAAGTACATCGCCAGCGCGGTCGCGCGCGGCGCGCTCAACGAATTGCCTTCGCGCTCCGCGCTCGGCGGCCATGCGCCCTTGGGGCGGCCCGGCGGGCTCATGGGCGGCGCCAGCGGCTCCGCCGGCACCGTCAATGTGCAGGGCGAGGAGCAGAAGCCTCTCGACGTGATTGCGAACGACATCATGCTGGGCAGCTGCGACTGGGGCGGCCATCTCGCCGGCATGGTGTCGGAGGAGATGGACGTGCCCTACTCGATCCCGGCGCGCTATCCGCGCGGGCGTTATCTGCTCGTCTTCGATCCGCTCGATGGGTCGTCGAACCTCGACGTCAACGTGACGGTCGGCACGATCTTCTCGGTGCTGCGCGCGCCAGAGGGCGTGACCGAGCCGGTGACCGCCGACTTCCTGCAGCCCGGCACGCGGCAGGTCTGCGCCGGCTACGCGCTCTACGGGCCGGCGGCGATGATCGTCATCACGCTGGGCACCGGCGTGCACGGCTTCACGCTGGACCCGGAGATCGGCGCCTACATCCTCACGCATCCGGATCTGACCATTCCCGCCGACACGCAGGAGTTCGCGATCAACGCGTCGAACCAGCGTTTCTGGGAGCCGCCGGTGAAGCGCTACGTCGAGGAATGCCTGGCCGGGAAGAACGGCGCGCGCGGCAAGGATTTCAACATGCGCTGGATCGCCTCGCTGGTCGCCGAGGTGCACCGGATCCTGATGCGCGGCGGTCTGTTCATGTATCCGAAGGACACGAAAGATCCGTCGCGACCAGGACGGCTGCGCCTGCTCTACGAGGCGAATCCGATGGCGATGCTGATCGAGCAGGCCGGCGGGGCCGCGTCGACCGGTCGCGGCCGCATCCTGGAGGTCGCGCCGGACGCGCTGCATCAGCGCATTCCGCTCATCCTCGGTTCGAAGGACGAGGTCCAGCGGCTCGAGCGCTATCACGCCGAATACGATCGGGGCGATGTCGCATTCAGCTCGCCGCTGTTCAGGGAACGTTCGCTGTTCAGCGCCGCCGTCGCATCCGAATGAACGCAGCCAAGTAGCGAGGCCCCTCCATGTCCAGGCGTCATCCCGTCGTTGCGATCACCGGCTCCTCCGGCGCAGGAACGACCACGGTCACCCGCACCTTCGAGCACATCTTCCGGCGCGAGGGCATCAACGCAGCGGTTGTCGAAGGCGATTCGTTCCACCGCTACGACCGCGCGCAGATGAAGGCGAAGTTGGCCGAGGCCGCCGCGGTCGGCAACCAGCATTTCAGCCATTTCGGGCCCGAGGCCAACCTGTTCGACGAGCTGGAGGCGCTGTTCCGCAGTTACGGCGAGACGGGGACGGGCCGGCTGCGCAAGTACCTGCACAACGCGCAGGAAGCGGCGCCGTACAGCCAGCCGCCGGGCACGTTCACGCCGTGGGAGGACGTGCCGGCGGACACCGATCTGCTTTTCTACGAGGGCCTGCACGGCGCGGTCGCCACCGACCGGCTCAACGTGGCGGCGCTGGCCGACCTCCTGATCGGCGTCGTCCCGATCATCAACCTCGAATGGATCCAGAAGCTCCACCGCGACCAGAACCTGCGCGGCTATTCGCAGGAAGCCGTCGTCGACACCATCATGCGGCGGATGCCCGATTACGTGAACTATATCTGCCCGCAGTTTTCGCAGACGCACATCAACTTCCAGCGGGTGCCGATGGTCGACACGTCGAACCCGTTCATCGCGAAGGACATTCCGACCGTCGACGAGAGCATGGTGGTGATCCGCTTCGCCAAGCCCCAGGGGATCGATTTCCTCTACCTGCTGTCGATGCTGCACGACTCGTGGATGTCGCGGCCGAACATCATCGTCGTGCC
>CAYGYQ010000334.1:0-2206 GCA_964354035.1 uncultured Bordetella sp.
AGTGCCCGCCCGGCCGCCCGAAGGGCACTGTGCGCCCCCTCGGGGGGCAGCGAACAAAGTGAGCGTGGGGGTCGTTCATCGCTTGGGGGTCTTGCGGCCGGGGCGATCCGTGCGCGCGGGCGCGCCGTCCTGAACGGCGCGCGTCCCGGGCGCCGACGGCAACGTGGCCTGGGCATCGGCCAGCGTGAAATCGATCTTCGTCGTCTCGAGATCGACCCGGGCGACCACCACGCGGACCCGACCGGCCAGCTGGAACAGCCGGCCGCTGCGCTCGCCGACCAGCGCATGGCGCCCGGCGTCGAAATGGAAATAGTCGCGGCCGAGTTCGGTGACGTGGACCAGGCCGTCGATGTGGAGGCCATCCAGCGTGACGAAGATGCCGAAGCTCGTGACGCCGCTGATCGTGCCGTCGAAACTTTCGCCGACCTTGTCCTGCATGAAATAGCACTTGAGCCAGTTCTCGACGTCGCGGGTCGCATCGTCGGCGCGGCGCTCGGTGAGCGAGCAGTGCACGCCGAGCTCGGTCCACGAGGTGCCGGCCGGCTTGTACTCCAGGCCGGCCAGCACCGCCTTGATCGCGCGATGGACGACGAGATCCGGGTAGCGGCGGATCGGCGACGTGAAGTGCGCGTAGGCCTCGTAGGACAGACCGAAGTGGCCGACGTTGTCCGGCCGGTACCGCGCCTGCTGCAGCGAGCGCAGCAGCACCGTCTGCAGCAGCGCGTAATCGGGGCGGTCCTTGATCCGCAGCAGCAGCTGCGCGTAGTCGGACGCCGTGGGCTCGTCGCCGCCGGACAGCGCGAGCGCGCAGCTGGCCAGGAAGTCGCGCAGCACCGCGAGCTTCTCGGGCGTGGGCCCCTCATGCACGCGGTAGAGCACCGGATGCTTGTGCGCAGCGAGGAACTCCGCGGTGCAGACGTTCGCCGCCAGCATGCACTCCTCGATCAGCTTGTGCGCGTCGTTGCGCACGACCGGCACGATGCGGACGATCTTGCCCTGCACGTCGAACTCGAGCTGCATCTCGACGCTGTCGAAGTCGATCGCGCCGCGCGCTTCGCGGGCGCGCTTCAGCGCATGGAACAGCGCGTAGAGGTCGGTCAGCTGGGGCAGCAGGGCCTTCGCCGCGCGCGTCACGGACTTCGGCTCGGCCAGCCAGCTCCACACCTCGGTGTAGGTGAGCCGCGCGCGCGAGTGCATCACCGCCGGGTAGAACCGGTGCTTCCTGATCGCGCCCTCGGCGCTGACCTCCATGTCGCAGACCATGCACAGCCGGTCCACGGCGGGCTTGAGCGAGCAGAGCTCGTTGGACAGCGCCTCCGGCAGCATCGGGATGACCCGGCGCGGAAAATACACCGAGGTCCCGCGCTCGCGCGCGTCGCGGTCGAGCGGGTCGCCGTCCTTCACGTAATGCGAGACGTCGGCGATCGCCACGATGAGGCGGAAGCCCTTGCCCTTGCGCTCGCAATAGACGGCGTCGTCGAAGTCCTTCGCCGTTTCGCCGTCGATCGTGACCAGCGGCAGCGCGGTGAGATCGACGCGGCCGGCGCGGTCGCGGTCGGTGACCGTGGCGGGCAGCTTGCCGGCCTGCTTGCGCGCTGCGAGCGAGAACTCGTGCGGCAGGTCGTGCTTGCGCAGCGCGATCTCGATTTCCATCCCGGGGTCGGTGTAGCCGCCCAGCACCTCGACGACGCGCGCGATCGCCTCGCGCTGCGGCGAGGGCTGCTGCAGGATTTCGACGACGACGACGTCACCGGACCTGGCGCTGCCCCGTTCGTCCGGCGGCACCAGCAGGTCCTGGTTGATGCGGCGATTCTCGGCGACGACGAAGGTGATGCCGCGCTCGTCGTAGAGGCGGCCGACGACGGTCTGGTTCGCCCGCGTCAGCACATCGACGATCTGCCCCTCGGGCCGGCCGCGCCGATCGACACCCGACCGTCGCGCCGTCGCGCGATCGCCATGGAGCACCTTGTGCATTTCGTTGGGGCTGAGGAACAGGTCGGCGGCACCGTCGTCCGGGACCAGGAAGCCGAAGCCGTCGGGATGCCCCTGGACCGTCCCGCTGACGAGATCGAGCTTGGCGGTGACGCAGAGCTCGCCCTTGCGGTTCACCAGCAGCTGCCCGTCGCGCTGCATCGCGTCGATGCGGCCGAAGAACGCGTCGCGGGCGCGCTTGTCGACGGTCATCGCCCGCGCGAGTTCGACCGGC
>CAYGYQ010000335.1:0-2130 GCA_964354035.1 uncultured Bordetella sp.
GCTGGCGGTCGGCGCGCAGGTCCTCGTCGCGGAAGCACTTGACGATCTGGTAGTAGCGGTCGAAGCCCGCCATCATCAGCAGCTGCTTGAACAGCTGCGGGGACTGCGGCAGCGCGTAGAACATCCCGTGGTGGATGCGCGACGGCACGAGGAATTCGCGCGCGCCTTCGGGCGTCGACTTGTAGAGCACCGGCGTTTCGATGTCGACGAACCCGTTCGCGTCGAGGTACTTGCGCGCGGCCATCGCGGCGCGGTGGCGCAGCATCAGATTCTTCTGCATCTGCGGCCGGCGCAGGTCGATCACCCGGTGCTGCAGCCGGACCGTCTCCGACAGGTTTTCGTCGTCGAGCGGGAACGGCGGCGTCTGCGCCGCGTTCAGGATCTCCATTTCGTGGGCGAGCACCTCGATCTCGCCGGAAACGAGGTTCGGATTCGCCCCGCCGTCAGGGCGCAGGCGCACGAGGCCGGTCACGCGGATCACGAACTCGTTGCGCAGCGTTTCGGCGGCGGCGAAGGTGGCGGCGCGGTCGGGGTTGAAGACGATCTGCACGAGCCCTTCGCGGTCGCGCAGATCGACGAAGATGACGCCGCCATGGTCGCGGCGGCGGTGCACCCAGCCCATCAGCGTGATGGTCTGGCCAAGGTGGCGGCGGTCGATTCGTCCACAATAATCAGTGCGCTTCAATGCATTCTCCGGCGGGTGTTGCGGTCGGCAGTGTTGGGGAAGGTTCGGGGGGGCGAACAGCGCGGCCACGCCAGTCGCTTCAGCGCGCCGGCGCACTCGCCTTCGCCCGGTCAATTTCGCGTGTGAGTGGCGGCGGCAGGCAGCGGCACGGGCGGCGCCTTTGGCGCAGCGCGCCGGCGGCGCGGGGACACCACGCCCATGGAGATGATGTACTTGAGCGCGTCGTCGACCGACATGTCGAGTTCGCGCACCGAGTCCTTCGGCACCATCACGAAGTAGCCGCCGGTCGGATTCGGCGTCGTCGGCACGTAGACGCTGATGTGCTCGCCCGGAAGATGGTCGACGACGGTATCGGCGGGCGTGCCCGTCAGGAACGCGATCGTCCAGCAACCCGGGCGCGGGAACTCGACCAGCAGGGCCTTGCGGAACGCCGTCCCCTGATCCGACAGCAGCGTGTCGCTGACCTGCTTGACCGACGAATAGATCGACTTGACGAACGGGATGCGGCCGAGCACGCCTTCCCAGACCTTGATCAGTCGCTGGCCGAAGAAGTTGGCGGCGAAAACGCCGGTGACGAACAGAATCAGGAAACTCAGCAACACACCCAGGCCGGGGATGCGGTAGCCGATCACCGCCTCGGGCCGCAGTGCATCCGGCAGGAACAGCAGCGTCTGGTCGAGCGTGGTCACCAGGAAATTGATGACCCAGATGGTGATGCCGAGCGGGGCCCAGACGAGCAGGCCTGCTATCAGGTAGCGCTTCATCGTTCGTGCCGGCGGCAGGATGCTAGGTGGCAGGAGAGGCTCCGGTCTTCGCGGCCGGAGCGGGCGTGCTGCTCGCGGTTTCGCGCTTGGGCTCGCTCTTCGCGCCGACCGGCGTTTCGCCCTTGGACTCGCCCTTGGCGCCGCCATCGCTTCCGGCGCCGGACTCGGGCTTCGACGCGGCGTCGGTCTTCACCGGCGCAGGCTTGCCGCCGCTGCCCTTGAAGTCGGTTGCATACCAGCCGCTGCCTTTGAGTTTGAACCCGGCCGCGGAGAGGAGCTTCACCAGCGTGGCGGCATGGCAGGACGGGCAGTTGGCCAGCGGCGCGTCGGAGAACTTCTGCAACGCCTCCAGCTCATGACCGCAAGCTGAACAACGGTATTCGTAAATCGGCATCGCAACCTCGCGCGTAAGGTGAGCAGGCGCCAAAGCGCTTGATTAAAAAAGAGAATATTATACCGCAATCCAGGACGGAAACCGGCTCGCGTGACCCGGCCCCCGTCCGTCGCGGGGCACCGGGCAGATGGGGACGGATCGCCATCGTTCAACGCGGTCCAGGTTCCTGATCCGCAGCCCGGCGGTCGCGAGGCACGACCATGTTCCGACCTGAACCGAAAGCGAACGATGAGCGTTGAGTGGATCTGGTGGATCGCCGCAGCCGTGTTGATCGGCGCCGAACTCCT
>CAYGYQ010000336.1:0-2113 GCA_964354035.1 uncultured Bordetella sp.
GCGAGCGCGAACGCCTTGACCGCTTCCTGCAGCGGAAACTGGCCGGACAGCAGCGGCCGCACGTCGACCCGGCGCGTCGACAGATAGCCTACCGCCCAATCGAACTCGATGCCCCAGCGGAACGCGCCCTTCAGGTCGAGCTCCTTCGCCATCAGCTCGTTGACGACGAACGGCAGCGGCTCGTGCGGCAGCGTCCCCACCTGGACGATGGTGCCGCCGCGCTTCGCGGCCGCCACGCAGGACTTGAGCGCCGCGAAGCTGCCCGACACCTCGAAGCAGACGTCGAATTGCGGTGTGGCCAGCGCGTCGGCCTCCCGGTCGGCGCGCAGCGTCCGGTCGGCGCCCACCTCACGCGCCTTTGCGAGCGGCCGCTCGAGGATGTCGGACACGGTCACGGACTTCGCCCCGGCGAGGCGCGCGGCGAGCACCGTCAGGCAGCCAATGGTCCCGGCGCCGGTGATCAGCACCGACTTGCCGATGAGATCGGTGCCGCGATGGACGGCATGCAGCGCGACGGCCAGCGGCTCGGCGAACGCGAGCTCCCCGAGCGTGACATCGCCCGCGACCGGATAGCACTGCCGCTCGCCCAGCACGAAGAACTCGCTGAACATGCCCTGCACGTGCGGGTAGAGGCTGGCGCTGCCCATGAAGCGCATGTTCCGGCAAAGCTGCTCGCGGCCCTCGCGGCAGCCTTCGCACCGGCCGCAGGCATGCGACGGGCTCACCGCGACCTTGTCTCCGACCTTGACCCGGGTGACTCCGGGACCGATCGCGGCGACGGTGGCCGAGGCCTCGTGCCCGGGAATCAGCGGCTCGCGAACGATGAAGCTGCCGTTGCGGCCTTCGTAATAATAATGGATGTCCGAACCGCAGATGCCGCCGGCACCCAGCCGCAGCAGCACCTGGCCCGGGCCGACCTCGGGAGTGTCGACCGGTTCTATACGCAGATCGTCCTTGGCGTGAATACGGCAAGCCAGCATGGCATTCGCTCCTTTCAACGGCGGCGATTCACGGGCGGCAATCCAGGCGTCGCCCCCCCGTGTCGCCATAGAATCAATGCAACGTGTTCCAGCCCTTGTTGAACCGCTTGTACGCCTTGTTCAGATGCCGCTGCATCGCCGCGCGCGAGCCCGCGACGTCGTGCTCGGCGATCGCCTTCAGCACCGCGCGGTGCTCGGCCATCGCCGCGGTCCACAGTCCCGGCGTGTCGTAGTGGTGCTCCAGCCGCTGGTAAAGAGGACCGGCGCGCTCCTCCCACAGCATCTTCACCACTGCCACCAGAGCACCGTTGCCGGTCGCCTCGGCGATCCGCAAGTGAAACAGGCGATCGCCGGCCAGTGGTTGCTTTTCGTGCTCGAATTCGCGGTGCATCTGTTCCAGCGCTTCCTCGATCGCGGCGATCTGCGTCTTCTTGGCCGACTTGGCCGCCAGCGCCGCGCATTCGCTTTCGATCGTGTAGCGGGCACGCATCAGCTCGAACGGCCCGGCCAGCGCGCGCACCTCGTCGCGTCCGGGATCGTCGGCGAGGACCTCGATGCCCTCCGCCCTGATGCCGGGTCCGAGCACATAGATGCCGGAACCGATGCGCACTTCGACCAGGCCCTCGACCTCCAGCGCGATCAGCGCCTCGCGCACCGATGGCCGCGACACGCCGAGCTGCCTGGCAAGGTCGCGCTCAGGCGGCAGCCGCGATCCTGCCAGAAATTCGCCCGCGCGGATCAATTCACGGATCTGGTCGGCGATCTGCCGATACAGCCGGCGCGGTTCGATGCTCTGAAAAGGCATGGCGTGGTGATCATGGTCGACGGTGGCATCCGTCGTCCAGGGGGTCGGGCAGCAAGGCTAACCCCGGACTGGTAACTGGTCAAGTGGTAATACCAATTCCCGGAGCTCCGGCGTACAATCGGGCGCGACGGCAGACGAGGCAAACGCGCGTGTCGTCGCGCGCGGCCGGGTGGTCACGGCGATCGCCGAACACGATCACGAACTCACGCATAGGAACGGGCACCATGAGCGGACGACTGGCAGGCAAGCTCGCGCTGATCACGGCGGCAGGACAGGGCATCGGACACGCGGCCGCGCTGGCCATGGCCAGCGAGGGCGCGACGGTTTG
>CAYGYQ010000337.1:0-2087 GCA_964354035.1 uncultured Bordetella sp.
CGAAGAACGGCAGCGGCGCCAGCGTGATTTCGGCGCCGAGATTCTTGGTCAGCGTGCGGCAGGCGAGCGTGGGCCGGCCGTTGATGACCATCGCGCAGCTGCCGCAGATGCCCGCGCGGCAGACGAAGTCGAACTGCAGCGACGGATCCTGCTTCTCGCGTATTTCGTTCAGCGCGATGAACAGCGTCATGCCGTCGGCTTCCTCGAGCTCATAGGGCTGCATGCGCGGCGGCTTCGCGGGCTCCTGCGGGTTGTAGCGCAGCACGCTGAGCGTGAGCTTGCGCCGTGCACCGCCGTCACCGCCCGCGCCGTTCCCGTCCTTCGCGGCCGGCACAATCCTGATGGTGGCGTCGCTCATTTTGCGGCCTCGGTCGGCTCGTTGGCCGGTTCGTCGATGGGCTCGTCGATGCGCTCGTTGCGGCCGCGGAAGCGCTCGGGCAGCATCGCGTCGTAGGGCATCAGCGCTTCCTGGACGGCATAGCGCGGCGCGCCGGCCATCTTCTGCTTCAGGGCCTCGACCGCGGCGGCCCGTACGGGCGTGTCCGGATGGTCGACATAGTCCTTCGCGCCGTAACCGCGCCAGCCGGGCGGCAGCTCCATCGCGCCGACGTCGAGCGCCTCGTAGGCGAACGTAGGCAGCGTGTCGGCGTCGCTCTTCCAGGTCGCTAGCGTGCGCTTCAGCCATTCGGCGTCGTTGCGGCGCGGGAAGTCCTGCCGGAAGTGCGCGCCGCGGCTCTCGGTTCGGGTCAGCGCGCCGTAGGCGACGCACAACGCCACCTTGAGCATCTTCTGCACGCGATACGCGGTGACGAGCTCGGGATTCGCGCCGCGCGAGCGATCGCGCAAGCCGATGTTGCGGCTCTTCACCAGCAACTGCTGCAACTCCTCGACCGCCGCCTGCAGGTCCTCGCCACGGCGGAAGATGCCGACCTTGGCCGTCATCAGGTCCTGCATCCGCCCCTTGAGCGCGGAGGCGTCCTCGGTGCCGCGACCGTCGACCAGCGCATCGAGCTTCCCTTGCTCGCGGCGCAGGAATTCGTGGACCAGGGACGTCGGAATGTCGACGTCGTTCTCGATGCGATCGCAGTAGTCGGCGATGTATTCGCCGACGATCATGCCGGCGACCACGGTCTCGGCCACCGAGTTGCCGCCCAGCCGGTTGAAGCCGTGCATGTCCCAGCAGGCGGCTTCGCCGGCGGCGAACAGGCCCTTCAGATTCGGGCTCTCGCCGGTGTGGCCGGTGCGCACGCCGCCCATCGTGTAGTGCTGCGCCGGCCGCACGGGGATCCAGTCCTTGGTCGGGTCCACACCCATGAAGTAGTGGCAGATCTCGAAGACCTCGCGCAGATTGGTCCGGATGTGCTTCTCGCCCAGCAGCGTGATGTCGAGCCAGATGTGGTCGCCGAAGCGGCTCTTCACCCCCTTGCCCTTGGCGATGTGCTCCTCCATCCGTCGGCTCACGACGTCGCGGGACGCGAGTTCCTTCTTCTCGGGCTCGTAGTCGGGCATGAAGCGGTGGCCGTCGACGTCCTTCAGCAGGCCGCCGTCGCCGCGGCAGCCCTCGGTGACGAGGATGCCGGCGGGGAAGATGCCGGTCGGGTGGAACTGGATCGCCTCCATGTTGCCCAGCGTGGCGATGCCCGTTTCCAGCGCGAGCGCGCTGCCGATGCCTTCGCAGATCACCGCGTTGGTCGTCACGCGGTAGATCCGGCCGGCGCCACCGCTCGCGATGGCGGTGGCCTTGGCCACGTAGGCAACGAGCTCGCCGGTAATCAGGTTGCGCACGATGGCGCCGTAGCACCGTCCCGCGTCGTGGATCAGCGCAATGGCCTCGGTGCGCTCGTGCACGGGGATCTCGGCGCCGATCGCCTGGTCGCTCATCGTCTGCAGCATCGCGTGGCCCGTGCCGTCCGAGACGTAGCAGGTGCGCCACTTCTTGGTGCCGCCGAAATCACGCTGCGCCACAAGACCGTGGGCTTCGTCACGCTCGGTGATTGTCACCTTCTGCCCGTTGATGATGACGGTGCGGTCGCCCCTGCGCACGCGGCTCCAGGGCACGCCCCAGGCGGCCAGCTCGCGCACGGCCT
>CAYGYQ010000338.1:0-2072 GCA_964354035.1 uncultured Bordetella sp.
CCAGCCCGACGTCGGCGGTGCCAACCTCGTACAGCAGCAGCCCGCCAGCGCCGGCCGGGTCGGCGGCGAGCAGGCCGATGGCGGCGATGGTGCCTGCCTGAACGGCAAGGCGACGACGAATCCGATGGCGCGGTGTCATGCGTCCTTCCTGTGCGTGATCGCTGGTCACTGGACCGGCACGCCGCCCATTAGAGGCGCGTCGCCGGCAGCGGCGTTGACCTGAGGCACAGAGTCGTCACTTGCCCGTGCCGCCAGGCGTCCGCCG
The DNA here is from genome assembly GCA_964354035.1 of uncultured Bordetella sp. Classification (GTDB taxonomy): domain Bacteria; phylum Pseudomonadota; class Gammaproteobacteria; order Burkholderiales; family Casimicrobiaceae; genus CAIWHR01. The sequence goes on from CAYGYQ010000338.1 coordinate 266, forward strand.
CGGCGAGACGCGCTGCGCGTGGCCTCGTCGCCCCTTGACGTGAGCACGGCCCCTCGATGCCGGCGCCCCTTGAGCGCAGTCAACTGCAGCCGCAGGCGCGGATGTACCGTTGCTTCGTCACGCGGACAAGGCCGTTTCCCTTCCTGTTCCGTGCGGCAGACCTCCGGGCGCGCCTGAGACGGATAGCCCTCCGCCCCATCCCTCCACCCCATGGCCGACGCATCCGAACGCACGGACCGCAGTCGGTTCAACGGCCTGCGCCGCGTGGCGCCGATTGCTCCGATGGGGCAGTGATGGGAACGGAAGCGATGACGATCGACCTGGCGCGCGCCGCGGCGGCGCCATCATTGACCGCGCCACCGCTGGCCTCGTGGAACGATGGGCCGGCGAAGCAGGCGATCTTCCGCTTTGTCGGCGACGTCACCGCAAGCGGCGCGCCGACGTTCGTCGCCCCGGAAGATCGCATCGCGGTGTTCGACAACGACGGCACGCTGTGGCCGGAGCAGCCGGTGCCCGTACAGTTTGCCTTCGCGCTCGACCGCATCAAGGCGACTGCCGGGCAACACCCGGAATGGCCGGAGCGGGAACCGTTCCGCTCGATCCTCGCCGGCGACTTGGCCAAGGCGGTGGCCAGCGGCGAGAAGGCGCTCGCCGAACTGCTCGTCGCGACGCACTCCGGCATGACCACCGACGAGTTCGCGGCCGTCGTCCGGCAGTGGATCGCGACCGCGCGCCATCCGCGCTTCGGGCATCTGTACACGGACCTCGTCTATCGGCCGATGCTCGAGCTGCTCGGCTACCTGCGCGGCAACGGTTTCCGCACCTTCATCGTCTCGGGCGGCGGCATCGACTTCATGCGCGTGTGGGCGCAAGGCGTCTACGGCGTCCCGCCCGAGCAGGTGATCGGCAGCCAAGGCAAGGTCGCCTTCGAGATGGGGGCCGGCGAGCCGGTGCTCGTCAAGCTGCCGCAGATCGACCTGCTCGACGACCGCGCCGGCAAGCCGGTCGGCATCCACAGGCACATCGGCCGACGGCCCATCGCGGCGTTCGGCAACTCCGACGGCGACCTGGAGATGCTGCAATGGGCCACTGCGGGCGCCCGCCGGAGCTTCGCCCTGATCGTCCACCACACCGACGCGCAGCGCGAGTGGGCGTACGACCGCGACTTCCCGATCAGCGCGCTGGACAAGGCGCTCGGCGAGGCGCAGGAAAGGGGCTGGACCGTCGTCGACATGAAGCGCGACTGGAACAAGGTCTACGCCTTCGAGTAGCGCGCACGGCGGCGATCGATGCAGGAGATCCTCGACGTTCTGTCGCGCGGCTGGTTGGACCTCCTCGCGCGTCCGGGCGGGCCCTATGGCTTCCGCTTCGTCCTGCAGCCGCTGATGGCGGCGCTGCTCGCCGTGCGCGACGGCATCGGCGACGCGCGCACCGGGCGGTCGCCATGCTTCTGGACGGTGATGCACGACAAAGGCCAGCGGCGTGAGCGATTCGCCGAGGCACTGAAGGCGACCGCCAGGATCGGTGCGCTGGCCATCCTGATCGATGCGGCGTACCAGCTGAGAGTGCTCGACACCTTCTATGCCGACGAGGCGCTCATCGTCGCGCTGCTGCTCGCCCTCGTCCCCTATTTGCTGCTGCGCGGCCCGGTGGACCGAATCGCCCGCCGCTGGCGCGCCAGCCGCAGATCGAAACACGCCGCGCCGGGACCCCCGCCGCGCGGACGAACGACCTGAAAGGAGTTCGACATGGCACAGACCGGCAAGCCCAACATCCTCGTCATCTGGGGCGACGACATCGGCGTCTG
>CAYGYQ010000339.1:0-2054 GCA_964354035.1 uncultured Bordetella sp.
CGGCATCGGCGTGAAGATGGCGCGGCCGGAGCGGGAAAGCGTCGTGATGGTCGGCGACGGCAGCTACCTGATGCTCAACTCCGAGATCGCGACCTCGGTGATGCTCGGCACGAAGCTTGTCGTCGTCGTGCAGGACAACCGCGGCTACGGCTGCATCCACCGGCTGCAGCGGGCCGTGGGCGGCGAGGGCTTCAACAATCTGTTCGACGACTGCGTGCAGGGGACGCCCGGAATGCCCGCGATCGACTTCGCGGCGCATGCGCGCTCGCTCGGCGCGCTGGCCGAGCACGTGGCTACGATCGCCGAACTCGAAGCCGCGCTCGCCCGGGCCCGCGCCGCCGATCGCACGTACGTTGTGGTCATCGACACCGATCCCTTGCGCACCACCGAGGCGGGCGGCTGGTGGTGGGAGGTCGGTGTTCCTGAAGTCTCCGCAACGGACAAGGTGCGCGCCGCGCGGGTGGAATACGAGCGCGAAAAACGTTTGCAGAGGCCCTGATGGATTTGCGCATAGGCATCAACCCGATTTCGTGGACCAACGACGACCTGCCGGCGCTGGGCGGCGAGACGCCGCTCGCGACGGCGCTGACCGAGGGCAAGGCGATCGGTTACGAGGGTTTCGAGCTCGGCAACAAGTTCCCGCGTGAACCCGGGGCACTGCGGGCGGTGCTCGCGCAGCATGGGCTCGCCTGCGTGTCCGGCTGGTATTCGGGGCGGCTGGCGCGCGGGACCGTCGCCGACGAGATCGCGGCGGTCGGCTCGCATCTCGATCTCCTCGCGGCGAACGGCGCGCAGGTGATGGTCTACGGCGAGGTCGCGGATTCGATCCAGGGACGCCCGGAGCCGCTCTCGCGGCGGCCGCGGTTCGCGACCGCTGCCGAGTGGTCCACCTATGGTGAGCGCCTGACGGCCTTTGCGCGGCACCTCCTCGGCCGCGGCGTGCGTCTTGCGTACCATCATCACATGGGCGCTTATGTCGAGTCGGCGGACGACGTCGACCATCTGCTGCGCGTGACCGGCCCCGAGGTGGGGTTGCTGCACGACACGGGGCACGTCACGTTTGCCGGTGGCGACGCGCCCACCGAGTTGAAGAAGCACCTCGCGCGCGTGTGCCACGTGCACTGCAAGGACGTGCGCCCGCGCGTGGCACGGATGGCGCGCAATCGCGGCTGGAGTTTCCTCGACGCGGTCCTGAACGGCGCGTTCAGCACGCCAGGGGAGGGCTGCGTCGATTTCGCCGCGGTGGTGGCGATACTGCGCGATGCGGGCTATCGCGGCTGGCTGGTCGTCGAGGGCGAGCAGGACCCGGCGGTCGCGCCCGCGTATCGCTACGCGGACATGGCGTACCGCCTGCTCGCGGCTCTCGTTGCCGGAAAACCGGATGCCGAGGCGCGTGCCGCCGCGGCGAAGGCTGCATCATGAGCGGAACACTTCTCGTCAAGGCAGCACGCACCGGACGGACCATTGCCCGCGTCACGCCGGAGTCCGCAGGCTGGCGTTACGTCGGCTTCGAGGCCCTGTGGCTGGCGCCCGGCGAAAGCTACGCCGGCGCCACGGGTGGGCGCGAGCTTTGCCTCGTGGTCGTCGCCGGCCACGTGTCGGTGCAAAGCGGCGAGCTCTCGTGGCGCGATCTGGGTCAGCGCGCGAGCCCGTTCGAGGACGTAGCACCTCACGCCGTGTATCTGCCGCCGGGACGCGACCTGCGCATCACCGCGGATTCCGACGCCGAGATCGCCCTGTGTACCGCGCCGGCGGCGAAGGGTGTCGCACCGCGACTGCTCGAGCCGGCCGGCATGCGGCGCAGCGTGCGCGGGCAGGGCTCGAATACGCGCTACGTGCGCGACATCCTGCCGCAGGACGCGCCGGCCGAAGCGCTGCTCGTCGTCGAGGTGATCACGCCGCCGGGGCACTCGTCGAGCTATCCGCCGCACAAGCACGACACCGATGCGATTCCTGCGGAGAGCTTGCTCGAGGAGACCTACTACCACCGGCTCGATCCGCCGCAGGGCTTCGCCTTCCAGCGCGTCTACACCGACGACCGCTCGCTCGACGAG
>CAYGYQ010000340.1:0-2007 GCA_964354035.1 uncultured Bordetella sp.
TCAGGCGTCAGTGCCCGCCCGGCCGCCCGCAGGGCACTGACTGCCCCCTCGGGGGGCAGCGAACGAAGTGAGCGTGGGGGCCGTTCATTCTAGCGATAGACGCCCTTGACCGTCAGGTCCGGCATCGTGCCGCCAACCCATTTCTGGTAGAGCTCCTGCGCGCGGCCGGTGCGGGTCTGCAGGTGCACGAACAGGTTGAGGTAGTTGAGGAAGCCGTAATCCTGGCGCAGCGCGATCAGGCCCACGTAGTCGATGTCGTACGGCGCATCCTTGCCGACCTGCAGGTCCTTGAACTTGCCGCTCTTGACTGTCGCCGCCGCCACGGTGGACGTCACCACGGTCGCCTCGATCTGGCCCTGCGCCAGCGCCAGGAACACGTCGGCCTGCGTCTGGTAGGCGCGGAACGAGCCCTTCGGATCGTTCCACTTCTTGACGTCCTTCTCCAGCGCGATCGCCTCGAACGTGCCGGAAACCGATCCCGTCTTGCGTCCCTTGAGACTGGTGTAGGAATCGATGCCGATGCCCTTCTTCGTCAGCACGACCATCTTGAACGCGAAGTAGGGAATCGAGAAACCGATGGTCTGGGCCCGCTTCAGCGTATCCGACGTCGACGCGACGCCGACGTCCGCACGATTCGAGGTCAGCGCCGGGATGCGATCCGGGAACGGCGTCTCGACGTACTCGGGCTTCACGCCGAGCGCTGCCGCGAGATCGTTGCAGGTGTCGACGTCGTAGCCGATCGGCTGGTTCTTCTCGTCGCGCGATCCCATCGGCGGGAAATCGAGCACGATGGCGCAGCGCAGCTTGCCTGATGCAATGATGTCGTCGAGCTTGTCGGCTTGCGCCGGCATCACGACGGCCATGCTGACCAGCATGGCGAAGAACAGTCCGGTACGGCTGATCATGGATGACTCCCTCTGGAAGGTAACGGACGCAAGGCAACGGCCCCGCGCGGCCGCGACCCAAGCCGCGGCGGGGACTCCCCGCCGCTTCCCGCAAGGGTCGCGCCGAAAACAATATATGTTATACAATCCAAAATCAAGCCCTATCTTCAGGGCTCGGCCACAGGAGTCCGCCATGCGCAAGCGCGTCAACTGGGAAGGCGTCTTCCCCGCCGTAACCACGCAGTTCCGCCCCGACCTTTCGCTCGACATCGACGCCACCGCACGCGTGATGGAGGGCCTCATCCGCGACGGCGTGTCGGGCCTCATAGTCTGCGGCACCGTGGGCGAGAACTGCTCGCTCGCCAAAGCCGAGAAGATCGCCGTGATGGAGACGGGCAAGGCGGTGGCGCGCGGCCGCGTGCCGGTGATCAGCGGCATCGCCGAATTCACGTCCGCGTTCGCGATCGACATGGCGAAGGAGGCGGCGCGCATCGGCCTCGATGGCGTGATGGTGATGCCGGCGCTCGTCTATTCGTCGAAGCCGCACGAGACCGCGGCGCACTTCCGCAGCGTGGCCAAGGCCACCGACCTGCCGGTGATGGTCTACAACAATCCCCCCATCTACAAGAACGACGTGACGCCGGAGATCCTGGCCTCGCTCGCCGACTGCGACACGATCGTCTGCTTCAAGGAATCCTCGGGCGACACGCGGCGCTTCACCGACCTGCACAACATGACCGGCGACCGCTTCCTGCTCTTCGCCGGGCTCGACGACGTCGTGGTCGAGAGCATCATGGTCGGCGCCGTCGGCTGGGTCTCCGGCCTGTCGAACGCGTTCCCGCGCGAGGGCGAGACGCTGTTCCGGCTTGCCCGCGCGGGCCGGTATGCCGAGGCGATGAGCCTCTATCGCTGGTTCATGCCGTTGCTGCACCTCGACGCGCGGCCCGATCTCGTCCAGTGCATCAAGCTGTGCGAGCACATCATGGGCCGCGGCACGCACCTCACCCGGCCGCCGCGGCTGGCGCTGGACGCAGCCGAACGCGCGGCGATCGAGGCGATGATGAAGACGGCGCTCGCGACGCGGCCGAAGCTGCCCGACGTCGGGCTCAGGGCGGCGGCTTGA
>CAYGYQ010000341.1:0-1994 GCA_964354035.1 uncultured Bordetella sp.
CCCGCCCATCCGCGGTCCGATTATTCGCTGCCCACCGGCCGGCCGGTGCCGCACATGCAGCGTGGCAGCGACGCGCCGTTGTGGCCCGACGCGACGACGCGCTATCCGGTGCTGATCTTCTCGCATGGCTACCGCAGCAGCCCGCTGTCGAACGATCACCTCTACGCAATGACCGTGTTCGCGAGCTTCGGTTACGTCGTGGCGGCGCCGTTTCACGCGGACGCGACATTCTCCGACCTCAAGTTCGAAGACTTCGGTGACATTTTTTACCTCCTCACGCATCTCGAGAATTTCCTGGCGATGCAGGCGCTGCGGCCGCTGGCGCTATCCGCGACCATCGATCTCGTGCTGACGCGACCGCAATGGCGCGATCGCGTCGACGCCGTGCAGATCGGCGGCTTCGGCGCAAGCATGGGCGGTGAGTCGCTGCTGTTGATGGCGGGCGCCGGATTCACGACGTCGATCGGTCAGTCGTGGACGGCAATAACGAAGGACCCGCGGCTCAAGGCGGCGGCCACGTACATACCCTACTTCGGACAGGTGGGCCTCCCCGCCTTCGGGCGCGGCCAACATGGGCTCGACGGCGTGAGCCTCCCGTTTCTCGCCATCAGCGGCACAGCCGACACGACCGCGCCGATCCCCCTGGCGCTCGAGGGCGTTGCCCGCCTCGCGGGCACGCGCGAGCTCGTCGCGCTTTCCGGCGTCGAGCACGGCTTCGACGTCGAATCGACCGGCGACATCTTCACGTGGACGCTCGCATTTCTCGATGCGGAGTTGCGCGGCGATCCCGCCGCACGCGCGAAGCTGTCGCAGATGACGAGCGTGGCAGGCGGCGGCGACGACCACGTGCTCATACCGTACAACGGGTCCGCGCAGGCACCCTCCACGCCATTCAATTTCGGCGGCCTGTGGTGGAACTCTCCCGGGGGCTCGGAGTCCGGTTGGGGCATCAACTTCGCGCACCAGGGCGACGTGATCTTCGCGACGTGGCTCACCTACGATCTCGCCGGCAAGCCGTGGTGGCTGTCGATGACCGCCGTCAATGCCGGCGGCAACACGTTTGCGGGAACGCTCTACGAGACCCGCGGCCCGGCGTTCAACGCCATGCCGTTCGAACCGGGCGCGGTCACGCTGCGTGCCGTCGGCACGGGAACGCTGACCTTCCGCGATGCCGATTCCGGCGCGTTCGCCTATGTCGTCGACGGCGTGGCGCAGACCAAGGCCATCACGCGGGAAATATTTGCGCGTCCGGTTCCCGTCTGCGCGTTCGCAGCTTCGCCGTACCTGGCGGCGGCGACCAACTACCAGGACCTGTGGTGGAATGCTCCCGCGGGCTCCGAGTCCGGGTGGGGCATCAATCTCACGCACCAGGGCGACATCATCTTCGCGACGTGGTTCACCTACGACCTGGACGGCAGGCCGCTCTGGCTTTCCGCCACCCTTGCCAGGGCCGCCGGCCCGACGTATGCCGGCACGCTTTATCGGACGACGGGTCCCGCGTTCAACGCGACACCGTTCAATCCTGCCGCCGTTGCGGTGACGCCTGTCGGGACGGCCGGCCTGACGTTCACCGACGGCAACAGCGGCAGCTTTTCGTATGCGGTCGGCGGCATCGCGCAGACCAAAGCGATTACACGACAGGTCTTCCGCACGCCGGGCACAACCTGCCGATAGCCTCCGCCTTGCACTAGAGTCGCGTCGCTTCGGTTGTGGCGAGCGCGGCAATGGCATGTTCGGCGTCGCTTCCGCCGCGCCCGGCGAGCGCCAGCACCGTGTCGCAAACGCGCTTCCAGTGCATGGTGCCGTCCGCCGCAGCCGCGACGAGCGCATCGCCGTCGTCGCCTCGCCGCCAGGATTCGTAGGCGCCGCGCGCACGCGGGAAGAGCTCCCCCCGCAGTCCGTCGAGCCCGGCGAACCAGAGATGGATCGACGCCGTGGCGCCGCGCGCCACCAGCGCGGGCAGCGTCACCGTGCAATCGGCCAGGTGGTCGCGC
>CAYGYQ010000342.1:0-1992 GCA_964354035.1 uncultured Bordetella sp.
GACCCCCACGCTCACTTCGTTCGCTGCCCCCCGCGGGGGCGCACAGCGCCCTTCGGGCGGCCGGGCGGGCGCTGAGCCACGGCGTGGCAAGCGAGTCCGCCGCGCGCCGGATTCTCGGCATCGATCCCGGGCTGCGAGCGACCGGATTCGGCGTCATCACGGTGGCCGGCAGCCGGCTCGCGTATGTGACCTGCGGCTGCATCAGGAGTGGCGAAGGCGAGCTCCCGGCGCGCCTGCGCGTGATCCTCACCGATCTCGCGGCAGTGATCGCGCGGCATCGGCCGACGGAGGTCGCCATCGAGAAGGTGTTCGTCAACGTCAACCCGCAGTCGACGCTGCTCCTCGGCCAGGCACGGGGCGCGGCGATTTCGGCGGCGGTGCTGGCCGACCTGCCGGTCATCGAGTACACGGCATTGCAGGTGAAGCAGGCGGTTGTCGGCCACGGCAAGGCGGCGAAAGAGCAGGTCGCGGACATGGTGCGCCGGCTGCTCGATCTCCCCGGCGCGCCTTCCCCGGACGCGTCCGACGCCCTCGCCTGCGCCATCGCGCACGCTCACGGTGGGCAGGGCTTCGGCGGGCTCGCCAAAGCCGGGTATCGGGTCCGCCGCGGGCGACTTATCTAGATGGACAGCCCCCACGCTCACTGTGTGCGGCTTCGCCGCATCCCGCTGCGCGGGACCAGCCTTCGGCTGTCCTGCGGCCTTCGGCCTGGTGTTCGCTGCCCCCCGAGGGGGCGCGCAGTGCCCTTCGGGCGGCCGGGCGGGCACTGCTGTTGCCCCTCCTCATCCCGATTGCGGACGGTTGGCTCAAAGCGCGCGCAGCAAGCTATAATTTGCTGCTGCTTTGCACAAAAGGAACGGTGGCCGTGACTGACGTGTCGCCGCGTCTGGATGTGCCCGCTTGCCGATACCTGCGGAACGCTGCCATGCCCGATCGCCGATTTGAATCGTGAAGCAACGCCCGGTCTACCTCGATCTGCCGCGCATCCGGCTGCCATTGCCGGGGATCGTTTCGATCCTGCATCGGGTATCGGGCGCCGTTCTGTTCCTGGCCGGCATCCCGCTGCTGCTCGCCGCCGTTGCCGCCAGCCTCGCCTCGCCCGGGGCCTTTGCGGACCTGAAGGCAACCTTCGCGCATCCGGTCGCCAAGCTTGCTCTGATCGGTTTCGTGTGGGCGTACCTGCATCACTTCTGCGCCGGCATCCGTTACCTGTTGCTCGATCTGCATCTTGGAATCGATCTCGAACCCGCGCGCCGGTCGAGCGCCGTCGTGCTCGTCGTCAGCCTGGCCTTGACGCTGATCGTGGGAGTGCGCCTGTGGTAGCGCGCCGGCAGGCGGTCGGGGCGCATTACGGCCTCATGGATTGGCTGGTCCAGCGCCTCACCGCCGTGATCATGGCGGTCTACACGCTGCTCATGCTCGGCATCGCGCTCTGGCACGGCGGCATCGACCACCCGCTGTGGCTCCAGCTGTTCGCCCACGACGGCTTCCGGATCGCGTCGTTCCTGTTCATGGTGGCGTTGCTCTACCACGCGTGGATCGGCGTGCGCGACATCCTGATGGACTACATCAAGCCGGTCGGCGTGCGCCTGCTGCTGGAAACGATGACGGTCGTCGTGCTGGTCGCCTATCTCGGCTGGACGATCCGGCTGTTGTGGGGCAACGGGCCGTGAAGCTCCCCGTGCGCAGGTTCGACGCGGTGGTCATCGGCGCCGGCGGCGCCGGCATGCGCGCGTCGCTGCAGCTTGCCGAGGCGGGATTGTCCGTGGCGGTGCTCTCCAAGGTCTTCCCGACGCGCTCGCACACGGTGGCGGCGCAGGGGGGCATCGGCGCCTCGCTCGGCAACATGTCCGAGGACAACTGGCTCTGGCACATGTACGACACGATCAAGGGCTCCGACTGGCTCGGCGACCAGGACGCTATCGAGTACATGTGCAGGATGGCGCCGCAGGTCGTCTACGAGCTCGAGCACTTCGGCATGCCGTTCGACCG
>CAYGYQ010000343.1:0-1990 GCA_964354035.1 uncultured Bordetella sp.
TGCTCGGCGAACGGCGTATTGTGGTACCTGCCGTCGGCAGCGAACAACGCGGTCAGCTTGTGTTCGTCGCTGGATTCCCACGCAGCCTTGTAGCGATCCATGAACTGGACGATGTCCATTGCCGTTTTCCTCCCGATCAAACGTTCGTCTCGTCAGTAGTGCCTGGGACTCGATCTGGCAGCCGCCGTTGCCATGCGCGGTCGTAAGGGCTTACCATAACCGATTACCTGCGCGATCAAGCGAACAACGAACGAGTCCGGTGGCGCCCATGCCCGAGTTCTTATACCTGCTGGTCAACCACCCGGCCCTGATTGCGGCACCGATCATTGTATTTGCATCGCTTGCGCTCTGGAGCCGCTCGCGCACCGCGTGGGTGGCAACGGCCGCGTGGGTCCTGTACCTCGCCTACGAGCTCGGCATGAATGCCGGCGTGCTCTGCGGCGGCGACGACTGCATCAAACGATCGCCACTCTATGTCGTTTACCCGCTGCTGGCTTTGCTGTCGCTGGTGGCGCTGGTGCAGGTCTATGTTCACATCCGTGACAAGCGTCACCGGTAGCGGTTGTCAACGCAACAGCGCCGTCTGCTGCGTCGCGATCGGTCGCCTTGGGTCAGATCCGCGCTCGCGCGGGTGACATAGCACAACCGCTCTGCACAGAGCCAGGGGTCTGCCCTGGAATCTGATCCGGACATCTCAGCAACGTCGCGGACTGCCCGCTACTTCGATGACGCCGGCCGCAATCAATCCTTCGATGTCGTCGTCGGCGTAGCCATGTTCGCGCAGCACCTCGCGCGTGTGCTCGCCCAGGAGCGGCGCCGGGCGCGTGATCTGCGTCGGCGTTGCGGAGAAATGGATCGGGCACCCGAGCGCCTTGGTGGGTCCCGCTTGCGGATGGACGACGTCGACGACCATGCCCCGCGCGAGCGTCTGCGGCTGCGCGAGCGCCTCGCCGATCGAGTTCACCGGGCCCACGGGCACGCCGGCGGCATCGAAGCGCGCGATCCATTCGGTCTTGGTCCGCGTCGAGAGCACGGTATCCATCAGCGAGGTCAGCGCGGCGAGATTCGCCAGGCGTGCCGAATTCGTCGCGAAGCGGGGGTCGTCGCGCCACTCGGGATGTTCCAGCACGTCGGTGATGCGCTCCCAGTTCGGCTGGTTGGCACCGCCGATGTTGATCCAGCCGTCGCTGGCATGAAACGCCTGGTAAGGCGCGGTGAGGGGATGCGCCGATCCGCCCGGCCCCGGGGATTCGCCGGTCGCGAAGTGGATCGCCGCCTGCCAGTACGTCTGCTGCAGCGCGGCTTCCAGCAGCGATGTGTCGACGAGCTGGCCACGCCCGGTCTGGAGCTTGTGCGCGTACGCGGCGGCCACCCCGGCAACGGCGAGGATGCCCGCGTTGACGTCGGACACCGGATTGCCGTTCTTGACGGGAGGGCGTCCGGGCTCGCCGGTGATCGCCATCAGTCCGGCGAACCCCTGGGCCATCAGGTCGAAGCCACCCTTGTCCGATAGCGGGCCGTCGCGGCCATAGCCGGTGATCGCGCAGTAGATGAGTCCGGGATTGATTTCCGCCAGCGCGTCGTAGCCGAGGCCCAGCTTGTCCAGCGTGCTGCGGCGATAGTTCTCGATCAGCACGTCGGTGTCGCGGACGAGGCGCAGCAGAATCGCCCGCCCTTGCGGATGCTTGAGGTCGACCGCGATGCCGCGCTTGTTCCGGTTCATCATCATGAACGGCGCCGACACGCCGTTCACGCGCGGCTCGCGGTAACTGCGCGAATCGTCGCCTCCGGGGAGCTTCTCGACCTTGATCACGTCGGCACCCAAATCGGCGAGCATCATGCCGCAGGTCGGGCCCGCCATGATCTGCGCGAGCTCGAGCACCCGCATGCCGGCGAGCGGCCCCGGATGGGCGCGCAGTGGCGGAACAGATGTGGTCAACGTGCCCCCACGCTTGCGGCTGGCGCCGCTGCGCTGCCCCCCGAGGGGGCG
>CAYGYQ010000344.1:0-1989 GCA_964354035.1 uncultured Bordetella sp.
GGACGCCACAGGCCGCGAAGGGGCCGACGGAGGCGCGCGGCAAGCTGTTCGTCAAGGGCCTCGTCGCCAACGCTATCAATCCCAAGGTGATCCTGCTCTTCCTCGCCTTCCTGCCGCAGTTCGTGGACAGCCAGCGCGGCCACGTCGCCTGGCAGATCGCGCAACTCGGCGCGCTCTTCACCATGACGGCCATCATCGTCTTCGGCGCCATCGGCTGGTTTGCCGGCAGCGTGGGCGAGCGTCTGGCCAGGCGTCCCGCCATCGGCGCATGGCTGGACCGTGTGGCCGGCGGGATCTTTGTGCTGCTGGGACTGCGCCTGCTGGCCGTTCAGTAGGGATCAGGGTCCGCAGAACGTGCGGCAGCACGAGGTCGGGGCAGTGGGCGCCGGTTCGGCGTGCGCAGTCCGTTCGCCCGCCCCGTGGTACGGGTGTCGGAGGGCATCGAGTATAGAATTCGCAGTGGAAGCGCGGCGCTTGTTCGGCGCCGATGTTGCCGATGGCCTCCGACTCTCCCGCCCCCGAGATTCCTTCCCGCCGCGGCCTCTGGCTGCGACGGTCGGGTTACGTCGTCGGCGCCCTCGCTGCGCTGATTCTGGTCGCGTGGGTCGCCGTCCCGCCTTTCGTGCGCGGGCAGGTCGAGTCCCGTCTGAGCACGCTGCTCGACCGTCCCACGACGGTCGAGGCCGTCGCTTTCGATCCTTTCCGGTTGCGGCTCACCCTGCGCAAGCTCGTGGTGGGACGCGGCGAGGGAACGGACTCGCTCTTTTCGTTCGACGAGCTGGTGGCCGACGTGTCACCGGCCTCGCTCTGGCATCGCGCGCCGGTGCTCGACGCGCTCAGGATCGTTCGTCCGAACTTCTGGCTGCTGCGCGACGGCGAGGGGCGCTACAACATCCAGGACTTGATCGATGCCCTGATGGCCAGGCCCATCGAGATGCCGCGCGCTTCCCTCAACAACATCGAGATCGTGGAGGGCGCCGCCGTCTTCGTCGATCGCGCCACCGGCCGCAACCACGAGCTCAAGGCGCTCGATATCGCCATTCCGTTCCTTTCGTCGCTTCCCTACGAGTCGTCGATTTCCGTCAAGCCGCGCGTGAAGGGCGTTTTCAACGGCTCGCCCTTTGCGCTGACCGGATCGTCCACGCCGTTCGCCGAGCAGCGCGAGGCAACGCTCGACCTTGGCATCGAAGCGCTGCCTTTACCGTCGTACTTCGCTTATCTTCCCTTCAAGCCGCGCATCGACCTGGCGGGGGGCACGCTGACGACACAACTCCAGGTCGTTTTCGTGGCCGGGAACAACCAGAAGAACCGGCTCGAATTGCGCGGCGACGCGCGGATCGACGGGCTCGCCATCAAGCGCCGCGACGGTACGCCGCTGGCGTCCGCGCAACGAATTGCGATCACGATCGACAAGATCAGCCTGTTGGAGCAGGACGCGCAAATCGCGGCGGTGACGATCGATGCCCCGGCGATGGACGTGAAACGGCTCGCCGACGGTACGTTCGAATGGGCGCGTCTGCTGCCCGACGCTGGTACCGCCACGGCACCGCCGGCGCCTGTCGCCGCCGGTGCACGCACGTGGGGGCTGCGCGCAGGAAGGATCGCCGTGAGCGGCGGCACGCTCGCGCTCGTCGACGAGACGTCGACGTTCAAGTCCACGCTGATCGACATCGCCGTCGAGGCGACCAACATCGGCAACCGAGCGGGCGAGCAGGGGCAGGTCAAGGTCAGTTTCGTGTCGTCGGACCGGATCGCCTCATTCACGGGGGAAGCCGATGTCCAGCCGGCCGTGCCGTCGGCGTCCGGCCGGTTTGCGCTGACCAGGTTTTCGCTGGGCCTGCTGTTCCCGTTCTACGAGTCGGCGCTGGCCGTCGATGTGCAGAAGGGCTCGCTCGACTACGCGTCGGCTTTCACGCTCGACGGCAACGGCAAGCTGAGCCTCGCCGGCGGGGAGGCGAGCATCACCGACCTGCGGCTCGCGCTCGAAGG
>CAYGYQ010000345.1:0-1984 GCA_964354035.1 uncultured Bordetella sp.
CGCCGCGGCGGCGTCGTTGATGCCGGACGCGTTGCCCGCGGTGACGGTGCCGTTCTCCTTGATGAAGACGGCCTTGAGCTTCGCCATGCCTTCCATCGACGAGTCGGCGCGGACGTGCTCGTCGGTGTCGAACAGGATCGGGCCCTTCTTTCTCTTCAGTTCGATCGGCAGGATCTGGCCCTTGAAGTGGCCGGCGGCGATGGCCGCGGCGGCGCGCTGGTGGCTCAGCCCCGCCAGCGCGTCCTGCTCGGCGCGGGTGCTGCCGTACTTGGTGGCGATGGCTTCGGCGGTGACGCCCATGTGCACCGTGTCGAACGGGTCGGTCAGCGCCCCGACCATCATGTCCATCATCTTGGTCTCGCCCATCCGCGCGCCCCAGCGCTGGGTCAGCGACGCGTACGCCGCGCGGCTCATGCTCTCGGCGCCTCCGGCGACGGCGGCGTCGGTGTCGCCGAGCAGGATGTACTGGGATGCCGAGACGATCGCCTGCATGCCGCTGCCGCAAAGCCGGTTGACCGTCAATGCGCCGGCGTCGTGCGGCAGGCCTCCGTTCACGCAGGCGAGGCGCGAGATGTACATGTCCTTCGGCTCGGTGTGGATCACGTTGCCGATCACGCACTGGCCGACGTCCTTCGGATCGACCTTCGCCCGGCTGACGGCTTCCTTGACCACGCGCGCGGCCAGCTCGCTCGGCGCGATGTCCTTCAGGCTGCCGCCGTAGTCACCGATCGCGGTGCGCACGCCGCTCAGAATGACGACTTCTCTTTGCTCGCTCATCGATGCTCTCCCCGACTAAAGAATTGCGATTATGGCGCGAATTGCCGTTTCCCGCACTAGGGGCCAATGCCGGGGCCGCAACCGGCCGGGATCGAGAGCAAGACGGCCGATTTCGTGGTTGCCCTGGCGGTGGCCCCGACGCGGCGCTGCGGCGAAAATCGTTGGTCGCAACGGGAAGTCGAAGTAAACTCGCTGTGCTCCCGACCACCTCCAACGATCATGCCCTTTCGTCAGCGCGGCTCGATGCTCGGCAGCCTTCTCGGAATCCTCGTCTGCGGCGTCGGGGGCGGCCTTGCGGCCTGGGCCGCCGTGACGGCATTGGGGATCGCCGGTGTCCCGGGTGCGATTCTCGCGGCGGTGACCGGCATGGTCGTCGCGACCGCGCTCTGGGCGGGCGGGACGACACTGTTCCGGGCGCTGGGCTGGGTGCGCTAGCGCGCATGCGCGCCGACATCGAGGCGATCGCGGACCAGCTGATCGCCGCCTACGACAACGCGACCACGCTCGCGCCGATCACCGCGGGCGATCCGGATTTCGATGTCGCCGCCGGGTACGACGTCCTGCGCGCGATCGAGTCGCGCCGCACGGCGGGCGGCTGGATTCCGGTCGGCCGCAAGATCGGCTTCACCAATCGGACGATCTGGCCGCGCTACGGCGTCTATCTGCCGATGTGGGCGCATGTCTGGTCGCACACGGTCCACTACGCGACGGCGGCTCGCGCGACGCTCGCGCTCGGGCCGTTCGTACAGCCGCGCATCGAGCCCGAGGTCGTGTTCAAGCTGAAGGCGCCGGTGCCGATCGCCGCCGATGCGCGCGCCACGCTCGATTGCGTCGAGTGGATCGCGCCGGGCTTCGAAATCGTGCAAAGCCATTTTCCGGCCTGGAAATTCGCCGCCGCCGATTGCACGGCGGCTTTCGGCCTGCACGGCGCGCTCGTCATCGGCGCGCCGCTCGCGGTGACCGATCGCAACCGCGCCGAGCTCGCCGCCGCGCTTCCGGGTTTCACGCTGACGTTGCGGTGTGCAGGTGCGATGATCGACACCGGGGTCGGCGCCAACGTCCTCGACAGTCCGGCGCTGGCGCTCGTGCATCTGGCCGGAGTGCTTGCGGGGCAGCCGCAGTTCCCTCCGCTCGCTGCCGGCGAAATCATCACCACCGGCACCGTCACCGACGCCTGGCCGGTGGCGCCGGGGCAGACGTGGACGTC
>CAYGYQ010000346.1:0-1952 GCA_964354035.1 uncultured Bordetella sp.
GAGCAAGCTCACGCTGCTGCTGGAGTCGTTCGGCTTCAAGCACGGCGTGCCGCTCGACGCGGACCTGGTGTTCGATGTCCGCTGCCTCGCCAACCCCCACTACGAGCCCGCACTGCAACCCCTCACCGGCCGCGACCAACCGGTCGTCGCGTTCCTCGAACGGGAGCCTGCCGTCGAACGCATGCATGACGACATCCATCGCTTCGTCGCCACCTGGCTTCCCGAGTACGCCCGCGACAACCGCAACTATCTCACCGTCGCGATCGGATGCACGGGTGGCCGGCATCGTTCGGTGTACCTGGTCGAGCGGCTGGCCAGGGTGTTCGCACCGCAGCATCAGGTTCTCATCCGGCACCGGGAACTCGGCTGAGCCGCCATGAAAAGTGGAGCCAGATACGACCTTTGGCAAAGCGGCCGCTCATCGACGAGGACGCAAAGAAATCGTGTCTGACCCCACTTTTCCGCAAACGATCACGCTCGCATGGACCGGCGCATCCGGACTCGCCTACGGGCTCCGGCTGCTCGAATGCCTGGTGGCAGCGGAGCGCCGCGTCTTCCTGCTCTACTCGGCGGCAGCGCAGATCGTCGCCAAGCAGGAATGCGCGCTCGCGCTTCCGGCCCAGCCGCGCGAGGCGACGCGCTTCTTCACCGAACGCTACGGCGCGCAAGCCGGCCAGATCACGGTATTCGGCCGCGAGGACTGGATGGCGCCGGTCGCATCGGGCTCGAATCCCGCCGACGCAATGGCGATATGCCCCTGCACCATGGGCACGCTCGCCGCGGTCGCCTGCGGCCTGGCCGACAACCTGATCACGCGCGCCGCCGACGTGATGCTGAAGGAGCGCCGGCCGCTGGTGCTGGTCCCGCGCGAGACACCGTTCTCGACGATCCACCTGGAGAACATGCTGAAACTCGCGCACGCCGGCGCCGTGATCCTGCCACCGGTACCGGGCTTCTACTGCCGGCCGCAAACGGTCGCAGATCTCGTCGACTTCGTCGTCGCCCGTACCCTCGACCAGCTCGGTGTCCCGCATGCCCTGGGCCCGCGCTGGGGAGACGAGCGCACGCGTCCCTGACGCAGCAGATCTGCGGTAACCCGCGGCGCAGCCAGCTACAATTGCGCATTCGGCAAGCGCGATTCAAAGGGAGCGACCATGGCTGGCCACAGCAAATGGGCGAACATCAAGCACAAGAAGGCAGCCACCGACGCCAAGCGGGGCAAGATCTTCACCCGCCTCATCCGGGAAATCACCGTCGCCGCCAGGATGGGAGGCGGCGACCCGTCGATGAATCCCCGGCTCCGGCTCGCGATCGACAAGGCGATGGACCAGAACATGCCGAAGGACACGATCGAGCGCGCCACCAAGCGCGGTGCGGGCGAGCTCGAGGGGATCGCGTACGAAGAGATCCGTTACGAAGGCTACGGCATCAATGGCGCCGCGGTGATCGTCGACTGCATGACCGACAACCGGACGCGCACGGTCGCCGACGTGCGCCACGCCTTCTCCAAATACGGCGGCAACCTCGGCACCGACGGCTCGGTCGCGTTCCTGTTCCGGCATTGCGGCCAGCTCGTGTTCGCGCCAGGCACCGACGAGAACGCGCTGATGGAGGCGGCGCTGGAGGCGGGGGCCGACGACGTGATCACCAATGACGACGGCAGCATCGAGGTGATCACCGGACCCTACGCCTTCGCCGCGGCGAAGGATGCGCTGGCGAAGGCGGGGTTCAAGCCGGAGTTCGCCGAGATCACGATGAAACCGTCCACGGACGTGGAGCTCGAGGGCGACGACGCCGTGCGGATGCAGAAGCTCATCGACGCGCTCGAAGCGCTCGACGACGTGCAGGACGTGCATACCAGCGCCGTCCTCGACGAGTAGGAATCCGGGTGATGAAGGACCCCCACGCTCACTTCGTTCGCTGCCCCCCGCGGGGGCGCACAGCGCCCTTCG
>CAYGYQ010000347.1:0-1940 GCA_964354035.1 uncultured Bordetella sp.
CTGACCATCATTCGCGCCGGCGAGACGGAGATCGACGGCGTCCGATGCGCCGCGAGTCTCGCCGCGCTCCCGCACAAGCTCGACCTCCTGATCGTCGCGGTCGCAGCCGATGCGGTTTACGGCCTCGTCGATGAAATCATCGCGGCCGGCACGGTGGAATCGGTCATGCTCATTCCCGGCAGCCTCGGCGAGACGACGAAGAGCCGCGAGCCCGCCGCGGCGATGGCGGACCGGATCAACGCGGCCCACGGCAGTGAAGGCGGCGGCCCCGTCTTCCTCGGCGCCAACTGCCTCGGCGTGGTTTCGCATCCCGGCTCGTACGACTCGTGGTTCATACCGCTGGAGCGACTGCCGAAGCCGCAGAAGAAACCGGAGCGCAATTCGGTCATGCTGAGCCAGAGCGGCGCGTTCATGATCACGCGCCTGAGCCGCAATCCGTGGCTCGACCCGCGCTACATGTTGGCGCTGGGCAACCAGACCGACCTCACCCACGGCGACATGCTCGCGTACTTCGCCGAGCGGCCGGAGATCGAGACCATCGGCATCTACATCGAAGGCTTCAAGGATCGGGACGGACAGGACTTCGCCCACGCCGTGCGCACAGCGGTCCTGAACGGCAAGGAGGTCGTCATCTACAAGGCGGGCAGGACGGCGCCGGGCATGGGCGGCGTCATGGGCCACACGGCGTCCATCGCCGGGAGTCCGGCGCTGTTCGCCTCGGTCCTGCGCCATGCCGGCGCGATCGTCGCGGATGACCTCG
The DNA here is from genome assembly GCA_964354035.1 of uncultured Bordetella sp. GTDB lineage: Bacteria > Pseudomonadota > Gammaproteobacteria > Burkholderiales > Casimicrobiaceae > CAIWHR01. Next base: position 761 of record CAYGYQ010000347.1, read on the forward strand.
ACGCGTTCGACGATCTCTTCTACATCGCGGGCGCCCTGCACCGCAAGAAGATCGGCGGCAATCGTCTGGGCGGGATCAGCGGCGCCGGCTTCGAGGCGGTCGGCATGGCCGACTCGATCGAAGCGGGGAATTCTTCGATGGCGATGGGCGCGCTCACACCGGACACCGTGCAGCGCGTCGAGGCGATTCTGGTCGCCAAGCGCCTGGACGCGCTGGTGGAGATCCGCAACCCGATCGACATCAATCCGGGTGCCGACGACGAGGCGCATCTGCAGATCACCGAGGCCTTTCTGCAGGATCCGGGCATCGACGCGGTCGTCGTCGGACTCGACCCGACCGCCCCGGCCGTGCGGTCGCTTGCGGAGAGCAAGAACCGGCCCGGCTTCGACATCAGCGATCCGAAGAGCACGGTGCAGCTGATGCCGGCGTTTGTCGAGCGCAACGAGAAGCCGATCCTCGGCATCGTGGACGGGGGGCAACTCTACGACGCGATGTGCGCGGGCCTGATGGACGGGGGTGTCTGCGTGTTCCGCAACTGCGTGCGCGGCACGCGGGCGCTCGCGCGCTACATCGAGGCGCGGCTTTACGCGGACGCCCTGCGCAACCGGCATCGGGACGCAGCGGATTGAGATGAACGGCGCCCGCGATCACGTTGTTCGCTGCCCCCCAAGAGGGACCTCGCCTGAGCGCAGGCAAGCCCGCGCCCACGACGACGACCACTACCACGACCCAGTGTTCCCCGAGTGCATCCCCCATCGTCCCGACCCCGAACGCGAGGTGCCACCATGAGCGAGCCACTCCAAGCCGGACTCACCGCCAGCCGCAGGATCGACATCGACCGCGAGCGCACGATCAGCTTCATGGGCGACGAATGCCGCGTCTATTCGACCCCCCGGATGCTGTACGACATCGAAATGGCCTGCCGCGACCTCCTGCTCGAGCACATCGAGTCCGGCAAGGATTCGGTCGGCACCCGGGTCGAGCTCGACCACGTCGGCGCCACGCTGCTCGGGCCGTGGGTGGAAGTGTCGGTGACGCTGGCGACGGTCAACGGCAATGCCGTCTCGTTCGACTTCACCGTGCGCGACGCCGTCGAGGAAGTCGCCCGCGGCAAGCACAACCGGTTCATCGTCGGCATCGAGAAGACCGCACAGCGGCTGCAGGCGAAACGCGCGAAGGC
>CAYGYQ010000348.1:0-1921 GCA_964354035.1 uncultured Bordetella sp.
GCCCGCGTCAATTCGCTGTCCGAATTCGCGTAGTCGACGACCACGCTGAAATGGTGCCGGCCGGGAATGAGCAGCGGCGCGCGGGCGCCGGGCGGCCGGTTGGCGGGCCAGGCATCCCACAGGATCCGCGTCTGGCGGATGAATTCCGACGTCTCGTCCGCGCCCACCGCGAGCACCAGCGGAACACGCGACCGCGGCGTCATGAAAACCGGCGACAGCCGCGCGGCCTCGGCGGCGTCCAGCCTGAAATCGGCGTTGAACGAGAATTGCACCATCGGCGCGAGGTCGTGCACTCCCGACAGCGACACGGCGCCGGCGATCGGTTCGCGCGCCAGCCCCAGCGCCGCCCAGTCCGTCGTGAACAGCATCGCGGCGAGATGCCCGCCGGCCGAGTGCCCGCCGACGACGATGCGGTCGGGGTTCGCGCCGTGCGCGGCGCCTTCGCGTGCAAGCCACGTTACCGCGTGCCCGGCCTCGTCGACGATCGCCGCGATCGACACGTCGGGGCACAGGTCGTAATTGGCAACCGCGACGGCGAAGCCCTGCGCGATGAACGGTGCCGCGACGAACGAGAAATCGCTCTTGTCGAGCATCCGCCAGTAGCCGCCGTGGAGGAACAGGAACGTGCCTTTCGCGCGAGCCGTCGGCAGGAAGAGGTCGAGCGTCTCCTTCGGGCCGGGACCGAAGCGCAAGTCCAGTTTGGGCGCCAGCGCCGCCCGTGCCTTGGCCGAAGCCTCGGGGAAATGCGCGAGCCAGCGCGGGTGGTCCGGAACCGCAGCGCGGTTGTTGTAGCCGCGCTCGACGAACTCCGGCGTGTATTCGATCGTGCTCACTTGCTGCCTTGATCCGGGTCGATGCGAATCACGCGATGTCCGGCGCGATCGCCCACGTGCCGATGATACTGTTACTCGGCATCCGGCTGCTGCGCAGGCGCCGCCGCCGCGAAGGCCGGCAGCGCGTTGCAGGCGGCCTCGATCCGCAGCAGCGTCGGATAGAGGGAGAGGTCGAGCTCGACCCGGCGCGCATTGGCAAGCTGCGGGACGAGGCAGATGTCGGCGAGCGTCGGCGACCCGCCGTGACAGAAGGCACCGGTGGCCTGCGCGCGCGCGAGCTGCGTCTCCAGGGCTTCGAAGCCGACGTCGCACCAGTACCGGTACCAGCCATTCTTCTGCGCCTCGGTCGCGCCGAGCGTGCCGGTGAGGTAATTCAGCACGCGCAGGTTGTTGATCGGGTGAATGTCGCAGGCGATCGCCAGCGCCAGCGCGCGCACGCGGGCGCGGCCCGCCGCGTCCAACGGCAGCAGCGGCGGCTGCGGGTGCGTTTCGTCCAGCCATTCGATGATTGCGAGTGACTGCGTGAGGACCTCGCCACCGTCCGTGACGAGCGACGGCACGAGCCCCAGCGGGTTGACCGCCAGATAGTCATCGGCGCGCTGCGCGCCGCGGCGCAGGTGCACGAACGCGCGCTCCGGGGCGAGACCTTTCAGGTTGAGCGCGATCCGCACGCGATACGCGGCGGACGAACGGAAATAGTCGTAGAGCTTCATAGGGGACTAGGAGAACGCCTGGATGCCGGTCTGCGCGCGACCCAGGATCAGTGCGTGGACGTCGTGCGTGCCCTCATACGTATTGACCGTCTCGAGATTGAGCAGGTGGCGGATCACGTGAAACTCGTCGACGATGCCGTTGCCGCCGTGCATGTCGCGCGCCATCCGCGCGATCTCGAGCGCCTTGCCGCAGGAATTGCGCTTCATGATCGACGTGATCTCGGGGGCCGCCTTGCCCTGGTCCTTCATGCGACCGAGGCGCAGGCACCCCTGCAGCCCGAGCGTGATCTCGGTCTGCATGTCGGCGAGCTTCTTCTGGATCAGCTGGTTGGCGGCGAGCGGACGGCCGAACTGCTTGCGGTCGAGCGTGTACTG
>CAYGYQ010000349.1:0-1908 GCA_964354035.1 uncultured Bordetella sp.
GCCGCAGGACAGCCGAAGGCTGGTCCCGCGCAGCGGGATGCGGCGAAGCCGCACAAAGAGAGCGTGGGGGCAGCTCACTTTCGTGGGCGCGGGCTCGCCCGCGCTCGATGGGCGCAGGCGCAAGGCCAGTGGCGGAGCGCGGCCAAGGCCGCGCCTACGACTCGGCGGGCAGCGAACAGCGTGAGCGTCGGAGCTATTCATATTAGGCCGCGGCCTTCGTCCGTACGGCCGGGGCGGGTTTCGCCGCCGCCCGCTTCGCGTGCATCTCGGTCAGCGCGCGCTTGTACTCGGCCGGGAAGACCTTGACGAATTTCCGGCGCGCCGACTCCCAGTCCTCAAGGATCGCGAGCGCGAGCGTGCTTCCGGTGTAACGCAGGTGCCGCTCGACCAGCTCGCGCAACAGCACCTCGTCGGACCGGCCGGTGTGCAGCAGGCGGCCCTTGCCGGCGGCGGCGAGATCCTTTTCCGCCGTCGCCTGCTCGGCCTCGGTCAGCACCGGCTCCATCGCGACCATCGCGGTGTTGCAGCGCGTGGCGAAGCTGCCGTCGTCGTATACGTACGCGATGCCGCCGCTCATTCCGGCCGCGAAATTGCGCCCCGTGTGGCCCAGCACGACGACCGTGCCGCCGGTCATGTACTCACAGCCGTGGTCACCCGTTCCTTCGACCACCGCCGAGGCGCCCGAATTGCGGACGCAGAAGCGTTCGCCGGCAACGCCGCGGAAGTACGCTTCCCCGGCGATGGCGCCGTACATCACCGTGTTGCCGATGACGATGTTGGCCTCGGGTTTCGCCGGGCACGCCGGATCCGGATAGACGACGATGCGTCCGCCGGAAAGGCCCTTGCCCACATAGTCGTTGGTGGCGCCCTGCAGCTCGAACGTGATCCCGCGGGCGAGAAAGGCGCCGAAGCTCTGCCCGGCGGTGCCGTCGAACGCCACGTGGATCGAGTCGTCGGCGAGCCCCGCGTGCCCGTATTTCCGGGCGATGGCGCCCGAAAGCATGGCGCCGACCGAGCGGTTCGCATTGCGGATCCGGTAAGCCAGTCGCACCGGCCCCTTCTTCTCCAATGCCGGCGCCGCAGCCGCGAGCAGCTGGTGGTCGAGCGCGCCGGCAAGGCCATGATCCTGCGCCTCGCAGTGATGGCGCGCAACGTCCGCCGGCATCCGCGGCTGGTAGAAGATCCGCGAGAAATCGAGCCCGCTCGCCTTCCAGTGCTCGATGCCTCGCCGCATGTCGAGCAGATCGGAGCGACCGATCAGATCCTCGAACTTCCGGATGCCGAGTCGCGCCATCAATTCGCGCGCCTCTTCGGCGACGAAGAAGAAATAGTTGACGACATGTTCCGGCTGCCCGGTGAATTTCCGGCGCAGCTCGGGATCCTGCGTCGCGATGCCGACCGGACAGGTGTTGAGGTGGCACTTGCGCATCATGATGCAGCCCTCGACGACGAGTGGCGCCGTCGAGAAGCCGAATTCGTCGGCGCCCAGCAGCGCGCCGATGACGACGTCGCGACCGGTCTTCAACTGGCCGTCGACCTGCACGGCGATCCGGCCGCGCAGCCGGTTCAGCACCAGCGTCTGCTGCGTCTCGGCCAGCCCCAGCTCCCATGGCGTGCCCGCGTGCTTGATCGACGACTGCGGCGATGCGCCCGTGCCGCCATCGTGACCGGCGATCGTCACATGGTCTGCCTTCGCCTTCGCCACACCGGCGGCAACCGTGCCCACGCCGACCTCGGACACCAGCTTCACCGAAATCGATGCCCGCGCATTGGCATTCTTGAGGTCGTGGATCAGCTGCGCCAGGTCCTCGATCGAGTAGATGTCGTGGTGCGGCGGCGGCGAAATGAGCCCCACGCCCGGCACCGCGAACCGAAGCTGCGCGATGTACCCGGAGACCTTGTGGCCTG
>CAYGYQ010000350.1:0-1857 GCA_964354035.1 uncultured Bordetella sp.
CGTCACCGGGAAGCCCAGGCGCCGCGCTGCTGCCAGCGCTTCGGCGAGGGTGTCGGCGGACTCCGCGGTCGCGACCGGCAATCCGAAGGCCGAGAGCAGGGTATGCACCTCCATCTCGGTCAGGGCGCGGCGATTGGTGGATGCCGCGTCGGCTCGAATGCGCTCCACCGCGGCAAGATCCAGCGGCTGCGGCTCCGGCTGGGACGGCGGCACCTCGAGCAACCATTCCTGATGATGGCGGTACGCGGCCAGGAACGAGAACGCCTCGACCGCGTGCTCGGGCGTGTAAAAATTGGCGATTCCTCCCGCCTCGAGCGCAGCGGTAGCTTCGCGCCGATCGACGGCGCCCAGCCATGCTCCAAGTACGGGCTTCGTTGCGCGCCGCGCGACTGCCGCGACCGCGCGCGCCATGTCCGTGGCTCCGGCGACCGGTCGCGGCACGTGCAGCACCAGCAAGGCGTCCACCTGTGAATCGGCGAGCGCCGCCGCGACCGCCGACGCCATGCGCGCCGGCGTGGCGTCACCGCGAACGTTGATTGGATTGCCGCAGACGATGTTCGGAGGCAGGAGCTCCGCCAGGGTCTTTTCGGTCGCGGGCGAGAAGTCGGCCAGCGCGATGCCACGATCGCCGGCGCTGTCGGCGGCAAGCGTTCCGGGCCCGTGCCCATTGGTGACGATCGCGAGCCGGTCACCGCGCGAAATCCGGTGCATGGCCAGGATCCGCGCCGCGGCGAACAGCTGGGCATAGGTCTTGACGCGCACGGTGCCGGCCCGCCTCATTGCCGCATCGAACACGGCATCGGGCGACGGGGCATCGGCGACCCCGTGTTCCAGCGACCGCCCGGCCTTCAGCAGGACGACGGGCTTCGTCCGCGCCGCGGCACGCAGCGCCGACAGGAAACGTCGCGGATCGCCGATCGTTTCCGCGTAGAGCAAAATGCCTTCGGTTTGCGGATCGAAGAGCAGCGCGTCCAGCAGTTCGCCGAAGCCGATATCCATCGCGCCACCCAGCGCGACGACTGTCGAAAAGCCGATGCCCCCCGAGGCAGCGAAATCGAGCATGGCGGCGCACACTGCGCCCGACTGCGCGACGAGCGCGAGCCGGCCCGGGTGCGCGACGGCATTGCCCAGCGTCGCATTCAGACCTAGGTCGGGGCGGATGACGCCGAACGAGTGCGGGCCGAGCAGGCGGATCCCGCGCGCAGCCGCCACGGCCAGCAGTTTCGCCTGCCAGCGCCGCGCGTCGTCCGGGTTGGGTGGCGGTGGCGACAGGATAACGGCCACCCTGATCCCGGCGCGCGCAACATCCTCGAGGACCTCGGGCACGGCCGCAGCGGGCACCACGATCAACGCGAGCTCCACCGACCTGCCGATCGCGGCAAGCGAAGCGTAAGAGCGCTGCGCGAGCACGCGCCGATGCTTGGGGTTGACGGCGTAGAGCGCCCCGCGGAAAGCGCCGCCGAGCATGTTCTCGAGGACGATCCGGCCGATCGAACCGGGCTTGCTCGATGCGCCGACCAGCGCGAGGGACGCGGGCATCAGCAACGCGCGAACAGCGTGGGTTGACTGCATGGAGCGGGCTTGAATCGCCTTGTCGGAACGGAAAGCGCACGCGCAGTTTACCGCGGCACACAGACTCGCAGGCGTCCGATCCGCGCGTGCGGCGCGGTGTCGCAGCGGGAAGCACTAAACGCGCGTCGGCTATAATTTGCTTTCGGCGCGACGCAGTGACACATATCGCTCGCGCGCGGGCCGAAGCGCGACCCTGCCCCGGCAGGCGGCGGGCCCGTAGCTCAGACGGTTAGAGCAGGGGACTCATAATCCCTTGGTCGCTGGTTCGAATCCAGCCGGGCCCAC
>CAYGYQ010000351.1:0-1764 GCA_964354035.1 uncultured Bordetella sp.
GCGGCGATCGCCATGCTGCACAGCAGCTTGGGGGCGATGCCCAATGCCGCGATCCCGGCGAGCAGCAGCGCGAGCACGGCCAGCGTGAACGAAACCCAGGCCGGGCGCTCCGCGGGCGCCCCCGAGAGCGCGAACATCGGCACGACGATGTACGAGAGACCGAGCGCCAGCATGCCCATGAAGCCGTACGCGGCGAAGACAACGTGCAGCGCGATCGCGGTCGCGCGGTCGATCGTCGGCACACCGACGTAGGCGCCGGCGAGCGCCAGCGCGGTCGCGATGACCGCGATGAGCGACGCGAGCGCGGCCCAGCCGTGCGCGACGACGACCGGCATTCCCTTGGCCGCGATGAGATTGCGCGTCAGCAGCGCTGCGTACCCGACGAGCGCCGTTACCACGGCAATGGCGCCCGCGGCGAGCATCGTCGTTGCGCCGGCGCCCATCCCGAACGCTGTCAGCGCCACGCCTGGCGTGTACACCCACCAGATCGCGGCCGGCCAGCGCCCGCTGCCGACGGGCCGCCTGGTCGCGACCGGCAGCAGTTGCAGGCTGGCGCCGATGGCCGCCATCGCGAGCACGCCGAGCGTGCCGAAATGCAGGGCGGCCAGCGGCCAGCCGAGGCCGCCCGCAAAGCGCACCGCCGCGTCGGCATCGACGAACAGCGCGATCCACGCGCACAAGTGGAACACGACCGCGGCGCCGAAGAAACGGAATGGAATCGACGGGGGCAGCAGGCGGCTCCCCGCTCCCGCAAGGAACGCCCCGGCAGCGAGCTTCACCGTGCGCGCTCTAGCTTCAGCCGCACTTCACCCGGGTCGCCGTCTACGTGCTCCACGGTCCAACCGCGCTCGGCGAGTTCGCCGTAGAGCAGCACCGGGTCGCGCTCGTGATGGACGATCACCGGTGTCGCGGCACCCCCGATCGACTCGAGCAGGCGGACGATCGCCAGGAACGGCTCCGGCGGCGCGAGGCCGCGCACGTCGACGTGGATGCCGTCGGCGGCGGTCCAGCGTCGCGCCGGCGAGCCGTGGGCTTCGGAGCCCGGAGCATTGCCGGAGGTGTCCATGCCGATGGCCGCGCGCCCGTGCGGCTTCAGCCGGATGTTCCGCGAGCGCCGGCAGCCGGTTCGGCGGCAAGCTCGCGCACCAGCCGCCGGGCGAGCACCGCCGCGACCTGCCGCCGGTAGTAGGAGTGCGTGACGGTCGTGCGCATCGGACTCACCTGCTTCTGCACGAGCTTGCCGAGTTGCGTCAGCGTTGCGTCGGTCACTGCGGCACCTATGAGCGCATGCGTGCCGTCGACCAGGAACGGTCGCGCGTTGGTGCCGGTCAGCGCGACACGCAGCGCGCCGAGACGGCCGTCGTTCATCGCGACCTGCGCGGCGACGCCGGCGAGCGGAAAATCGATGGCGCCGCGCGCTCGTGCCTTGCGGTACCCGGTGCGCACGCGCGCTGGCTGGACCGGGATGCGCACGGCGGCGATGATCTCGCCGGGCGCGAGCGACAGGTGCCGCGCGCCGTCATCGAGATAGAGCTCCGCGAGCGGCAATCCCCGCGCGCCGGCCGGGCCGACGATCTCGACCGTGGCGTCGAGCACGAGCAGTACCGGGGCGAGATCGCCGGAAAACGCCGCGTGGCAGTGTTTGCCCTGCGGCGCGACGTGGCAGACGTCACCGCCGTGCTTGAGGCAGAAATCGTTGGCGCGGCGCCACCACTCGCTCTGGTTGTAGAAGACGCAACGCGTGTCGAGGCAGAGGTTGCCGCC
>CAYGYQ010000352.1:0-1710 GCA_964354035.1 uncultured Bordetella sp.
TTTCCGCTTCCGTCCTGCCGCCGTCATCCGTGAATCCCCGCCTGTCGCGCCTGCTTGCTCCCGCGAATTATCCCACGACGATCGGCCCGCCCGTGCTGCGGGAGGCGATCGGGTCGCGGCTCGCATCGTCCGCCATCCCCGTGCGCAAGCGCTGAAGCCGTGCGCCCGCTCGCCTTCGTCGGTCGCCACGCCACAAAGTTCATGGCTGGCGGGGTCCTGATCGGATTCCTCGTTCCGCCCCTCGCGGCGCTGGCGAAGCCGCTGCTCGTGCCGGCACTGGTAATACCGCTGGCGCTGGCGCTGCTCCGGCTCGACTGGTCCGCGATCGCGGCCGCCCGGCGGCGGTCGGGCCTCGTCGCGGCGCTCGTCGTCTGGATCCTCGGCGTGTCGCCGCTGCTCGTCTGGGCCGTCACGACGCCGGCGCTGGCGCTGGGACTTCCCGCCGGCCTGCGCGAGGCCCTGATCCTGATGTCGGCTTCATCACCCATCGTGTCGAGCGTCGCCATCGCGCTCTTCGTCGGGCTCGACGCGACACTCGCCGTGGTGGCCGTGGTCTTCGCCACGGCGCTGGTGCCGGTCACGTTGCCGCCGCTGGCACTGGCCCTGCTCGACCTCGAGCTCAATCTCAGCCTGCCCGCCTTCATGGGACGGCTCGCGGCGATGGTGGGCGGCGCCTTCGTCGCCGCCTGGGTCGTGCGGCGCATGGTACGCCCATCCGCGCTCGCGGCAAGGCGCGACCTCATCGACGGGCTCGCCGTCGTGAATCTCGTCGTCTTCGCGATCGCCATCATGGACGGCGTCACCGCGTTTGCGCTGGCACGGCCGGGGTACGCCGCGCTCGCGACCGTGCTGGCCTTCGCTTTCAACATCGCGTTGCAGGCCGCCGGCTGGCTCGCGTTCCGCCATCGCGGCACGGCCACGGCGCTCACCGCCGGCCTTCTCTCCGGCAACTGCAACATGGGCCTCGTGCTGGTCGCGCTGTCCGGGCACGCCAGCGTCGAGGTCACGTCCTTTTTCGCGCTCGCCCAGCTGCCGATGTACATGCTGCCGGCGCTGCTGGAGCCCATTTATCGCCGCGCGCTGGCCGGTGCCGGTGACGCCGGGCCGCAGGAAAGGGCGCGGCCGAGGTAAAATTGCCGCTTTTGCCCGGCGCCCTTCCCCATGACCCACCTCGAGCACGTGATCGACACTGCCTGGGAAACCCGTTCGACGCTCTCCCCGCAAAGCGCCCCTGCGGCCGTTGGCGACGCCGTCGCGCAGGTGATCGCCGGCCTCGACGCCGGGCGTCTGCGCGTGGCCGAGAAGATCGGCGGCGCCTGGACGACGCACCAGTGGATCAAGAAGGCCGTGCTGCTCTCGTTCCGCCTGACCGAAACCGGTGCCATGCGTTTCGAGCGCCGCGCCGGCAGCGCCGAGCCGTTCGCGTTCTACGACAAGGTGCCGACCAAGTTCGCCGGCCTGTCCGACGACCAGCTCGCCGCCACCGGCGTCAGGGTCGTGCCGCCGGCCGTCGCGCGCCGCGGCGCCTACATCGCGCCGAACGTCGTGCTGATGCCGTCCTTCGTGAACATCGGCGCGTACGTCGACGAGGGAACGATGGTCGACACCTGGGCGACCGTGGGCTCGTGCGCGCAGATCGGCAGGAACGTGCATCTTTCAGGCGGGGTAGGCATCGGCGGCGTGCTCGAGCCGCTGCAGGCCAATCCCACG
>CAYGYQ010000353.1:0-1598 GCA_964354035.1 uncultured Bordetella sp.
CTAGAAGGCAGGCGAAACAGATGGAAGCACCCCAGTTCCAGCGACTCGCCGAGCGTGATCGGCGCGTCGTCCGGTTCGACATCGACGGCCGCGCCTGCGAGGCGCTGGCGGGAGACACGCTGCTCACCGCGCTGCTCACCAATGGGCGGCGGCTGCGTTTGTCGGAGTTCGGCGATGGGCCGCGCGCGGGATTTTGCCTGATGGGTTCCTGCCAGGATTGCTGGGTCGCGCTCGACGACGGCACGCGGTTGCGCGCCTGCACGAGCTATGTCGCCGAAGGCATGCGGATCGTCACGCGGAGTGACGTCGACACGGGCGCGAATGGCTCCCTCCCGGAGGGAGGGCGCGCGGCGCCAAGGGTGCCCGGCAATGGACGATAGACCGCCGATCGTCATCGGCGCCGGCCCCGCCGGCTGCCGTGCCGCGGCGACGCTCGCCGCCGCAGGGCTTGCCCCCATCGTCATCGACGAGGCGCCGGCAAGCGGCGGCCAGATCTATCGCCGCGCGCCCGCGGGATTCACGCGCCCTTATCGGGCGCTGTACGGTTTCGACGCGGCAAAGGCGCGCGGGCAGCACGAAACGTTCGATGGCATCAGGAGCAGCATCGACTACCGGCCCGATACGCTCGTCTGGGATCTCCGGCGCGGCGCGCTCCACTGCCTGTCCGGTGGGCAAAGCGGTGAAGTTCCGTATCGCGACCTCATCCTGGCGCCCGGTGCGCGCGACCGGATCATTCCGTTTCCGGGCTGGACGCTTCCCGGCATCTACACGCTGGGTGGTGCGCAGATCGCGTTGAAGCACCAGGGTTGCGCCATCGGCGGGCGCATCGTCTTCATGGGCACCGGACCGCTGCTCTATCTCGTCGCCTACCAGTACGCCAAGGCGGGTGGCGGTGTCGCCGCCGTCCTCGACACTGCGCCCTTTGCTGCAAAGCGTCGCGCCGTGCCGGGCCTGCTGCGTGGCGGGAGCACTTTCGCCAAGGGCCTGTGGTACGTGGCGGCACTGCGCGCGCGCGGCATCCACATGGCGAACGGCATCAGGCCGGTCGCGGCCGAGGAAAACGACGGCGCTTTGTCGGCATTCGTGTATCGAAGCGTGGCAGGGAGGGAACGTCGGCTTGCGTGCGATGCCATCGCCTTCGGTTTCGGCTTGAGCTCGGAAACTCAGCTCGCCGATCTGGCCGAAATCCCGTTTGCGTTCGATCCGGTCCAGCAGCAGTTTCTGCCGGAGCGCGATATCACCGGCCGCACGCCCGTCCGCGGCGTCTACCTGGCGGGCGACGGCAGCGGCATTGCCGGCGCTGACGCCGCCGAGCTTGCCGGCGAGCGCGCGGCACTCGCCCTGCTCGAGGATCGCGGCCACGACGTCGACAAGTCGCGCCTGGTGGCGCTCGAGGGCGCGCTGCGACACATGGCCGGGTTCCGGGTCGCGCTCGAGGCAGCGTTCCCATTTCCGGCCGACCTGGCGGCCGCGATGTCCGACGAGACCATCCTGTGTCGTTGCGAGGGCGTGACCGCAGGCGAGTTTCGCCGTGAGGCGTGCGCGCTCGACGCCGACGAGATCAACCGGGCCAAGGCTTTCAGCCGCTGCGGCATGGG
>CAYGYQ010000354.1:0-1595 GCA_964354035.1 uncultured Bordetella sp.
TGCTCGGGCGCAACGATCCGATCTCGTTCGTGATGCGCTTCACGCGCTCGTACAATCCGGACGTATGGAAGACGCTGGAGTCGCTCGGCATCGGCAGGCTCGCGCTGCAGGCCGGACGCGAGCGGGAATTCGCCAACCTCTACCGCGCGAGCGATGCCGCGCGCCGTCTCTCGGACGAGGATTTCGCCGAGGTGCTGAAGTTCACGCAGGCCGCGTTCGCGATGGCGCTCGCGTTCCGCGCCGGCAAGGCCGTCTCGGGCCCCGCGGCGCACGACGAAGGGGCGAAGCGCTGACGAGGCACCGGTCCATCGACGAAGCGGGTGCGGCTTCCCGCCGATCGCCCTGCCCTACGGCCGCTCGCCCCTCGCCAGCCTCGCCTCGATGTCGTCGAGGCACGGCACGATATCGGTGATCGCATCGACGACGTAGTGCGCGCCGCTCTGGTACATGCGGGTGTAGGCGCCCGCGCGCATGCGCTCCTGATCAGCCTTCGGCAGCTTCTTCCAGTCCTTGAGCGACATGCCGATCTCGTTGCCGCTGATCGCCAGGCCGATCGTCCACATGCCCCCGTTCAGGCCCTCCTCGATGCCCGGGCGCGTGTCGTCGATCTTGACGCAGGCCTCGACCGGCGAGACGCCGAGATTCATCATGTTCTGCAGGCACATGTAGGGGAACGGCCGTCCCGCCGGCACCTCCGACGCGCAGACGGTCGAGTCCGGGACGTAGCCCTGCTTCGCCGCGTCGCGCAGGTTGATCTTCATCATCTCCGTCATGTAGCCCGTCGTCGAACCGATCTTGTAGCCGCGCCTGCGCAGCGTCCGGATGATGCCGAGCGTGCCGGGGATGAGCGCCGAATAGTCCGACAGGCACTTCAATTGCAACGGCACGAAGTCCTTGAACATCGCCTCGACGTCGTCGTCGGTCGGCAGGCGACCGTGTTGCTCCTGCCAGCGCTTGCGCACCGAGTCCTGCTCGGTGATCTTCTGGATGTGGACGCGCTTGTGCGCACCCATCGGCGCCCGCGCCTCGTCCATCGTGATCGGCACGCCCTTGCGCTTGAACACCTCGACGAAAACGACGGCCGGCGCCATGCAGCCGAAGTCCATGGTCGTGCCGGCCCAGTCGAGCAGGACGGCCTGGATCTTGCCGCGGTAGCTGCGTTGATATCTGAAGGTCATGGTTCGGGACTCCGTGGATTGGGCGGCGAATCGGTCAGAATAGAGGCTTCGCGACGTCGCGGTCAACGCCGGGTCCGCCCGGCAGGCACGAGCGGGGGCGTCCGCGGTCAGGGTTCGTCGATCACCAGCAGTCCGTCGACCGCCACAACAACGTCAACACCCCATTTGACCGGGTTGATCTCCAGCACGAAACGCCGCCACGGCGCGCCGGCGGCAAGCTGCGACAGCCGGGCGATGAATGCCGCGAGCAGACGGCGATCGGGTGGCACGCGCGCCTTGCGCGCGCTGTGCGCAAGACGCAGGCGCTCGATCATCACCAGCGCCTGCGCTTCGGAAACAGGCGCGCGCTGCAGGGTGACGTCGTCGATGAGCTCGGTGAGATTGCCGCCTGCCCCGCAGGAGATCATGTGGCCGAAC
>CAYGYQ010000355.1:0-1583 GCA_964354035.1 uncultured Bordetella sp.
GCCGCGCGCCACCAGCGCGGGCAGCGTCACCGTGCAATCGGCCAGGTGGTCGCGCGCCGCGCGCGCGAAGAGCTCGGCCCCGCGGCGCGTGAAGCCACCGAGCATGCGCTCCCACGCCGGGGACAACGCGACACCCGCGGCATGCTCGCCCAGCTCGTGCAGGATCAGCGTCTCGGTCTCGGCGTCGACCATCCTTTCCAGCGCGCACATCGGGTCGTCCGCGAAGCTGCAGGCATCGAGCACGGCCCTGAACGCGCCCCCGGCCCGCCGGTGCGTCCACAGCGTGGCCTGCTCCCACAGCAGGCGCCGCAGCACGTCCGTACGCACGTAGATCGTGTCGGCGCGCAAGGCCGCCGGAGCCGGCGCCAGATCGCGGGCGTGCTCCCGCCCGGCGACGAGAATGCGCGCGCCGTCGCGCCATTCTTCACGCTCGAGCTCGGCCAGGAAGAACTGCGGCTTGCCGAAGCGGCCGATGCCGGCGCCGTACACCCACCCGCGGGGGACGAGCGCGGCGTTGATCGCCGCGACGGCGAACGGCTCCACGAGCGCGCCGTCGATCGGCAACGACCGATAGTCGCCATGCTCGACGGCATCCCACTGCGCCTCGCGCTCGGACAGCCACGCGCCCACTTCCGCGCGCGGCAGCGCGGCATTCAGCGCGTACCCGCGCTGCCACCGGCATTGCTCGCGCATGGCGAGGAGGTACGTGCACATCGTCATGTTCCGCGCATGCCGCGCGTCGGTGATGTCGCAATTCAGCTGCACCGCCGCAATCAGACGGTCGGACCGGTCGGCGCATTCCGTCGCGCGCACGGCATCGCCCGGATCGGCAAGAGGAGGCGCGGCGATGGCGGCCATCGGCTCCGCTGCCCCGCCCGGGGACCACGATTCACTCGTCATCGGCGAGACCCGGCTGCTTCGGGCGGGCCTGCAGCAGCAGCTGCTCGGCCTCCTCCGCAGTCGCGGCGAATATGACCTTGATGGCGCAGTCAGCGGGACGCTCGGGGCTCGCGCGCAGCGCCTTCGCCTGCCCCGACGCCTCGCCGAACGATGGTACCTCCGTCACTTGCTCGAGACGGCGCAACGGAAACACGCGATAGATGAAATAGGGCACGGCGTCCTCCGGCAGCGCTTTCCCGATCGTCAGCCCACGTAACGCTTGACCGAGCGCCGGCGCCCGGGCCGGCTCTTCTGGATGACCACGCCGCGGACGGCGCGAAGATCGGCGAGCGCAGTCGCCGCGTAGGCCGGATTCAGCGCGTGGAGCTGCCAGCCCGTGTCGCGGCGGACGAGCTGCCGCATCGTCCAGCCGCCTTCGACCTCGGCCACGACGAACGCGCCGTCGGTCGCGTGGCCCTCGGGCTCGACGACGATGATCTCGCCTTCGACGAACTCCGGCGCCATCGCGTCGCCCAGCACCATCAGCGCGAACGGCTCGGCGCCCGCGCAATCGCCGGCGGCAGCGGGCAGGATGGGTATCTCCGGGCGCTCGCGCATGGTCGTGCGGTCAGAGAACGAGGGAGAAAAGCTGCGGCGCGGGCACGCCCGCCGCCTGCAATGCCGGCGCGATCGCGCCGACGAAC
>CAYGYQ010000356.1:0-1575 GCA_964354035.1 uncultured Bordetella sp.
GACGTCGACGGTGCGGCTGTGCGCATCCTCCGGGACCAACCCGTTCGCGGCGATTGCCGCCGGGGTGGCCTGCCTTTGGGGGCCGGCGCACGGCGGCGCCAACGAGGCCTGCCTCAGCATGCTGGGCGACATCCAGAAGATGGGGGGCGCGGCCAAGATCGGTGAGTTCATCACCAAGGTCAAGGACAAGAACAGCACGGTCAAGCTGATGGGTTTCGGCCACCGCGTCTACAAGAACTACGACCCGCGCGCGAAGCTGATGCGCCAGACCTGCTACGAGGTCCTGGAGGCGCTGGGGCTGCACGACGACCCGCTGTTCAAGCTGGCGATGGGCCTCGAGAAGATCGCGCTGGAGGACGACTATTTCGTATCGCGCAAGCTCTATCCGAACGTCGATTACTACTCCGGAATCGTACAGAAGGCGATCGGCATCCCGATTCCGCTGTTCACGGCGATCTTCGCGCTCGCCCGCACGGTCGGCTGGATTGCGCAGCTGAACGAGATGATCGCGGATCCGGAGTACAAGATCGGGCGCCCGCGGCAGCTGTTCAGCGGCGCGACGCGCCGGTCGGTCAAGCCGCTCGCCGAACGGTGATCGGGGCGACACGTCCGGCGGCAGGCATGCGACACCATGTGTTAACCCACCGTGGTGTTGACGGCCCATGGGGCGCGGTGAAGGGCGGGGTCGTAGGCGCGGCCTCGGCCGCGCTCGGCCGCGCCTGCGTCGAGGCTGATCGAGCGCGGGCAAGCCCGCGCCTACGAAAACAGATGCCAACCGCCCCGACTATTTGAAGGGTAGTCCAGTGAGTCCGCCGGACGCGCAACCAGACCACGAGGCCCGCACCATGAGCAGCCTGCAGGAAATCGCCGCCGGGAGCACGCTGTTCGGCGGCAACGCCCCGTACATCGAGGAGCAGTACGAGCGCTACCTCGCGGATCCGGCGGCCGTCAGCGCCGAATGGCGCGGCTACTTCGACTCGCTGCGCGGCGGCGCGGCCGATGTCTCGCACGCGCCGGTGATCGAGTCGTTCATCCAGCTCGCACGCAGCCGCAAGGTCGCCGCGGCGATGGTCGACGCGTCGGCGATGCACAAGCAGGTGCTCGTGCTGCAGATGATCGGCCGCTTTCGCACGCTGGGCATGTTCCACGCCGAACTCGACCCGCTGCAGCGGCAGGAAAAGCCGTATCTCGCCGATCTTGACCTCGCCGCCTACGGCTTTACCGCGGCGGACATGGACACCGAGTTCGACGTCGGCTCGTTCAAGGCGGGTTCCGAGCGGATGCGCCTCGCGGTGCTGATCCAGGCGCTGAAGGAAACCTACTGCCGCAGCTTCGGCGCCGAGTACATGTACATCAACGATACGGCGACCAAGCGGTTCGTCCAGGCGCGCCTCGAGCCGATCCGCTCGCGGCCGACCTATCCCGCCGAGCAGCGCCGGCACATCCTCGAGCGGCTGACCGCCGCCGAGACGCTCGAGCGCTACCTGCACACGAAGTACGTCGGCCAGAAGCGCTTCTCCGGCGAGGGCGGCGAGACGATGATCCCGATGCTCGACCACCTGATCCAGATCGCGG
>CAYGYQ010000357.1:0-1554 GCA_964354035.1 uncultured Bordetella sp.
GCGAGCGCCTGGCGCATCGCGCGAATGTGCTCGGGCGTCGTGCCGCAGCAGCCGCCGATGATCCGTGCCCCGGCATCGAGCGCGAGGCACGCGTAGCTCGCCATCAGTTCGGGCGTGCCGTCGTAGCGGATCGCGCCGTCGACGTACTGCGGAATGCCGCAGTTGGCCTTGGCGACGAGCACGGCGTCCGGCAAGGCCGCTGCGGCCAGGTTGAGGATAGCCACGACGACCTCGGAGGCGCCGACGCCGCAGTTCGCGCCGCATGCCATCGGACCTGGCGTGAGCTCGCGCTGGAGCGCGGCCAGGTCGGCGGGCGCCATCCCCATCATCGTGCGGCCGTTCGTGTCGAAGCTCAGCGTGCAGACGACCGGCAGGCCCGTGGTCTCGGCCCCCGCGATCGCCGCCTCGGCCTCGTCGCGCGCGGACATCGTCTCGATCCAGAGCACGTCGGCGCCACCGCGCGCCAGGGCTGCCGCCTGTTCGGCGAACGCGTCTCTCGCCGCTTCGAAGCCCAGCGTGCCGATGGGTGCCATGATCTCGCCGGTGGGGCCCATGCTGCCGGCCACGACGACCTCGCGCCCGCTCTCGTCGGCAACACGGCGGGCAATCCGCGCCGCCGCCTCGTTCAGCTCCGCGACGCGCGCTTCCGCCTTGTGCAAGGCGAGCCGGTAACGATTGCCACCGAAGCTGTTGGTGAGAATGATGTCGGCGCCCGCGTCGATGAAACGGCGATGCAGCGCGGCGATCCGGTCGGGGTGCGCGACGTTCCACAACTCCGGCGCGTCGCCCGAGACGAGTCCCTCGGCGAACAGGTTGCTCCCCGTGGCGCCGTCAGCGAGGAGCCACGGGCGGGTGGCCAGCAGTCGGGCGAGGCGATCGGACATCGCCTCAGCGCTGCCGCCAGGCCTGCGTCGAGCGGTCGAACCGGCGGGTGAGGAGCACGTGCGTGATCTTGACCGCCGCCGAAGTGGCGACAATCACCAGCGCCATGGCAGCGGCGGACGCGGTGAAACCGGCCTCGTCCATGTGGATGATCGATACCGCCGCAAGCTTGGTGTCGGTTGAATAGAGAAAGATCACCGCGGAAACCGTGGTCATCGCATTGACGAAGAGGTAGATGCTGATATCGAGCACGGCGGGCAGGCAGATCGGCACCGTCACCCTCGCCATCGTGCGCAGCAGCGACACCTTGAGCGAAGCGGACACCGCTTCGAATTCGTGGTCGAGCTGCTTCAGCGACGTCGTCGCCGTGAGGTGGCTGACCGTGTAGAAGTGGGTCACCGAATTGACGACAAGAATGATCATCGTCGCGTAGATGAATCCGAGCGGATTGGCCTTGGCATTGAAGAAGAAGATGTAGGCGAGGCCGAGCACCAGGCCCGGCACCGCCATCGGCAGCATGGCCATGAGCTGCGCCACGCCGCGTCCCCACTCGAAGCCGCGCGTCTTCTCCAGCAGGTAGGCACCGAGAAAGACGACCGCGGTGCCGATCACGGCCGTCCACGACGCCAGGACCACCGAGTTCCAGTACGCGCCCCAGCCGTTGCTGTCGAA
>CAYGYQ010000358.1:0-1551 GCA_964354035.1 uncultured Bordetella sp.
TTCGACGGCAGCCTCGACGTCGACGGCGATCTCGCCCTCGCCTTTCGCGCCGGCATCGACAGCGGCCACGACCGGATCAGGAATCCGCTGGTCGCGCTGCGCAATCGCTGGCACGAGTGGGGGCACTCGAACCGATCGCTGCCGCAGGCGAAGGCGAACGCGCGCTTTCACTATGGCCTCGGCAAGGCGTTCTACGAGCCCTGGCTCGACACGCCCGCGATGATGTACACCTGCGCCTACTGGAGCGAAGGCACGACCACGCTCGAGGAAGCGCAGCGCAACAAGATGGACCACGTCTGCCGCAAGGTGCGGCTGCAGCCGGGCGAAACCTTCGTCGACGTCGGTTGCGGCTGGGGCGGTCTCATGTTCCACGCGTGGGACCACTTCGGCGCCGTCGGAACCGGGATCAACGCCACCACCGAGCAGGTCGCGGAACTGCGCTCCGAGATCGCGCGCCGCGGCCTCGACGAAACGCTGCGCGTGATCGAAGCCGACTTCCGCGAGATGCCCGGCCAGTACGACAAGCTGCTGTCGATCGGCACGCTCGAGCACGCGGGACCGGATCAGCTGGCCGAAGTGGTGCAGGCGCACGCCAACGCGATGAAGCCGGGCGCCCTCGGCGTCATCCACTTCATCGGCCACGTCGGCGCCCGCGACACCGAATTCTTCATCCGCAACTACATCTTTCCGGGCGGCTGGATCCCGAGCCTGGCGCAGGCGCTCGGCGCGATGGAGCGCTGCGGGCTCGAGGTGCTCGACGTCGAGAACCTGCGGCGCCACTACGCGTTGACACTCGACTGCTGGGGTGATCGCTTCGACCGCAACTGGGAGCGCATCCACGCGCTCGACCCGGTTCGCTTTGACGAGCGGTTCCGCCGCATCTGGCGCACGTACCTGTGGTCGTGCGCGGAGGTCTTCCGCGGCAAGGACGTCCAGCTCAACCTGTTCCAGGTGACGGTCAGCAAGGGCAGCGTCGGCAACCGGTATCCAATGAGCCGCTCGTTCCTCTACGACCCACCGATGTGATCACGTACGCCGACAAGACGGCGCGCCTTGGCGCAGAGATCGCCGCGGCGGGCGGCGTGGCGGCGGCCGGGTTGGCGAAGCGGACGTCGAATCTCTTCCGCGATCGGCCGCCGAGACGTCGGCCAAGGATCGACCTCGCGTCCTTCGACGACGTGATCCGGATCGACACGGCCGCTGGCGTCGTCGAGGCCGAAGGCATGATTCCCTACGTGGCGCTGGCCGATGCGACGCTGGCGCAGGGCGCGATGCCGGCCGTGGTCCCGCAGCTGAAGTCGATTACGCTCGGCGGCGCCGTCGCCGGCGTCGGCATCGAGGCCTCGTCGTTCCGGCACGGACTCGTGCACGACACCGTCGCCGCACTCGACGTACTGACTGCCGACGGACAGATCGTCCACTGCACGCCGGACAACGACCATCGCGATCTCTTCTTCGGCTTCCCCAACTCGTACGGGACGCTCGGTTACGCGCTGTCGGTCGTCGCGAAGCTCGTCCCGGTCAAGCGCTTTGTCCACCTCGAGCACGTCC
>CAYGYQ010000359.1:0-1501 GCA_964354035.1 uncultured Bordetella sp.
CCGGGTAAAGAACGCGCCACGCTTCGGGTGCGTGCCCGGATAGGTGCGGTACGGCACGCCGTCGCCGTCGACGTCGAGGTAGCGACCGAACTCGTGCCCGGCCTCCAGGTCGGCGGCCGTCATCACCTTGCCGCGGTCGAGGCGCCGGGCATCGTCCCACGCGAACGGCGCGGTGACCCAATCCTGCATGCCGATGTCGAGGTCGAGCATCACGAACACCGGGGTCTGCAGGCGATCGGCCAGGTCGAAGGCCTGCGCGCCCATCTCGAAGCACTCGGTGGGATCCTCGGGAAACAGCAGCACGTGCTTGGTATCGCCGTGGGATGCGTAGGCGGCGCAGAGCACGTCGGCCTGCTGCGTTTTCGTCGGCATCCCGGTCGACGGGCTGCCGCGCTGGACGTCGAAGAGCACCGCCGGAATCTCGGCGAAATAGGCGAGGCCGATGAATTCCTGCATCAGCGAAATGCCGGGTCCCGAGGTCGCGGTGAACGAGCGTGCGCCGTTCCAGGCGCCGCCGATCACCATCCCGATCGACGCCAGCTCGTCTTCGGCCTGGACGATGGCGAACCGGTTGCGGCCCGTTGCCGCGTCGACGCGGTAGCGCTGACAATGCTTCGCAAAGGCCTCGGCCAGCGACGACGAAGGCGTGATCGGGTACCACGCGCAGACCGTCGCCCCGCCGAAAACGGCGCCCAGCGCCGACGCGTTGTTGCCATCGACGAAGATGCGGTTGCCGACCCGGTCGCGCCGCTCGACCCTGAGACCGATCGGCGCGAAATTCGCGGCCGCGTAGTCGAAGCCCAGCCGGAACGCCTTGCGGTTGGACTCCTGCAGCGGCTGCTTGCCCTTGTACTGCTCTGTGAGCAGTGCCTCGATGACCTCCGGCTCGATTGCCAGGAGTCCCGCTAGCGCGCCGAGGTAGATGATGTTCTTGAACAGCTGGCGCTGGCGCGGATCCGTGTAGGTCGCGTTGCAGATCTCCATCAGCGGCATCGCCACGACCGTGACGTCGGAGCGGAACTTCGACGGCGGCAGCGGCTTGGTCGAGTCGTAGAACAGGTAGCCGCCGGGCTCGATCTCCAGCAGGTCCTCGTTCCACGTCTCCGGGTTCATCGCGACCATCAGGTCGACGCCGCCGCGGCGGCCGCGCCAGCCCTCCTCGACGACGCGCACCTCGTACCACGTGGGCAGGCCCTGGATGTTGGAGGGGAAGATGTTCCGGGCCGCGACCGGGACGCCCATTTTCAGCACGGCCTTCGCGAACAGCCCGTTCGCGGAAGCCGAACCGGAACCGTTGACGTTGGCGAACTTGACGACGAAATCGTTGACGCTCGAGATGGGCTTCATCGCCGGGCCCTCGCTCAATCCGCCGCCAGCTGCGCGGAGGCGGCGACGCGCCGCGGCATCGCCTCCGGATGGGGGACCTCGCCGGCGCGGGCCATGACCAGCAGGAACTTCTGCATGTCCCAGGCGCCGGTCGGGCAGCGCTCGGCGCACAGCC